>JAGBCS010000037.1 GCA_017937885.1 Bacteroidales bacterium
ACTTGCTTCTTGTACAGTAGATCAGTCTTTTCAATGAACTTCCTTTCAGCTCCGAAGAGCGCCCCTTTTTCGTTTGGGGTTGCAAAGGTACGCTTTATTTTTTAATCTCCAAACTTTTTTGCAAAAATTTTTCAATTTGTTCCTTCAGCGCCAGTCTTTCGTAGAACTCTCTGCCTTTACAGACACCCTTTTCTCAAACGGGAGTGCAAAGGTACGACTATTTTCCGAACTTCCAAATTTTTCTGAATAAGAAACAGATTGAAATATGAACAAAAAAGCCCTTACATTACCGTAAAGTATTGATTTATACACATGTCAGACAGGTGTTACAATTTTGTTAAAATCATGCAGACAATAATTTTAGTAACAAATCGGAAGAATAAATGCAGTAAGCAAGGTATATCAACATCTATCGATACATAATTATTATGTCAAAAAGACAAACTAGCAGACATTTTTATTATATTTGCATGATTAACCTTATATATATAATAGGAATATAAGACATTAAACGGATATAACATGAGAAAGACGTTACTTGCCTTATCGGCATTTGTCATGCTGGCAGGCTCTGCATTGGCACAAGACTCCCCTCTTTGGCTTAGAAAGAACGCCATATCTCCGGATGGAGAACAGATTGCGTTTACATATAAAGGTAATATATATGTAGTGGACTCAGATGGAGGACAGGCAAGGCAGATTACAACAAACCCTGCTTATGACACAGATCCGCTGTGGTCGCCGGACGGAGAATCTATCATCTTCGCCTCATACAGGAACAAGAGTAAAGACATTTACAGAATCCCGTCTGCCGGAGGAACGCCGGTCAGACTGACAACGCATCCCGGCAATGAGACTCCGATGACCGTTCTTGAAGACGGAAGCATCATATTCAGCGCCAACATACAGCAGGATGCGCAGTACGGCGACTTTCCTGGGGGCTCGCAGGTATATATGATAGGTAAGGACGGCGGACGTCCGGAGATGGTGACATCGCTGCAGATGTCAAACATGAGCGTCGCACCTGACCGCACCATCATTTATGAAGACTACAAAGGATATGAAGATCCGCTGAGAAAGCACCATACGTCATCAGTGACACGTGACATATGGATGTATATACCTTCAACTCAGGAGAAATTCAGCATTGACGGAGCAGGCATATTCCTTAAATGTACAACGTTCAACGGAGAAGACAGAAACCCTGTATTCGTATCCGACGGCTCGGCGTTCTATTATCTCAGCGAACAGGACGGCACCTTGAACATCTATTACAGCGGAGCTCTCGGAAATGAGCTCAAGGACGGAGACATTCAGCCCAAGCAGATAACCTTCTACAAAGGCAACCCGGTAAGATATCTGTCAATTTCCGACAACGGAACATTGTGTTACTCATATGACGGAGAACTGTACACGATCAAGAACGGAGGAACTCCTGAAAAGGTTGAGATACGTATCCTCACAGACCAGATTGAAAAAGAGATCGATTTCCAGACCCTGACATCTGGAGCTACACGTATGGCAATCTCACCGGAAGGCAAGGAAATCGCAATTACCGCCAGAGGAGACGTGTTCGTGACTTCGATCGACTACAAGACCACCAAGAGAATCACCAACACTCCAGAGCAGGAACGCGGTCTCACTTTCTCTAAAGACGGAAGGACGCTCTACTATGCAGCAGAGCGAAACGGCCATTGGGGCATATGGAAGACCTCTCTCACAGAAAAGGATGACAAGATGTTCACCTATGCTGTCAAAATGGAAGAAGAGCTGGTGACAAAGCCGGGAGAAACATGCTTCCAGCCTCAGGTATCACCTGACGGCAAGCTTCTCGCCTACCTCAAGGACAGGACAGCGATAGCAGTCATGGATCTGAAGAGCGGAAAAGAGAAGATCGTTCTTGACCGGATGGTGAACTATTCATATACTGACGGAGACCAATCATTCGAATGGAGCCCGGACAGCCGTTACATTCTCTGCAACTATCAGGCGAATGGCGGATGGAACAACGAGGATGTTGCCGTAATAGATATCGAGAGCGGAGAGATCACTGACCTGACAGAAAGCGGTTATACCGACGGAGGTTTCAGATGGGCCCTCAAGGGAAAGGCAATGACATGGACCTCGGACAAAGCCGGATACCGCAGCCATGGCAGCTGGGGTGCGGAGCGCGATGTATATATAATGTTCTTCGACGGCAAGGCGTATGCTGATTTCCTCAAAGACAAGGAGGACAGGGAAATCGAAAAGATACAGGCCGACGAGAAAAAGGACAGGAAGGAAAAGAAAGACAGCGCTAAGGTCGATAAGAAGGAAGAGAAGCTGGTTCTGGATCTTGATGACAGGAAGGACAGGATCGTCAAGCTGACAAGATTCTCCGGCAGATTAGGCGACCATTATCTCACGCAGGACGGCAAGAAACTGTATTATTCAGTCAGACTTGAAAAAAGTATGGATCTATGTGTCCTCGATCTTGAGGACAACAGTGTCAAGGTGCTTCTGAAAGGCCTTACAGGTTCGTTCTACCCAAGTTCCGATGACAAATACATCTTCCTCCATTCAGGCAGCGGAGTATCAAGAATCAGCACGTCATCAGGAAAGAGAGAGAGCATATCATTCAGTGGAGAATTCGAATACAAGCCGGCCAAAGAACGTGAATATATCTTCAACCATATCTGGAAGCAGGTCAGCGAAAAATTCTATGACAAGCAGATCCACGGCATTGACTGGGAAGGATACAGGGAGACATATGCCAGATTCCTGCCTCACATCGACAACAACTTCGACTTTCAGGAAATGCTCTCGGAAATGTTAGGAGAACTGAACGGTTCCCACACAGGAGCAAGATATTCATACAGAAGCGGAATGACCATCGGAACGCTCGGTGCATTCTACGACAATGACTACGAAGGCGATGGCCTGAAGATCAAAGAGATCATCAAGGGAGGAGCATTATATCTCCAGCACCCTGACATCGAGGCAGGCGACATCATCACTGCTATAAACGGCGAAGAGATCAAGGCCGGAAAGGATTGGAGCCATATGCTTAAGGGCAAGGGAGGCAAGAAGATCCTCATAACTGTCAAGAAGAAAGGTAAAAAAGAGCATGAGCTGTTCATCGAACCCGGCTATACGGATTACAGGCAGCTTTACAACAGGTGGGTTGAGCAGAGAGCACAGATGGTAAAGGAGCTTTCCGGAGGAAAAGTAGGATATGTACATGTGGAGGGCATGGATTCTGAAAGTTTCAGAAGAGTTTATTCCGATCTCCTTGGCAAATACCGTACATGTGAAGCTGTGATTGTAGACACACGCCACAACGGCGGAGGATGGCTTCACGATGACCTCGCCACCCTGCTTGATGGTACAGGATATATAAGATTCGAACCAAGAGGACAGTACATCGGAACAGAGCCATACAACAAATGGACAAAGCCGTCATGCGTCCTTATCGGAGAGGACAACTATTCTGACGCATGCGGATTCCCATATGTCTACAAGACTCTCGGGATAGGCAAGCTGATCGGAGCCCCGGTTCCTGGTACGATGACTGCAGTATGGTGGGAAACACAGATAGATCCGAGCCTTGTCTTCGGCATACCGCAGGTTGGCGCTCTCGGCGTAAAGGAGGGAAGATATCTCGAGAACATGCAGATAGAGCCGGACATCCTGGTTTACAATGACCCGGCGTCAGTACTGCGCGGAGAAGACAGACAGCTTGAAGCGGCAGTGGCAGAAATGATGAAAACAATTGAAAACAGATAAATGGACAGGAAAATCGTAATAATACCGACCTATAACGAAAAGGAGAACATAGAAAAGATCATCAGAGCAGTGTTCTCCCTTGAGGGCGAGTATCATATTCTTGTGATTGAGGACGGATCTCCGGACGGAACTGCAGCGATAGTGAAAAAGCTGCAGGCCGAATTTCCGGTACGCCTCCATATGATCGAACGCCAAGGCAAACTCGGTCTCGGTACAGCGTACATCACGGGATTCAAATGGTCGATAGAGCATGGATACGACTATATCTTCGAAATGGATGCCGACTTTTCGCACAATCCGAACGACCTGCCGAAGCTATATCAGGCATGCAAGGATGGTGCAGACCTCTCCATCGGTTCCCGCTACTGCAACGGCATCAGCGTGATAAACTGGCCGATAGGAAGAGTGATAATGTCATATTACGCATCCGTTTACGTCCGTACCGTATTGGGAATGGACGTATATGACACGACCGCCGGCTTCAAGTGCTACAGCCGCAAGGTTCTTGAGACCATAGACTTGGATCAGGTGAAGATGAAAGGTTACGGATTCCAGATAGAGATGAAGTATTCTACATACAAGCTCGGATTCAAGATTAAGGAAGTGCCTATCATATTTGTCGATAGGACTGAAGGAACTTCAAAGATGAGCAGCGGAATATTCGGCGAAGCTTTCTGGGGAGTGATGAAGCTCAAGATGAGAAAGATAAAAGCGAAACAGTCATGAGTGTGAAGATACTGCATAAGGCGACGATAGTCACATCTGAAAAGGAAGCTGTCGGAAGTGTCGTGATAATGGACGAAAGTATTTCCGACGTGATTTATGCTGAAGCATCTGACTTTGATTGGCAGATCAGTAACATTCTGGAGAAGTATCCCGACGCAGAGATAATGGAGCTCGAAGGAAAGTATCTGATGGCCGGAGGTATAGATGCTCATGTCCATTTCCGTGATCCCGGACTGACCCACAAGGCAGACATTGCTACCGAATCCAGAGCAGCCGTTGCCGGAGGAGTCACCAGTGTGCTGGACATGCCGAACACATCTCCGGCCACTATATCTGCAGAGACGCTGAAAGCCAAGCTTGATTCAGTTCAGAACCGATCTCTTGCAAATATCGGATTCAACATAGGAGCTACGAATGAAAACCATGACCAGATCGTAGCCATGCTTGACGGCGAGGCGGGCATTCCTCCGAAGATGGTCGGAGGCGTAAAGGTTTTCATGGGATCTTCGACCGGCAACATGCTTGTAGATCAGACCGGGACGCTCGATAAACTGTTCTCAATAAAGGAAAGACCGGTTCTTGTCCATTGCGAGGACGAGGCGACGATAAAGGCAAACATGCAGGCTGCTGTCGAAAGATTCGGTGATGAGATCCCGTTCTGCGAACACGAAAACATCAGAAGCCGCAGCGCATGCATCAAATCCAGCATAAAGGCACTTGAAAAAGCTATAAGCCACGGCACCAGACTGGTCCTATGTCACATTTCGACCAAGGAAGAGATCGAAATGGTACGTGCAGCAAAGCTCAGCAACCCTTCGATTATTGCTGAGACCTCATGCAACTACCTATGGTTCTGTGACGAAGATTATGACAGGCTTGGAAGCAGAGCAAAGTGCAATCCTT
The DNA here is from genome assembly GCA_017937885.1 of Bacteroidales bacterium. Lineage (GTDB taxonomy): Bacteria > Bacteroidota > Bacteroidia > Bacteroidales > UBA932 > Cryptobacteroides. Next base: position 5,395 of record JAGBCS010000037.1, read on the forward strand.
CTATAAAGACCACGAAAGACAGACAGGCACTGCGAGAGGCGCTGCTGAACGGTCAGATAGACACCATCGGTTCCGACCACGCACCACACCTGCCTTGCGAAAAAGAAGGGCCATATGCAAAGGTTCCTTCCGGTCTGCCTTCAATCCAGCAAAGTCTTCCGGTCCTGTTGACCATTGCTGATCAGGAAGACATCCCGCTCACTCGCATTGCTTCCGTATTCTCTGAAAATGCATCTGCATTATACGGAATCAGAAGAGGATGCATCAGAAAAGGATACGCGGCAGATATCGTTATCTTCGACAAGGACAAGGAATTCATAGTCAAGTCAGAAGACCAATACAGCAAATGCGGATGGACACCATATGAAGGCGAATGCCTCAAAGGCTTCATTGAAAAGGTATTCGTCAACGGCAAGGCCGTTGTCGAGGATGGAAAGATCATGACAGACCTTGACGAGAATACCACATATGGAAAACTGTTGAAATTCAGCGAACTATAAAACTCCCAAAGATTACAGAACTATTAACCGCAACAACACATGTCACCTAAAGTTCAACCTAGCAAGGTTCTCATCTACATTTCATCGCTCTTTGCGATCACTCTGTGGGGAATGTCCTATATCTGGACAGACAAGCTGATTGCCCTGAACATACCGATCTTCTATTTCGTATTTGTCAGGATTCTGCTTGCAGGCCTTGTGCTTTTCCTGTTCAATGCCGCATATGGAAGGATAAAGAGAATACAGAAAAAGGATTTCCCAAAATTCCTTCTTCTTGCGTTTTTCGAGCCTTTCATCTATTTCATCTGCGAGACATATGGCCTGAAGGAAACGGGCTCCCCTACCCTCAGCGCCATGATCATAGCGACCATTCCGATCTTTTCAATCGGAGCCGGTATACTTTTCTTCAAGGAGAAGGTCAATTTCATCAATGTCATCGGAATCCTGTTCTCTCTTGTCGGAATCGTGATGGTGGCGATGGCCAAAGGCGAGCTTGGAGAGAACTTCATCTGGGGCGTCGTACTGCTCCTGATTGCAGTCATAGCGGAGGTAGGACATGCTTCTGTGACCAAAAGCCTTTCAAGCAATTATTCAAGTCAGGTGATAGTAATGTATCAGTTCCTGATAGGATCGATATATCTGTTTCCGCTGTTCTTATGGAAAGGAATCGGCGACTTCAGTGTCGAGACCTATTTCTCTCCAGAGGTATGGTATCCGCTCATTTGTCTCTCGATCCTATGCTCCAGCCTTGCTTTCTCGCTTTGGGTCAGCACAATCAAGAGCCTCGGAGTAGCTAAATCAAGCATATTCTCGGCACTTATCCCTGTAGCGGCAGCCATCATTGCATGGATACTCGGTCATGAAGTACTGAATTCACGCCAATGGATCGGCATTGCCGTTTCTACTCTTGGAGTGATAATGTCGCAATATACTATCAAACAGAACAAGAACTGAAACACTATTTCAGAAGCCTGAGACCTATACGTGACCTGTCAAGATCGACAGAAAGCACGATAACCTTAACCTGCTGATGCAGTTTCAGGACCTTTGACGGATCGGCCATACCCTTGACTCCCATCTGGGATGCATGGATAAGGCCGTTCTGCTTTATGCCTATATCGACAAAGGCACCGAAAGCAGTCAGGTTAGTGACAATTCCAGGGAGCTCCATGCCGGCTTTAAGATCTTCAATCGACCTGATGTCATGAGCAAACTCAAACTCCTGGGCAGATTCACGCGGATCACGTCCAGGCTTGCGAAGTTCCTGTATTATATCATTTATTGTCGGAAGCCCGAAATTACCTTCCACGTACCTTGAAGGATCTATTCTGGCACATAATTCCGAATTGCCTACAAGTTCCTTTGGAGAGACCTTAAGGTCACGCGCCATGCGGTCAACTATGTGGTAGGCCTCGGGATGGACTGCGGAATTGTCCAACGGATTTTCAGCATCATGGATGCGCAGGAAACCGGCACACTGTTCGAAAGCCTTGTCACCTAGTCTCTTGACCTTAAGCAGATCCTTACGTGACGCATAGGCGCCGTGTTCGTTTCGGTATGTAACGATATTTTCGGCCAAAGCCGGACCTATACCCGATACATAGCTCAAAAGATAGCTGCTGGCAGTATTGAGATTTACTCCCACACTGTTCACACAACTTTCAACCGTATTGTCAAGTTTTTCTTTCAGAAGCCCCTGGTCGACATCATGCTGATACTGACCGACACCCAAAGATTTCGGGTCGATCTTCACGAGCTCGGCAAGCGGATCCATCAGACGCCGTCCTATGGAAACAGCTCCGCGAACGGTTACATCATGATCAGGAAATTCTTCACGAGCCACATCCGATGCCGAATATATTGATGCTCCATCCTCGCTTACAGTGAACACGCGTAGGCCTTTGGGGAGCGGAACCCTCTTGATGAATTCCTCAGTTTCACGGCTTGCCGTACCATTTCCTATGGCTATGACTTCTATTCCATACTTCTGAACCATCGCCGACACAGCCTGGATGGACTTTATCTTTTCATTTGCAGGTGGATGCGGGAAAATCGCCTCATTATGCAGAAGCATGCCCTGCTCATCAAGACATACGACCTTGCAACCGGTACGGAAACCAGGATCGATGGCCAGTGTCCTTTTCTGACCTACAGGAGGAGCGAGAAGAAGCTGACGCAGATTCTCTCCAAATATCCTGACAGATTCCAGATCTGCCTTTTCCTTCGCCTCCTTCAGGACCTCATTGGAGATCGATGGCTCAAGAAGCCTCTTGAAGGAATCATCGAAAGCGAGGTGGATCTGCTCAGCCAGAGGCTGGGCTGGATAACGTTTCTCCTGACAGAAATCATAATATATCTTCTTGCCGCATTTCTCTGCATCTGCATCAATCCTGACAGATATGAATCCTTCCTCCTCAGCTCTTAGAACAGCCAGAAGACGATGCGGAGCAATACGCTCAAGTGACTCGGAGTAATCAAAGTATGCCTTGTACTTCATGGCTTCCTGTCCGGTAGCCTTCTTCGTAGCCTTCGTCACAATCCTCCTCGTCTTGAAAATCTGACGCAAGGTCTCACGTACAGATGCAGTTTCACTCAATCTTTCTGCGATTATATCTCTGGCGCCGGCCAGTGCCGCCTCAACATCAGCAACCTTTCCACCGACATACTTTCTGGCTTCAGGCACAGGATCAACAAGAGACACGTCATACATTCTGTCAGCAAGAGGTTCCAGTCCGGCCTCTTTCGCTACCGTTGCACGCGTCCTTCGCTTAGGCTTGAAAGGAAGATAAAGATCCTCAAGTTCGCGGGTATCCACGCATGTCTCGATGCGGCGCTTGAGTTCATCAGTAAGAGCACCGGCCTGACTTATTACTTCCATGATGGAAGACTTACGTTTCTCCATCTCGGAATAAATGTCCGCCCAATGACGTATCTCTGCAATCGCCACCTCGTCAAGCCCTCCTGTCCGTTCCTTTCTATAACGGCTTACAAAAGGGATGGTCGCTCCTTCATCGAAAAGTCTGGCGCAGTTCTCCACCTGCCATTCCCTGACTCCGACACGCTCTGCTATGCTCCTGATGTATATTTCCTTAATCATGTGACACCTGTTTCAACTGTTCCCTGTATGCTGAGAAGATCTGAGACTTTGATACAAAGCCGACATACGTCCTGTCGTGTTCGACAACCGGCAGGTTCCATGCTTCCGTCTGCTCGAACTTTATCATTACCGCATCCATCTTGTCGTCAACATATACGTATGCAGGGGCTGACTTCATGAAATTATAGACATGAAGCGTATCATACTGGTCATACTTGAACATGTCTCGTCTGATATCCTCCAGAGACACATAACCCTGGAAATGATTCCTTGAATCCACGACCGGGAAGATGTTTCTCTTAGACTTGGACACGACATCAACAAGGTCCCTCAAAGTCGCATCAATGCTCACTGTACTGAAGTCAGACTCAATAAGTTCCGATGTCTTGAGCAGCGTAAGCACAGCCTGATCGCTGTCATGGGTCAGCAGTTCTCCCTTCTTTGCGATTCGCTTCGTATAGATGGAATATGGTTCTATCGACTTTGTCGCCGCATATGATATCGTCGACGTAAGAATCAAAGGAATAAGGAGCTCATATCCTCCCGTCATATCGGCGATAAGGAAGATCGCAGTCATAGGGGCCTGCATGACTCCTGCCATGAGGCCTGCCATTCCCACAAGCACGAAGTTCTGCTCTGGTACGACTGCGCCTCCACCGATGAGATTGATGGTCCTCGACACGAAGAAACCGGCTATCGCTCCGATGAAAAGCGTAGGACCGAATGTACCTCCAACTCCTCCTCCGGCATTGGTGAATGACATCGAGAACACCTTCAGGATAAGTATCAGCAGGAAGAATACCGGTATGGACCAAGGTGAATTCATGAAGAACGCCAATATGGTCTGTCCCTCGAAATCGATCATCCCGCCATTGAGAAGCACATGAAGATGTTCATAACCTTCACCGTAGAGAGGAGGGAAAAGGAAAATGAGAAGTCCCAGGCATGAGGCCGATATCGCCCAACGCACGAAAGGTCTCTCTATACTCTTGATCTTGTCCTCCAGCCAGAGGGTCATTCTTGTAAAATAAACCGAGCATCCGGCACAGAAAAGCGCCAGGATCAGATAGAACGGGATATTGTGCATCGTGAACGGAGACAGAGTGCATTCAAAAGCAGGCTGGTCACCGAGGAAGATGTACGAGATTACAGTTGCCGATATTGTGGACAGAAGAAGCGGAAGGATGGAACTCATCGAGATATTGAAGAGCAGAATCTCGAGAGTGAAAAGCACTCCAGCAAGAGGAGCCTTGAATATTCCGGCCACTGCACCCGCTGCACCACATCCTAACAGAATCGTCATGTTCTTGTATGACAATCCCATATAACGTCCCACATTCGAGCCTATCGCCGCACCGGTATAGACGATCGGCGCCTCAGCTCCGACAGATCCTCCGAATCCGATCGTTACGGAAGAAGCCACCATAGATGACCACATGTTGTGCGGCTTGATCTTGGACTCGTTCTTTGAGACCGCCACAAGAACTTTGGTTACACCATGTCCGATATTGTCCTTTACGACATACTTGACGAAAAGCATTGCCAGCAGCATACCGATACCCGGATATATCAGGAAAAGGGCGCTGTATGCAACTCCGTCAAACCACGAGGTAATGGAATGGTGGATGAACTCTATCGATGACTTCAGAAGCACTGCCGCCATACCGCAGGCTACTCCGACAAGAACTGCCAATATCATCATGCAGTCACGCTCAGGCATGCTCTTCACGAGATGTCTGAGAGGAGATAGTATGTTTCCTGCCTTGAATTTCTTTTCCATATCCTCATGCAATCGTACAAATATAGTAAAAAAAGCCGACCTAGAACATTCTGGTCGGCTTTCTTATGTTTTCAGCGTTTATGCATCCGCTCCTTCGTCATCAGTAGAATACTGTGAGATGTTGTCATCCGGCAGACTCTCTCCCTCATTTCCGTCAGCATCATCGCCGTCTTCACCGTCAAGCCAGCGCTCGATATCCTCTGCATCATCAGTCTTAACCTTGATCTTCACGAGATATATTGCGTCAGGAATCTCTACCATTACAGCATAGAAACATGTTCCGTCCGGCTTGTCATACTTCACAAGATCCGGAAAATAGTCACTGTATCCCTTCGGATACTTCTCTGCAAATGCAGCCGCCAGCTCTTCTGACATATTCTCATAGCTGACTACGCCTCTCTTCTTTGGTGTTGTAGACATATCTTTGTAAATCTTATTCAGGTTAGTACTAAAATCCGGTGCAAGTGTATGACATTTTTTTGAAATGAGCAATACCAGAGGCACTTTTTTATCAAAAGAATGTCTGCACTGTCAGTACCTTCCGCGACGGAAGAAAAACGACTTCTGCTCCTTTTTCTTCTGTATGTCTCTCTCTACAAATACTTTCTGCAGATTCTTAGGATCAAGACCGGTATAGAACATCACTGAAGACGTTGTCATCGGAGTCGGAGTGAAATCCTGCACCTGATCCATATACAGGCCCTTCAGGGCAGGAGTGCGGGCCAGACGCTGCATCTCCTTCATTCCGCATCCCGGATGCCCGGAAATGAAATATGGCACAAGCTCACATTTCCTGCCGCTTCCGCGGACAATGGCGTCAAACTCGACACGAAGACGCTCGAACAAGCGGAAGGATGGCTTTGCCATAAGCTTCAGCACTGCGTCATCCGTATGCTCTGGAGCAACCTTGAGACGACCGGAAGTATGCTCAAGAATAAGTTCCTTCAGGTATGGATATGACGTCTCGTCGATAAAGCCGTCTTCATCAAGGAAAAGGTCGTATCTGATTCCGCTGCCGATATATGCATGCCTTATGCCCTTTACCGACGCAATGCGTTCATAAAGCTTAAGGAGTCTTTCATGCGAACGGTCCATGTTGCGGCACGGACCTGGAAACAGGCAGGACTTGCGACGGCATTTCGAACACAATTCCGGATCCTTTCCCCGCATTCCGTACATGTTTGCTGTAGGAGCACCCACATCCGAAATGTTTCCGGCGAAGCCTGGAAGACTGTTCAGCGCCTTGATTTCCTTTATGATGGAGTCCTCGCTGCGTGACTGGATGAATTTGCCCTGGTGGGCAGCAATAGTACAGAAATTGCATCCTCCGAAGCATCCTCGATGAGTATTGATCGAAAACTTGATCATCTCGAAGGCCGGGATATGCTTTCCCTTGTAACGCGGATGAGGGAGCTTGGTGTAAGGCAGATCCCAGAAGGAATCCATCTCCTGCTGCGTCGCAGGGGGCCATGTAGGATTGATCTGGACATAGCCGCTTCCTACCGGCTCAATGAGCACCAGAGGCTGAAGCATGTTGGCGTAGGTCTCGATCACATGGAAATTCTCTGCAAACGCGACCTTGTCCTTACAGCAGCGCTCGTACGAATTCAGCACGACGGCATCCTTAGCCTTGCTGCGGCCGTCCATATAGAAGCCCAGCTGCGGTATCTTTCTGATTTCGCTGATGTTGCGTCCTGACTCTATAGCCCTTGTAAACTCGATCATCGTCCTTTCACCCATACCGTAGCACAGCCAGTCTGCACCGCTGTCGACAAGAATCGACGGCTTGAGCGAATCCTGCCAATAGTCATAATGAGTGACCCTCCTCAAGGAAGCCTCGATTCCTCCTATGATGACCGGGATATCCGGATAAATCTCCTTAAGTATCTTCGTATATACCGTAACAGCATAATCCGGGCGCTGACCGGCCTTGCCTTCGGGAGTATAAGCGTCGTCACTACGCAGACGCTTTGCTGCCGTATAATGATTCACCATCGAATCCATCGCCCCTGCATTGACTCCGAAATACAGGCGCGGTGCTCCAAGCTTGCGGAAGTCGCGAAGGTCGTCACGCCAGTTCGGCTGCGGCACGACCGCGACCCTATATCCGTATTTCTGCAGCCATCGCGCGATGACCGCCGTACCGAAAGACGGATGGTCGATGAATGCATCTCCGCTGAAAAGGATCACATCGATATAATCCCATCCGAGCGCCTTGACCTCCTTTATGGAAGTCGGAAACATGTATGCTGTGTTTTCTGCCATATAATCGGCAAAAATAGTCATATTTTTTATAATTTCGAATCAATATGCAGATATGCTGAAGTCATCAGAATTCTGCAGTGACGCCAATTGAAGGGATGATTGTTCCGCTTACAAGCTCCAGCATTTCAAGTTCGTATTTCTGTTCGGCCGAAGGAGCGTCAGGATTTACGACGACTCCGGTACTCAGCCATGCATCCGGCTGGGCTATCTTACTGAACGTAACATTCTGGAGATCGACATACAGTCCCAGAGTCCATTTCTTGAAATAAAAATCTTTATCCACCCTCAGATCAAGCTGGAAATACGGATCAAGTCTCATGGTGTTGTAGCGTGAATAATCATAGACCGGCCTTCCGGACTGATCCCAGATCTGGCGTAGGGCAGATGCCTCTTCGTCATAAGGGGTATACGGAGCTCCACCTATGAAGCTTGCCTTCGCTCCGATGCTCCAGTAACGAGGCAGATCGTACACCGCACTGACATTAATGATGAAACGGTTGTCCCAGGCTGAAGGAATGTAATCCGCATCAGCACGGCTTCTGTACTCGCTTTTGTACAGCGTTGCGGCACCGACAAGACTGATCTTGTCAGGTATCAGCCATTTGACCATCAGTTCCAGTCCATAGGCCCTTCCCTGAGCCGTGGAGACAAGGAGTTCCTCCCCGATCGCACCATAATCAGCTCCGATACAAGTCAACGGTACATCTGTCGCTACAGAAAGAGGAATGTCCATAAATCTCTTATAGAAGCCTTCCAGACCGATAAAGAGCCTGTCGCGAAGGTTCCAATCCGCTCCTGCTGCAGCTGAAAATACCCTCATATAGTCAAGGCCACGGTTGACAAGCACGCCTTCAGAATCACGAAAGCTCAAGGCAGTCATCGGAGGCAGCTGATGATAAAGGCCGGCGCTCGCATTGAAAGACCATGCTTCCCAAGGCATGTAAGAGACTGATGCACGAGGAGACATCTGTTTCCAGAAGCGCGCGGTATTCCTTGAAAATGAAGCTCCGTCGGTACGCAGTCCGAACGATGCATTGATCTTCCCTTCGGGAGATTTATAGTCTGCAGAGCCATACAGTCCCCAAGAAAGAAAACCGATATTCGAGTCATACTCTGCCGGTGCTCCGCCATATGCTGCCCGATATACATCCGAATCATAATGACGCCAGCTCATATCAGCGCCCGAGCGGACAGTCCATGAGGCAATGTATGAACGGTTCTCAAATCTGGCCTGCGCCTTCCCTTCAAGCCCGCTGCTGCGAAGGATCAGGTCGGAAGGGTCGGATTCGTCATTGCCAAGATATTTATGACTTCTGTTGTTGAGATAATTGTAGCTCAAGGTCAGAGTCTGAATATGCTTTTCGGAAAAATGCTTGTAAACAGCACCTGCAGTAAAGGTTTCCTGCTTGAGAACAGGAAGATAGCTGAGAAGGTATTCGTCTCCTTTGTCGTCCGGTTCCTTGTTCAGTCGCATGTTGTCGAAACCTGCAAGACCAAGAAAGGTGATCTCGTCATGAGGTCCAAGCCTTGTCTTCACCTTGAACTGAGCGTCTATATAGTTCGGAAGCATCGGCAGGCCGAGCAGTCTGAACAGAAGCTGAAGATACGATTGTCGCACAGAAGCGATATATGTCGTATTGTCCCCGAAATGTCCGCTTGCGCTGAATCCTGCTTCAGACGCTCCAATTACAGCCTTGAATGCCTGCTTGTCCTTGTTCCCCTCCCTCAAGGTGATGTCCATGACAGAGCTCAAGGCACCTCCTCTGGCAGCAGGGAAAGATCCGGTGTAGAAGCTTATCTCACGGATAAGGTCCGAGTTCAGGATGCTGACCGGACCTCCTGAGGCACCCTGTGTAGCGAAATGATTTATGTTGGGTATCTCCACACCGTCTATGAAGAAGACATTTTCAGATGGGCCTCCTCCTCTGACTATCAAATCATTGCGATAGCCTATCGGAGAATACGAAACCCCCGGATATGATCTGACGATTCTTGCAATATCCTTGTTGGAACCCGGAATTTTCTCGATGTCACCAAGACTGATCACCCTGACACTGACCGGACTCTCGACGCTTCTCAAAAACGGAGAAGGACGAACTGACGAAGCAGCGATTTCCGTAGGATCCTGGTCCATCTCAATTTCTATGAAAGGGGTATATGGCGTGATCCGGTACTCCGGAGTGACGACGGTCCTGTATCCCATCTGGATTGCGGAGAACTGGCTTATGCCGGGCTTTACATTCTCAAGAGTGAACACACCAGTCGAATCTGACAAGGTTCCGGATCCTTCGACTCCTACTATTATAACTGCCGCATAAGGTATTCCCTCGCGCGTAAGACGGTCTATGACCCGGCCTGTAACAGGATAGCTTTGGACCTGTGCCGGGGAATGTTGACAGATCAGCAATGTCGCCATCAGTCCCAAAAGGAAAAATCGTTTCATATGAGTTTACATTACACTACTGAGTCAGAATAACACTAATCATGCTAAACTTCAGCATAAAAGCATTTGGACAATTTGACTTTACGGTTTTTTATATGTAGTTTTGAGGATTGAACAAATCATATGATTATGAAAAGAACACTATCAGTACTTATTCCTCTGCTCATCTGCTTCATGGCAACGGCACAGACTCTGGAGAAAGTTCCTTATGGTGTAAAGCTTTATATTGAAGCCCAGAACATTACGGAAGAAATCAGTTTCTATGACGACCAGATTGTCCGCGTTGTGAAGTATCCCGGAATGGAACGTCCTCAGAAAAAGAGCTATTCTGTGATAATGGATAGTCAGGCGACAGACGTCAGCATTTCTGAAAGCGACGGAAAAGTGATCCTTACAACGGCCGGCATGCAGGTCATTGCAGATGAAAAGAGCGGAAAGCTTGCATTCTGCAGTCCTGACGGAGGAGCCCTCCTCGAAGAAAAGGAGTATGGAGCCGACTTCGTCCCATGCATGGACGGACCGTCAGAAAGCTTCAAGGTTTCGCAGGACTTCCGTCTTGAGAGGGGCGAGGTGATATACGGACTCGGCCAGCAGCAGACCGGACTCATGAGTCAGCGAAACCAGGAGCTCATGCTTCGCAATGAGAACACGCGCGTATGTATCCCGTACATCACGTCCGAAAAAGGTTATGGCGTGTATTGGGACAATCCTTCGCCTACTGTTTTCACTGACACCGAACAGAATACAAGCTTTGAGAGTTCTGCCGGACATATGGTGGATTATTATTTCATGTATGGAGGAGGAAGCCAGGACGCGCTGATCGCCTGCATCAGGGATCTTTCAGGTCAGGCCACCATGCTTCCTTTGTGGACGATGGGTTTCTGGCAGTGCCGTGAAAGATACAAGAGCAGCGACGAACTCTGCGAAGTGCTTGACACTTATAGGAAGCTTGAGATTCCGATCGACGGTATCGTGCAGGACTGGCAGTATTGGGGCTGCGACTCGAACTGGAACGCGATGAAGTTCATGAACCCGCGCTACATCAACAAGATAGGCGATCCGCAGTGGATGAAGTATCTTCCTGATAATGAAGATCCGTCAAAGCTATCGAAGAAAGAGCCTAGGATCAAGTCGCCGGAAGAGATGGTGGAATATGTCCATAAGAACAACGCACATATCATGATCTCAATCTGGGCAAGTTTCGGCCCATGGACCGACCAGTACAGGGAACTAAAGGAGATGAACGCCCTACTTCCGTTCGATACCTGGCCTCTCAACAGAGGAGTCATGGCCTATGATCCGTTCAACCCGGAGGCCCGTGACCTGTATTGGCGCTATCTCAAGCATCTGTATGACATGGGATTCGACGCATGGTGGACTGACTCTACAGAGCCGGACCGCTTCAACATGACAGAAGAGCATTACTCAGTACCGACAGCCGACGGTACATTCAGAAGCGTACATAACGCTTTCCCGCTCATGTCAAATATGGGAATCTACGAGAACCAGAGGGCAGTTTCTGACGCGAAGCGTCTCTTCCTCATGACACGCTCATCTTCTTTCGGACAGCAGAGATACGGTTCGTTCTGCTGGAGCGGAGACGTGATCTCAGACTGGCCGGTAATGCGGGCGCAGATAGCAGCAGGACTTAATTACAGCCTTTGCGGCATTCCTTACTGGAACACAGATATCGGAGGTTTCTTCGGATGGGCTTACCGCAACGACTGGAAAGACATCGCATTCAAGGAGCTGCAGGTCAGATGGATGCAGTGGGGTTGTTTCATGCCGATAATGAGAAATCACGCATCGTCGCCTATGGAGACTGAGATCTACAAGCTCGGAAATCCGGGAGAATGGACATTCGATGCACAGAAGAAGTTCGTCGAGCTCCGTTACCGCCTCATGCCATACATATACAGCCTCTGCGGCGAAGTCACCCAGGAAAGCGGAAGCATCATGCGTCCGTTCATCATGGACTTCCCTGCCGACCGCAAGGCCATCACCCTCGACAACGAATACATGTTCGGTCACAGCCTCCTCGTGGCTCCAGTAACTGAGCCTCTTTATACAAGCTATGACTACGATACAGGAAAAAGCCGTGAGTTGTTCGAGAACACGGCTGCGGCATCAGAGAGTGTTGAAGTTTATCTCCCTGAAGGTGCAAGATGGTACGACTTCTGGGACAATACAATTGCCGAAGGAGGCCAGACGGTTACCCGTGAGTGTCCTATCGACATAATGCCGGTCTATGTGAAAGCCGGATCGATAATCCCGTTCGGTCCTGCAGTACAGTATGTATCGGAAAAGAAATGGGACAACCTCGAGATACGCATCTATCCGGGAGCGGACGCGGAATTCGTCCTTTATGAAGACGAGGGCGACAGCTACAACTACGAAAAGGGAGCATTCAGCCGCATCCGTTTCAACTGGGACGATGCTTCCCGCACCCTCACCATCAGTGACCGCGAAGGAAACTTCGACGGCATGCTCAAGAACCGTAGCTTCCGCGTGATCGTCGTAGGTAACGATTCTCCATCGGGAGACAAGGAACCTGCACGATTCGACAGAAAGATCCGATATAACGGTAAAACGACAACAATCAAGCTATAACAGATGTACAGACTTCTGATTTCATTGATGCTCCTGCTCGCGACAGCGGCAGGAGTTTCTGCACAAGAAAAGGATGAGACAGGGACATTCACTGCCGGTAAGGGAACATTTCTCCTGAACGGTGAGCCCTTTGTCGTAAAGGCAGCGGAGCTTCATTACCCGCGTATTCCCAAGCCTTACTGGGATCATCGCATCAAGCTTTGCAAAGCATTGGGAATGAACACCATATGCCTGTATGTATTTTGGAATGCACATGAGTCCGAACCTGGAGTCTTCGACTTCACAGGACAGAATGACCTGGCCGGATTCTGCCGTCTCTGTCAGGATAACGGGATGTATGTGATTCTTCGCCCGGGCCCATACGTTTGTGCTGAGTGGGAGATGGGAGGCCTGCCTTGGTGGCTGCTGAAGAAGAAGGACATACGCCTTCGCGAGGATGATCCGTATTTCATCGAAAGAGTCGCCATATTCGAAGAAGCTGTAGCCGGACAGGTCCGCGACCTTACTATCGGCAACGGCGGTCCTATCATCATGGTACAGGTCGAGAATGAATACGGATCATACGGCGCGAGCAAGGAATATGTCTCGAAGATACGCGACATAGTGAGAGAGAATTTCGGCGACATCACCCTCTTCCAGTGCGACTGGTCATCCAACTTCACTGTCAACGGGCTGGATGATCTCATATGGACAATGAACTTCGGCACAGGTGCGGATATCGACCAGCAGTTCAGGAAACTGAAGGAACTGCGTCCGGACAGTCCGCTGATGTGCAGCGAGTTCTGGAGCGGATGGTTCGACAAATGGGGCGGGCATCATGAAACACGACCGGCTGAAGACATGATAGCAGGCATTGACGAGATGCTTTCGAAAGGAATTTCATTCAGCCTGTACATGACCCACGGTGGCACCAATTGGGGACATTGGGCGGGAGCTAATTCGCCGGGTTTTGCCCCAGATGTGACATCATACGATTACGATGCCCCGATCAGCGAATCAGGACAGACAACATACAAATATTGGGAACTCAGAAAGACTCTTGCCAAGTATATGGACGGCAAGAAGCAGCCTGAAGTACCGAAGGCGATAAAGTCCGTAAGCATCCCTAAGTTTGCCTTCTCGGAATGCGCGCCGCTTTTCGACAATCTTCCTGATCCTAAAAAAGACCGTGACATCCGTACCATGGAGGAGTATGACCAGGGATTCGGCAGCATCCTGTACCGTACTGCCCTGCCTGAGCTTGACGGTCCTGCAGTCCTTTCGTTCGAGGCACATGACTTCGCGCAGGTCTTCGTCGACGGCATATACATCGGAAAACTTGACCGCCGCTTCGGCGAAAGGCAGATCACACTTCCGGCTTGCCGCTCCGGCGCACGTCTGGACATTCTCGTCGAAGCGATGGGACGCATAAATTTCGGTCGGGCGATCAAGGATTTCAAGGGTATCACATCTGATGTGGAACTGTCTGTCGACATCGACGGCAGGCGGTTCACATGCGATATGAAGGACTGGGAGGTCTTCAATATTGAGGACGAGTATGACACTTATAAAGATATGGAATACAAGCCTGTCATGAGTATCACAGGCAAAAAGGGCCAACGCATACCTGGCTGCTACAGAGCTACTTTCAACGTATCCAAGCCGAGCGATACCTTCCTCAATTTCGAGACATGGGGAAAGGGACTGGTATATGTCAACGGGCATGCGATGGGACGCATCTGGGAGATCGGTCCTCAGCAGACCCTGTATATGCCTGGATGCTGGCTGAAGAAGGGAGAGAATGAGATCATTGTCTTCGACATCATCGGTCCTCGAGAGGCGGTCTGCGAAGGTCTCACCGAGCCTCTGATCGACAAGCTCCAGCTTGAGACACCTAAGACACATAGAGAGGAAGGACAGGAACTCGATCTGACGGGATACACACAGGTATACGAGGGCTGCCTTGAGGAAGGAAACGGATGGCAGACGATAAGTTTCGACAAACCGGTAGGCTGCAGAGAGTTCTGCCTTGAAGCTCTGAGCTCTCATGACGGGAGGGATATGGCCTGCATTGCTGAGCTGTACCTTCTTGACGCGGAAGGGGAACGTATTCCACGCGAGGCATGGACGGTCACTTTCGCCGACAGCGAAGAGATCACGTACGGCAACCGAGCTGCCGACAAGAGTTTTGACCTGCAGGAGTCGACATACTGGAGCACGGCATACGGTGTTCCGTTTCCGCACAGTATCGTGATAGATCTGGGAGGACAATACGAAATAAGCGGACTCCAGTATCTCCCGCGTATGGAATCCTCAGTCCCGGGAGCCCTGAAAGATTTCAGGATCCATACCAGATAATACCGGTACTTTGACATAACAATAAACAGAGGGTAGAGCATTGTGAAACCGTGGCCGCCCGTGGCCCTCGTGAACGGGAGGGGCCCGCTCCGAAGGAGTGGGAGGGATTTAGTTTCACAATACTCTACCCTCTGTTTATTGTTGTGCTACATCCTCTCAGGAAGGTTGATGCCAAGGATTGACATCGCTTTTGTGAGAACCTTGGCGATGGTCTCCACAAGTACCAGACGGTACTGAAGGAGGGCCTGGTTTTCCTCACGCAAGATCGGAGTATCGTGGTAGTACTGATTGAATTCCTTGGCAAGCTCATAAGCATAATTTGCCACAAGAGCCGGAGAATGCGCAGCACCTGCCTCCTCGACCTTTGCAGGGAAGTTATTCAGTATCTTGATGATACGGACTTCCTTAGGAGTGAGTTCAGAATCTGCCTTCACCGCATCGGCAGCATGAGCGATACCCTTCTCGTCAGCCTTTCTGAGAATCGACTTGATACGCGCATGAGTATACTGGATGAAAGGACCGGTATTGCCGTTGAAGTCGATCGACTCCTTCGGATCGAAGAGCATGGTCTTCTTCGGATCTACCTTGAGGATGAAATACTTGAGTGCACCGAGGCTGATCATCTTGAAGAGCGAGTCCTGCTCCTCTTCAGAAAGATTATCGATCTTTCCGAGCTCCAGAGAAGTCTCCTTTGCAGTATTATACATTCCTGCAATCAGGTCGTCAGCATCAACGACTGTTCCTTCACGTGACTTCATCTTGCCCTCAGGAAGCTCCACCATTCCGTACGAAAGATGGTAGATGCTGTCTGCCCAATCGAATCCGAGTTTGCCGAGGATGAGCTTAAGCACCTGGAAATGGTAATTCTGCTCGTTTCCTACTACATATATGTGCTCGTCGAGACTGTATTCTGCGAAACGCTGCTCGGCTGTTCCGAGGTCCTGGGTCATGTATACCGATGTTCCGTCGCCACGAAGAAGAAGCTTTCTGTCGAGACCGTCAGCAGTAAGGTCACACCATACTGATCCATCCTCCTGCTTCTCGAAGATACCGGCTTCAAGTCCCTTCTGTACAAGAGCCTTTCCGAACAGATATGTCTGAGACTCATAATATGTCCTGTCGAAGCTGATGCCAAGATCAGCGTAGGTCTTGTCGAAGCCCTCGTATACCCATCCGTTCATGGTCTTCCAGAGTTCTACGACTTCAGCATCGCCGTTCTCCCATTTGAAGAGCATTTCCTGTGCAGCCTTGAGTGACGGCGCATTCTTTTCCGCATCCTCCTTTGACATGCCTCCGGCAACAAGCTCGTCAACTTCCTTCTTATAAAGATTGTTGAAAGCTACATAATAGTCACCTACGAGATGGTCACCCTTCTTTCCGCTCGACTGAGGGGTCTCGCCGTTTCCGAGCACCTTCCACGCATACATGGACTTGCAGATATGGATGCCTCGGTCATTCACAAGATTGACCTTCATCACATTATGTCCGCAAACCTCAAGCAGCTTTGCAACAGACCATCCGAGAAGGTTGTTGCGGATATGGCCGAGGTGGAGAGGCTTGTTTGTATTAGGAGAAGAGTACTCGACCATGATCGTCCTTCCGGTCGGAGCGAGCTGTCCGAAATCCTCTGCAGCTACAATCCCGGCAAAGACATTGTTCCAATATACCTCCGAGAAAGAGATATTGAGAAAGCCCTTTACTGTATTGTATCCTGCGATCTCGGCTACATTTTCCTTGAGCCACTCTCCTATCGCGTTACCTGTATTTTCCGGTGTGGTCTTCGAGACCTTGAGAAGAGGGAAAACGACCAATGTATAGTCTCCCTCGAATTCCTTGCGCGTTACCTGCACCTGGAGCTGCGCTTCAGGTACCTCAACGCCGTAAAGCGCCTGAATTGCTTCAGACGCTTTGGCTATGATGAATGTTTCTGGAGTCATTATCCTAAATAGCTTTTCAAAAGTTTGCTTCTTGAATTGTTCTTGAGCTTGCGGATCGCCTTCTCCTTGATCTGGCGTACACGCTCTCTTGTGAGGCCGAAACGTTCTCCGATCTCCTCGAGGGTCATCTCCTGACATCCGATGCCGAAGAATGACTTGATGATCTCTCTCTCACGAGGAGCGAGAGTTGACAAGGCTCTTTCGATCTCCTTGTTCAGGGACTCGTTCACGAGACCGCGGTCAGCACTTGGCGAATCGTTGTTCACGAGCACATCAAGGAGGCTGTTGTCTTCACCCTCGACAAACGGTGCGTCTACTGAAACGTGGCGGCCGGAAACACGGAGTGTATCGGCGATCTTGTCCTTCGGAACATCAATCATCTCAGAAAGTTCTTCACTTGAAGGCATACGCTCATTCTCCTGCTCGAACTTTGAAAGAGCCTTGTTTATCTTGTTGAGAGAACCCACCTGATTGAGAGGGAGTCGTACGATTCTCGACTGCTCTGCAAGTGCCTGAAGGATGGACTGACGGATCCACCACACGGCATAGGAGATGAACTTGAAACCTCTTGTCTCATCAAACTTCTCTGCAGCCTTGATCAGTCCGAGGTTTCCCTCGTTGATAAGGTCTGGAAGGCTGAGGCCCTGATTCTGGTACTGTTTTGCTACAGAGACCACGAACCTGAGGTTTGCTCTGGTCAGTTTCTCCAGAGCCGCCTGGTCACCCTTTCGGATGCGCTGGGCAAGCTCTACTTCCTCCTCCACTGTGATGAGCTCTTCCCTACCGATCTCCTGCAGATACTTGTCCAGTGATGCGCTCTCACGGTTTGTAATCGATTTTGTAATCTTAAGCTGTCTCATTCTATAATTTAAGTTTTAACTTTCCTCTTATACTCCGAAGCCGAAGTAACCGGTTCTTCCAGACGGTGTCACACCTTCGATGAATATGGTCCTCTTTGACTTCTTCACGACATCTATGACGTCCTGCGGTGTCTTGACCGGATGGTCATTCACATAGAGAATGATGAATCCTTCCGTCGCTCCGGCCTCCATCATCTTGCCCGGGCCGAGTTCCACGACTTCGACACCACCCTTAAGTCCCAGCTTCTCAAGCGTTTCCTTCGATGCTTCCTTGATGGATGAACCATAAAACGCCACTGTGCCTTCATCAGTCACTGTACCATTCTCCTGCGAGGTACCCTTGAATGTAACTTCAAGTACCTTCTCTTTTCCGTCACGTATGACTGTCACGGCAGCCTTGTCTCCAGGAGAGAATCTGCTCACTGCTTCCTGCACAGAAGCCGGGGTCGTGATCATGGTAGAGTCGATGGCGATCAGCACGTCTCCGGCCTTCATTCCGGCTACATCTGCAGCACCGCTTTTCGAAACTTCTCTAATATATACGCCGTTTCTTGAAGAAAGTTTCAAATCATCAGCAATTTTATCATCTATCGGCTGCATCGAAATGCCAAGCACCGCTCTCTTGACACTTCCGAAATCCATCAGATCGTAAGCGATCTTCTTTACAATATTGGAAGGAACAGCGAAAGAATAACCGGTATACGAACCGGTCTGCGAAACGATGGCCGTATTGATACCCACCAGATTACCGGCTTTATCCACAAGAGCTCCACCGCTGTTTCCAGGATTGACAGCCGCATCTGTCTGGATGAAGGATTCGATCTTGAATTCACCGGTATAGTTTGGCATCGAGCGTCCTTTTGCACTGACGATACCGGCAGTAATGGTCGAGCGGAGATCGTACGGCGAGCCGATGGCGATCACCCATTCTCCCAGACGAAGCTTGTCCGAGTCGCCGAACGGAATGACCGGCAGACCGGTCGCATCCACCTTAAGCAGAGCGACATCAGTTGCAGGATCAGTTCCGACGAGTGTAGCCGCATATTTCTGGTTGTTGTTCAAAGTCACCTCAATCTTGGTAGCCCCCTCGATGACATGGTTATTCGTCACGATATATCCGTCTTCACGGATTATCACTCCTGAGCCGCTTCCGACCCTCTCACGCTGCTGTGGCGCACCGCTCGGGGGGAAGCCGAAGAAATAGTCGAATATCGAGTTTGGAGCCTGCTGGGTAGTCTGTGTAGAAGTCACCTTTACATATACTACGGCATCGACAGCTGACTCAGCTGCATAGGTGAAATCAGGCCAGTTGTCCTGAGCCAGACTTACAGTTCTGAATCTTGCCCCTTGATCTTCATTCTGAATGACGGTAATTTCGTCAGTTGTCATTGATTTTACGACAGCATAGGCCGTCAGTCCTCCCGCCAGGGCGGAAAGCATAGCGATCAAAATACCTTTTCTCATAATATTACTTTGTATATGTTTCCAAATTACATGGTTTTTGCAGTTGAAAACCCAGGGTTTCCACTGACATTGTGTCAGATTTGCAATACCTCGCTTTAATTTTCAAAAAATATGCCATCAGCTTTGGAAATATTTTCTTATATTTGTTGGCTTATTATGCAGAAATATAAAACACTATAATTATGAAGCTTATCATTTCAAGTTCAGAGTTGCTTAGAGGAGTCATGGCGGTAGCCAAGGCGATTCCTGCAAAGTCACCGCTTCCGATTCTTGAGAATTTCCTTTTCGACCTCAAGGGAAACATGCTGGAGATCACGGCATCAGACTCGGAGCTCACCCTCAAGACACAGATCGAAGTAGAAAGCACGGCAGAGGAAGGAAGGATCGCAGTGCCTGCAAAGCATATGATGGATCTCCTGAAGGAGCTTCCTGACCAGCCTCTGACAATCAACACTGCCAGCGACAGCTCTTTCATATGCAGCTGGGCAAGCGGAGAATCTACACTTCCATATTTCCCTGCGGAGGACTATCCTGAGATCACAGGCACAGACGAAACAGCCGTAACACTCCAGTTCCCTGCACAGAGCCTTGTTGACGCTATTTCAAGCACCATCTATGCTACAGCAGACGATGAGATCCGACCAGCAATGAACGGAATCCTCTTCGACATAGATACAGCATCGACAACTCTCGTGGCATCTGATTCCCACAAGCTGATCTGCTACACGACAGCTGATGTAAAGGCATCGGAGAAGGCTTCATTCATACTCCACAAGAAACCGGCAGCCATCCTCAAGGCCATCATCGGCAAGGACGCTGAGGTTGTGGACATCGCATTCGATTCAAAGAACGCGACTTTCTGTTTCGGTTCGACTACAGTGATATGTCGTCTGGTCGTCGGCAAATATCCGAAATATCGCGACGTAATCCCGCAGAACAACTCAAATATCCTCAGGATCAACAGAGTGCAGCTTCTCAACACTGTACGCCGCGTCTCTGTATGCTCGAACAAGGCCTCGAACCACATCAAGTTCGACCTCAAGAGCGGCAGCCTCATGGTATCGGCTCAGGACCTCGGATTCTCGATCGCAGCACATGAAACAATGCAGTGCCAGTATGACGGAGAAGACCTCACGATAGGCTTCAAGTCGCCGTTCATCATAGAGATTCTCTCGAACATGAACTGCGGAGAGATCGTGATGAAGTTCCTCGACAGCAAGAGAGCTGCTCTCGTAGTTCCGGCAGAGGACGAGGAAGAGAGCGGAAAGATCTGTGGTATCATCATGCCTATCATGATATCTTAAACCATACATGAATGGAACTGAATCTCGAAAGACCATTATTGTTTTTTGACATAGAAAGCACAGGGCTCAATATCGCGTCAGACTCGATAATTGAGCTCTGCTTCGTCAAGGTATTGCCCGGATCAGAGCAGAAGGTAAAGACCTGGAGGGTAAAGCCTTGGGACTATGAACGCAACTGCCAGAGACCTATCAACCCGTCAGCACAGGCTGTGCATGGAATCAGTGCGGAGGATCTGGCGGACTGCCCGACATTCTATCAGATAGCGGAAGAAGTCGTGGAGTGGATCTCCGGCAGTGATCTTGCCGGCTTCAACTCGGCTAAGTTCGATCTTCCGATGCTGGCAGAAGAGATTGAGCGCGTACGTCGCTTCACAGACAAGAACCCGGATGTGGACCTGCACTCCATGAAGATGGTTGACGTGCAGAATATATTCCATGCGATGGAACCGCGCACATTGAAGGCCGCTTACATGTTCTACTGCGGACGCGACCTCGAGAATGCTCATGCCGCTGAAGCCGATACTCTTGCCACATACGAGGTACTCAAGGGACAGCTTGACAGGTATGCGGGCGATCCACGAATCGAGAACAACATAGACAAGCTATCCCGGTTCTCCACAAAGCAGAGGACCGTTGACTACGCCGGACGTCTCATACTCAACGACAAGGACGAGCCAGTCGTAAGTTTCGGAAAACATAAGGGCAAGACAGCCCGTGAGGTTTATTTCAGCGAACCTTCATATTTTGCATGGATAGACAACGGAGACTTCACTCTTGACACCAAGCGTCAGTTCGCCACGCTCAAGGCACAGTTTGAAGCCGAGAAGAAGGCTGCCGCGCAGGAGCGGAAGGCCGCCTCAAGCAAACCGCTTACTGATGCGGAGCTCGGTGACGCCTTAAGCAGACTGAGCAGCAAGTTCGGAGGACAGGGTACATTGTTTTAGGACATGAACATAATTGTAAGACCATACGGCAGAAGCATTCATGAATGCAGACCGGACACGACCTGGGAAAGAGAGAATAAAGACTACTATGTCCCAGAATGTGTCGATGAGATCCATTGGGCACCGATAGTATTTGCCCGTATCAGCAAAGCCGGCAAATGCATCGGAGGCAAGTTTGCTTCACGCTACTACGACGCTTTCGGCTTCGGAGCGTTGATGTATTGCCACCATGGAGAATTCATGACATCATGTGCAGACCATACCTCACTTCTGCCATTTCCCCTGTATAACCCGATCGTTCTTGAAAATGAAAAGAATGCATATATAGTCACAAAAGATGGAGAAACAATCTTCGACAACAGCATTTCTCATGACCGGAATGATCTTAAGGGAGAGAAGGAGAAGCTTGAAGAGGCAATATGCCAGGCCTCGGTACTGACCTCGCTCAGAATCGGAGATTTTGTTGCCGTGGAACTGGCTCCGGTAGTCCGTCTGGCCTCCCGCGCTGAGGGAACCTCCAGTTTCAAGGCTACATTCTGCGAAAACGATCTGTACGATCTCAAGATCATCTTCTAGTCAAGACGATAGAAGTAATTCAGAGTATCTGCCGCTTCGGCTCCGGAAAATATTTTCACAAGATCTTCTAGAATCAGGTCCGGTCTCATTGCACCGGACTCCCAGAAATCATTACCACCCTCAGGCGTTGTCCTGAGGGTGTTGTTGTATATGGGAAGTCCGTCTGCCATAGGGCCGAATGAAGGGAAGAGCTGATGTATCTCCGCCAGTTGCCTTCTGGTACGGCAATGTCCCGGATTAAGCCAGATATCAGCTTTCTGCGAAAGCCTGTAGGCCTCTTCCATGCTGACGACTTTTGAAACTGACGTACCTGATTCGGCACCAAGTACCGTTCCACCTGCATCATGAATAAGTCTGGACATGTAATTGTCATTTCCAGGGATATACCAGGCGTCTCCATAAGGAATGTTGAGCAGTGCTTTCATTCGCTTCCGTCCTGTCTGAACGGTCTGAGCAGCTAGAGATTCATAGCGGTCGCGCACTGAGGCGAATACTGAATCCGCCATATCAAGTCTTCCGGTCAGTGCTCCCAAAAGACGCACGTATTCTGCACGTGCAAGAGGATGCTCTTCAAGATGATCATGCAGAACCAGGACCGGGATATCGAGAGAACGCAGTTTCCTGATGTATGGAGGCTCCGATCCGGATATGGTATAGGTCAGCAGAAGATCAGGACGAAGCGTCACAATTGCCTCATAATCAAGGGAACTCTCATATCCTATATCTTGAAGTTCCTCCGGATACCTGCTGCGGAGGACCGGATTGGATATATATCTGATACCGGATACGGCTGTGATCACGGAATCAGCTCCTGCTGCAGCAAGCGCAGCCACATGTGACGAGGACATGCATATAATATTGTCAGCAGGTTCGTCCAGATACAACGTATCACGGTGGAAATCATATGGTGAGATTACTGAAATCGCTTCGGGAGTTCCTTCGCTCGCAAATATTATTTCGAAGTACGCCGCATATTCATTTGATAACGGCTTATGCCTCAAAGCATCGCCGGCGCAACCGGACATCAACAGCATTGCAGCCACCATATTCAGCCAAGTCC
>JAGBCS010000038.1 GCA_017937885.1 Bacteroidales bacterium
CCATACTGGTATCCATACTGGAATTTTTATTATATCTCACTGTATCCATACTGGTATTTTTACTGATCCATACTATATCTCACACTGGTATCCTTACCGTATCCATACTAGGGCAGAATTATGTCCATACTAGACCAGGATTCATCAGAGCATGCCCGGTATTTTGTCGTCAGGACCGCCACGCCTTGGCACCCAGAAGATGCACACCCCAACACAAACCACTATCAACCAACGGATTACCAAATCCCAATGTCGTCAAAGTGCCGTTCTGACGGAGCCTAGACGACAAAAAGCGACAAAAAATTGCTAATACGGAGAGGATTTCGTAGATTTGCCATATTATGGCACAGTACGGATTGGATATGGACATACAGTTTCTGCCGGGAGTGGGACCGAAGAGGGCCGAACTCCTGCGCAAGGAGCTTGGGGTGGGGACGGTCGGCGAGATGCTGAGGCTGTATCCATTCAGATATATCGACAAGAGCACGATCGTGCGGATCGCTGATGCAAGGCCGGACATGGCATATCTGCAGGTCCGCGCCAGGGTGCTGAGGGTGGATCTGTACGGGGCGGCGGGGGCTGTGTCACCGCCGGTTCCGAACGAGGCGGGAGTCTCTGACGACAAGAAGACAGCCGCAGGCAATGCAGTGAAATTCAACACAGTAAAGAGAATGAGCGTCTGGGTCAGCGACGGCAGCGGGGAGATGGAGATGGTGTTTTTCAAAGGCATCAAGTGGATGTACGGAAAGCTCAGGCCAGGCGCGGAATTCATCTTCTTCGGCAAGCCGACGGCATTCAACGGAAAGATGAACATGGTCCATCCGGAGGTCGACGCCGTGACGCCGGTTTCAGGTCAGGCGACCTTAGGGACCATGGCGGGAGCAACGGCCGGAGGGACCATGGCAGACGGAACGACCGGAGGAACGATGACGGGCGTGTACCAGAGCACGGAAAGGCTGAAGAACGGAGGCGTGACCGGGAAGGTGATGAACAAGCTGATGGAGGCGTCGCTGAACAGAGGGCTGCCGGAGATTGAGGAGTCGCTGCCGGAATACATCATGAAGCAATGCGGTCTTGTGCCGCTGCATTTCGCTATGCGCAATATCCATTTCCCGAAAGACATGATTTCGCTTGAGAAGGCGAAGTACCGTCTGAAGTTTGAGGAGTTGTTCTATCTGCAGCTGTCGCTTCTGAAGCAGAAATATGTGCGGAGCCGTGCGGAGCTGGGAATCGCCATGCCGAAGGTCGGCGAGGCATTCAACCGATGCTACGAGGCACTCCCCTTCCCACTGACAGGAGCGCAGAAACGCGTGATAACGGAGATACGCAACGACATGAAGAGCGGACACCAGATGAACCGTCTGCTGCAGGGAGATGTCGGCAGCGGCAAGACGATGGTGGCCGTACTGACGGCATTGATCGCGATCGGAAACGGTTTCCAGGCATGTATAATGGCACCGACGGAAGTGCTTGCACAGCAACATTATAAGAATATACAGAAGTTCCTGGAGCCGACAGGCGTAAGGTCTGCGCTTCTGACCGGAAGCAGCAAGACGAGCGAGAGGCGGGAGATTCATGCGGGGCTCGAGGACGGAAGCATCGGAATAATCGTGGGCACGCATGCCCTCATTGAGGACAACGTCGTTTTCCGCAATCTCGGCCTGGCGATCATCGACGAGCAGCATCGCTTCGGAGTGGAGCAGAGGTCGAAGCTATGGCGGAAGGCTTCGTGCGGTGCGCCGCCGCATGTGCTGGTGATGACGGCGACACCGATTCCGAGGACGCTGGCGATGACCTTGTATGGCGATCTCGATGTGTCCGTAATCGACGAACTGCCTCCGGGAAGAAAGCCGGTGCAGACGATCCACGCGACCGAGGGGAAAAGGCCTGCATTGTACAGATTCATGCGTGACGAGATCGCGAAAGGCAGGCAGGTCTTCATTGTGTACCCGCTGATCAATGAAACTGAAAAACTTGATTATCAAAGCCTTGAAGCAGGAGCGGAGGAGATCATGCAGAAATTTCCTTTCCCTCAGTACAAGACGGCGGTCGTGCATGGAAAACAGCTGAATGATGTGAAGAAATTCAATATGGATGCATTTGCGGCGGGGCGGGCGGACATTCTGGTAGCGACATCAGTGATCGAGGTCGGCGTCGATGTTCCTAATGCGTCGGTGATGGTGATCGAGAGCGCCGAACGGTTCGGCCTGAGCCAGCTGCACCAGCTGCGCGGACGCGTCGGACGAGGCAGCGAGAAGTCATACTGCGTGCTGATGACGGGACCGAAGATGAGCAAGGAGTCGAGACACAGGATCGAGCTGATGTGCGCAACGGAGAACGGCTTCGAGCTGGCCGAGGAAGACATGAAGATGCGTGGTCCGGGAGATCTGGAGGGGACCCAACAGAGCGGACTTCCTATCAGCCTGAACATAGCATCGCTGGCGAAGGACGGTCTGATCCTGAATGCGGCAAGGGACTGTGCAGAGGCCGTACTTCGAGAGGACCCGACTCTGACAAGCGACCGTAACCAGCTGCTGCGCAAGGAGTTGAGAAAAGAGAAATATCAGATAAAGGATTACAGTAAGATAAGCTGATGGTAACGGAACTATTGCAGAAATACATATGGCTGGTGCAGACATTCGTCCGTGCTGGCGAGCGCGGGCTCAGCCTTGACGAAATCGCGGACAGATGGGAGCGCCGTTTCGATTCCGCATATTCACGAAGGACCTTCAACAACCATCGCGAAGCGGTCGAGCAGGTGTTCGGCATCACTATCGGATGCAACCGGAGCACGAACAGATACTTCATCGAGTATTCTGCCGATGTGTCGGACGAGAGCGCTGAAACGGCATGGCTCATCAACACCTTCACAGTCAACAGCATGCTTTCGCTCGGCAAGGAGCGTCTGTCGGGACGCGTATCGGTCGAGGACATTCCTTCCGGGCACATATACCTGACGAGCATCATGGAGGCCATGACCGAAAACCATGAGATCGTGATCGGATACAGGAAGTATACCAGTTCCGAAGAGAGCAGATACACCTTGCGTCCGTATGCAGTCAAGGAGGTAGCCAAAAGATGGTATCTCGTAGCGTATTGTATAGAAAGAGAGGCGCTGAGGGTCTATGGACTTGACCGCATAACATCGCTGGAAACGACAGACAAGATCTTCGACATGCCACGAGGCTTCGATGTGGACGAGGAGTTTGCGACCAGCTATGGCATCTACCTGCCTGAAGGCCGAGCTCAGACCATAGTCTTCAGGACAACCCCTAAGGAAGCTCTTTACCTGCGGGACCTGCCCATACACGGAAGCCAGAAGGAGCTGAATGTCAGAGAGGTACATAGCCTTGGGCTGGTTGCAGAGGCAGAGATGGTGTATTTCAGCATCTTCGTATGCCCGAACACGGATCTGGTGATGGAGTTCTGCAGGAGGGGCGGGCGCCTCGAGGTGCTGGCGCCGGGCGAGGTACGAGCTGCCGTCGCCGGGGAGCTGCGGCAAGCCGCAGCGCAGTACGGCGCCGAGCTGGCATAGCGCTGGGCGGCCATCGCCGCGGGCAGGCAGAAAGCCGGGCAGGCAGAGAGCCGGGCAGGCGTGATACGCAAAGCGCTGAGTACCAGCGGATTAAGCAAGCAGCCCGCATCCCAGGGACGGCGGGCAAAACAACCAAATGATTGAGAATCAAATAAATACAACGCACGACAATGAAAAGTATCAGTAGAATTGTCAGCGCTTTGGTGCTGGCGGCAATTGCAATCGGAATTGTGACATTTATGAAAAAAGGAAGCAATGAACTCAGCAGCGAGGGCTACATCGGAAAGAGCGGGATAGTCATCGCGGACGGAAAGATGAGTCCGGAGGCACTTCTGGCGTTCGGACGCATGGGAGACCCGCAGGTGTCGCCTGACGGGGAGTATATATTATATGGTGTAAGCTACACCTCGACAGAGGAGAACAGAAGCTGCCGCAATCTCTTCATCTGCCGCATAGATGGTTCGGACAACCAGCAGCTGACACAGTCGGGAAAGAGCATCTCGAACGCGAGGTGGAGCAATGACGGAAAGAGCATCGCCTTCCTGACAGGCGGACAGATCTGGCTCGCCGACATAAGCTGCAAAGGCGGCAAATGGGCTCTGAAGAAGATCAGACAGGCGAGCGACGTTCCTGCAGGAATCGGCGAATTCAAGATCTCACCGGACGAGAAGAAGGTGATGTACATCAGCACGATAAAGAGCTCAGTCAAGTCACCGTCAGACTGTTACGAAGATCTGGACAAGGCTACGGCGTACATGACGGACGACCTGATGTACAGGCATTGGGACCATACGGTGATGGAGATTCCGCATACTTTCGTGGCTGATTTCGACTTCGGAAGGGGCGTGACTTCGGAGGGTACGGACCTGCTCGCTGGCGAGAAGGAGCTTTACGAGCTTCCGACCGAGCCGTTCGGCGGACTGGAGCAGCTTTCATGGAGCCCTGACAGCAGGTACATAGCGTATTCGTGCCGCAAGCTCGTAGGAAAGAGATATGCATTCTCGACAAATACGGAGATCTACATATATGACGTCGAGACAGCGAAGACGGAGGTGATCGACATGAAGGGCGGATATGACACTGACCCGGTATGGAGTCCGGACGGTTCAAAGCTGTGCTGGATCAGCATGGAACGCGACGGTTATGAGGCTGACAAGCAGAGGCTTATCGTCGCTGACGTGGATTGGGCAGGGGACATGCCTTCGTTCAGCGGAATCATCGACGTGACCGTCGACTTCAAGTACAATGCGACTTCACCGGTATGGACTGCCGATTCGAAGGGCATATATTTCGCTGCGCTCGCGGAAGGAATCCAGGGCATCTTCAAGGCAGAGGAACTTGCCGAAAGCTGGGAGATCGAGAGAATCACCGGAGAGGATCTCTGGTATGACTTCGGCTCTCCTTTCCATGTCACAGAGGACGAGGAAGGCGCGGTCACATTGTATACCACATGGTGCAGCATGGACTTCCCTACCGAACTTGTAGCGGTCACCATCACTCCGAATGCTGAAAGATCGGTCACCGGCAAGGCACCTCTCAAGGCAGAATGCGGCCTGACTGCGGCTGATGTAGAATATAGACAGCTGACTGACGAGAACGGGCACATACTGTCACAACTTGCTGAGCATGAGACAGAAGCAAGATACGTAAAGACAACGGACGGCAAGGATATGCTGACTTGGGTGCTCTACCCGCCTCAGTTTGATCCGGCAAAGGAATATCCTTCGATCCTGATCTGCCTCGGCGGTCCTCAGGGTACGCTCAGCCAGGGATGGTCATACCGCTGGAACTACCGCCTCATGACATCGCAGGGCTATATCGTCGTGCTCCCGAACAGACGCGGAACAACTGCCTTCGGCCAGGAATGGACAGAGCAGATTTCGGGCGATTATCCGGGCCAGAACATGCAGGATTACCTCGCAGCCGCAAAGGATCTGCAGAAGGAGTCCTACGTCGGCAAGATGGCGGCGTGCGGAGCAAGCTACGGAGGATACTCTATTTATTACCTTTGCGGAACACACGAGAACACCTTCGATGCGTTCATCGCACATGCGGGCATCTTCAATGAGGAGCATATGTACATGACGACGGAGGAAATGTGGTTCGCGAACTTCGACAACGGCGGTCTGCATGAGACGGAGATCGATCCACGCGTCGGAACTCCGGAGGGACCGGTAGGTCCTGCGGGTGACGGCATGACATTCGGCGGAATCAAGCAGGGCGGCTCGCCTTGGAGCGACCTTCCTAAGGCGAAGCGCCATTACGCATTGTCACCTCATAAGCTTGTGACAAACTGGGATACTCCGCTGATGGTGATACATGGAGGAATGGACTACAGAGTACCGGTAGACGAAGGAATGGCCGCTTACAATGCGGCGCAGATGATGGGAGTACCTTCCAGACTCCTTATTTTCCCTGATGAGAACCACTGGATACTCAAGCCTCAGAACGCGCTGATGTGGCATCGCGAGTACTTCCGATGGCTGCAGGAATGGCTGTAGAAAATATTACAGAAATTGTAATAACGACGTCACGAGGGCCTCAGCGGTCTTCGCGACGTCTTTTTTTAGGGGTTTCACGAGGGGGCTCTTCGTAGATCATTATCGCTACAGAGAGACATAACCCCATGAGAAAGAAGTACCTCCATGCTCCGAAGATAGCAATGAAGAGAAAGACAAGAGCTGCGAGAAGACACACAGAAGCGGACACGTTTTCAAAGCAAACGTAGAACTTACCGATATAGCGTTCTGTACTGCCGCTATCACCGATTTTGTTATTAATATTACCAATCATATCAGCAATATTTTTATAAATAACACTAAACTTATTATATTTTTTGCATTTCATTGCTCACTTTCCGCAAAATTGTGTTATATTTGCATCACCGAGTGGTTTCGGATGCAAATTTAACACCATTTTTGTAATCTGCAACACTTTTAAGCTATTTTTACACAAATTTTGTAATAATAATTTACACAATACTTGTAATTTTATAACTATCATGTCATTAAGAATAGAAATAGGTCAAAAAATCAAAGAGTATTTCTCAGAAATGGGAATGTCCCAGCAGGAGGTGGCGAACGTTCTAGGGGTCCAACAGGCCGCAGTCAGCAACCAGCTGAACGGCCGTCCTTTCGGCAAGAACTCCGCTACCAGGTGGAACAATGCTTTCGGTTTCCGCACGAACTGGCTCCTTACAGGAGAAGGACCGATGTTTGACAAGCAGACGGAGATGTCCCATACCGACGGTCTGTTGGAAGACCATCCTGAACTTAACCACGAAGACGACATTCCTGTTGTACCCGCCAGGCTCTTCAGAGCTCCCGAACTGGACATCTTTGAATACGTGATGAATTCTTCATCAGTAGACCGTCTTCCTCCAGTCCCACATTTCCAGAAACATGATATGTTTGCGACATGCCCCGGAGACGCCATGTCACCGCGCATCTGCAGAGGTTACCTGCTGGCTCTGAGAAGAATGCCCAAGGACTCTACCATAATCAACGGGGAGATATATGTAGTGGACACCAAGTCCAGCGGCATGTTCCTGAGAAAGATCGTGGATAACGGCACAGGACTTACGTTCATCGCCGAGAACCAGACTGAGTTCCCTGACTTCGAGCTGCCGTACGATGACGTGATCAACATTTTCCGCGTAGTCGGCGTACTTATAACGAACATTTAAGACTGCATATAATTTTAAAGAGCCTGAAGCATATCGCCTCAGGCTCTTTGTCCGTTGTACCCCCATGCGGAATCGAACCGCAACCGTCAGAACCGGAATCTGAAATTCTATCCATTAAACTATAGGGGCAAGGACATATCCTTGCAAATATAGGCATTTTTGAGGATTTCACCACAAATCGGGCAATTATTCCGCAATGTGGCGAAAGTTTTGCTGCGCTTCGGGGCTGAAAGACTATATTTGCAGGACTAAAACCAGAAATCGAAATGAAAAAGGCTTATATGTTTCCTGGCCAGGGCTCGCAGTTTCCGGGCATGGCAAAGGATCTTTATGAAAAAAACGCCGAGGCACACTCGATGCTCGAGAGAGCGAACGAAGTGCTCGGATTCAGGATTACCGATATAATGTTTGAAGGTACCGCTGACGACCTGAAGCAGACGAAAGTCACGCAGCCCGCAATATTTCTCCATTCGGTCGTGCTGGCGAAATGCCTGCCGGACTTTGCACCTGAGATGGTGGCTGGACATTCGCTTGGAGAGTTTTCCGCACTCGTGGCTGCAGGGGCGATGGAGTTCGAAGAGGGTCTGAGGCTTGTATCGGTCCGCGCACAGGCCATGCAGAAGGCTTGCGAGATGGCAAGCGGCACGATGGCGGCGGTCATCGCACTCCCTGCAGAGACGGTCGAGGAGATATGCGCCGGAACGGAGGGCGTCGTCGTGGCGGCGAACTACAACTGCGACGGACAGATCGTAATTTCGGGCGAGAAGGAGGCGGTCGAAGCGGCGTGTGTCAAGATGAAGGAGGCCGGAGCGAAACGCGCACTTCCGCTGCCGGTCGGTGGGGCCTTCCATTCTCCCCTCATGGAACCGGCACGCGCAGAACTCGCGGAAGGAATCGAGAAGGCAATATTCAGCACTCCAGTATGTCCTGTATATCAAAACGTTACAGCCAAGCCATCAACCGATCCGGACGAAATCAAGGCAAATCTTCTGGCACAGCTGACATCGCCGGTAAGGTGGACGCAGAGCGTGAAGAACATGCTTGCCGACGGGGCTGACCATTTCATCGAGCTCGGCCCGGGCAAGGTCCTGCAGGGTCTCGTTGCCAAGATCGCAGGGAACGAAGTGACCGTAGAGGGATATCAGGAGCTCTAGGAGGGCAGAATACAGAAATTATTTTTACGGATTTTTTGCACGATTTCGGCAAAAAATCCGTAAATTTGTATGATTGTGTTCGCGTGAACGAGCACGAAAAGTGCAACTAATTGACAAACAATTAAATACAACATAAAAATTTTATAAGTATGGCAAACGAGAAAAAATTCGTCACATGTGACGGTAACTGGGCAGCAGCGCACATGGCTTACCTTTTCAGTGAGCACGCGGCTATCTACCCTATCACTCCGTCGTCGACTATGGCTGAGTATGTCGACGAGTGGGCCGCTCAGGGCAAGAAGAACCTGTTCGGCGAAGTTGTAAAGGTAACCGAGATGCAGAGTGAAGGTGGCGCGGCAGGTGCTGTGCACGGTTCGCTTCAGGCAGGTGCTCTGACTACCACATTTACCGCTTCACAGGGTCTGCTCCTCATGATCCCTAACATGTACAAGATTGCCGGCGAGATGCTTCCGACAGTATTCCACGTGTCGGCACGTGCCCTCGCATCACACGCCCTTTCGATCTTCGGTGACCATCAGGACGTGATGGCATGCCGCCAGACAGGTTATGCGATGCTCGCATCAGCTTCCGTACAGGAGGCCCTTGACCTCGCTGCTGTGGCTCATCTTTCGACAATCAAGTCAAGCATTCCGTTCCTCCACTTCTTCGACGGTTTCCGCACATCGCACGAGATCCAGAAGATCGAGCTCATCGACGAGGAGGCACTCAAGGGAATGGTAAGCACCAAGTCTCTCGCAAAGTTCCGCGCAAAGGCGCTCTCACCAGACGCTCCTGTGACCCGCGGTACAGCGCAGAACGGCGACGTCTACTTCCAGGCACGCGAGGCTTGCAACCAGTACTACGATGCTGTTCCTGACGTAGTTGCACGCTATATGGGAGAGATCAGCGAGCTTACAGGCCGCAATTACCGTCCGTTCGATTACTATGGCGATCCTGAGGCTGAGAACATCATCGTTGCCATGGGCTCTGTGACTGAGACAATCAAGGAGACCATCGACTACCTCGCAGCCCAGGGCAAGAAGGTCGGCGTGATGATCGTCCGTCTCTACAGGCCGTTCTCTGCAAAATATTTCATGAAGGCCCTTCCGAAGAACGTGAAGCGTATCGCTGTCATCGACAGGACAAAGGAGCCTGGCGCACTCGGAGAGCCGCTCTTCCTCGACATCAAGACCCTCTTCCAGGGCAAGGAGAACGCTCCGCTCGTGATCGGCGGCCGCTACGGTCTTTCTTCAAAGGACACAACTCCTGCACAGATCGTTTCAATCTATGAGAACCTCGAGATGGCAGAGCCTAAGGACGGCTTCACCATCGGTATCGTGGACGACGTCACATTCAAGTCGCTTCCGCAGAAGGAGGAGTTCTCTATCGTGAAGCCGGGCACAACAGAGTGCAAGTTCTTCGGTCTCGGTTCTGACGGTACTGTCGGAGCAAACAAGAACACCATCAAGATCATCGGTGACAACACTCCTAAGTACTGCCAGGCATACTTCGACTATGACTCTAAGAAGTCAGGCGGTTATACATGTTCACACCTCCGTTTCGGCGACCTCCCTATCAAGGCTCCATATCTCGTAGGTACTCCTGACTTCGTGGCTTGCCACGTTCCTTCATACCTTACTAAATATGACGTGCTCAAGGGCATCAAGGAGAACGGTACTCTCCTCCTCAACAGCCTCTGGGACGAGGAAGAGACTCTCAAGAGGATTCCTGACCATGTAAAGGCTGTCATCGGCAAGAAGAACATCACCCTCTATATCATCAACGCGACCAAGATCGCTGCGGAGATCGGACTCGGCGGACGTACAAACACCATCCTCCAGTCTGCATTCTTCAAGATCACAGGCATCATTCCTTACGAGGAGGCTGTAGGTTACATGAAGAAGGCGATCGTAAAGAGCTACGGCAAGAAGGGTGAGCATATCGTGAACATGAACTACGCAGCAGTGGACCGCGGAGGCGAGTACACAAAGGTTGAGATTCCTGCTGACTGGAAGAACATCACCGCGAAGTTCGAGAATCCTAACAAGGACCGTCTCGCTCCTGCATTCGTGAAGGAGATCGCTGATGTCGTGAACGCTCAGACAGGCGACACTCTCCCTGTAAGTGCATTCAACGACTATGTTGACGGAACGATTCCTGCAGGTACAACCGCTTACGAGAAGCGTGGCGTGGCTGTGAAGGTTCCTGAGTGGCAGGCTGACAACTGTATCCAGTGTAACAACTGTGCATTCGTATGTCCTCACGCTGCTATCCGTCCGTTCCTTCTTACAGACGAGGAGGCAGCTGCAGCTCCTGCAGGCGTGAAGCTCCAGCAGGGCAAGGCTGTATTCAAGGAGTACAAGTTCGGCATCAGCGTTTCAGTCCTCGACTGTACAGGTTGCGGCAACTGTGCTGACGTCTGCCCTTCAAAGGAGAAGGCTCTCGTGATGAAGCCGCTCGGTACACAGGAGGCAGAACAGGCTAACTTCGATTACCTGAATTCACATGTAGGCTACAAGGACAACGTCCAGCCTAAGACAGCCAACATCAAGAACGCTCAGTTCGCTCAGCCGCTCTTCGAGTTCTCAGGAGCTTGTGCAGGCTGCGGTGAGACTCCATACATCAAAACCATCACTCAGCTCTTCGGTGACCATATGATGGTTGCAAACGCTACCGGATGTTCTTCTATCTACGGTGCGTCATTCCCTGCAGCTCCTTACTGCAAGGATGCGAACGGACATGGTCCGGCTTGGGCAAACTCACTCTTCGAGGACTTCTGCGAGTTCGGTCTCGGTATGAAGGTCGGTTCAGACAGGGCACGTGCTACAGTTGCACGCCTTATGGAGGAGGGTCTCGCATGCACTTGCTGCACTGACGAGATGAAGGCTCTCTTCACAAAGTGGCTCGAGAACCGCAACGACCCTAAGGTGACACGTGAGGTTGCCGACGCTCTCGTTCCTCTCTGCGAGGGATGCGGATGCGACGTATGCAAGGGTATCGTCGAGTACAAGACATTCATCCCTGCACGCAGCCAGTGGATCATCGGAGGTGACGGTGCATCTTACGATATCGGATACGGCGGACTTGACCATGTGCTCGCATCAGGCGAGAATGTGAACATCCTCGTTCTCGATACAGAGGTTTACTCGAATACAGGCGGACAGTCTTCAAAGGCAACTCCTGCAGGTGCTATTGCGAAGTTCGCCGCTTCAGGTAAGAGAGTACGCAAGAAGGACCTCGGAATGATGGCTATGAGCTATGGTTATGTATATGTTGCACAGGTTGCAATGGGTGCTTCACCAGCTCAGTACTTCAACGCCATCAAGGAGGCTGAGGCATATGACGGACCATCACTCGTCATCTGCTATGCTCCATGTATCAACCATGGTCTCAAGGCCGGCATGGGTCTGAGCCAGAAGGAGGAGAAGCTCGCAGTTGAGTGCGGTTACTGGCATCTCTACAGGTTCAACCCTGCACTCGAGGGCACAGGAAAGAATCCTTTCACTCTCGACAGCAAGGAGCCTGACTGGAGCAAGTTCCAGGATTTCCTCAAGGGAGAGGTACGTTTCGCATCACTCTACAAGATGTATCCTGACTCAGCGGAAGAGCTGCTCCAGAAGACTGAGGAGTTCGCTAAGCTGCGTCTCGAGACTTACAAGAGACTCGCGAAGTAATCTTTGAGAAGCCTGCAGGTCTTCGTGCAAGCGAAGGCCTGTGAAGGCTGATAAAGAAGATCGAAATAAGAATTTGTTTCATGGGTGGCTGCAAAGTCACCCATTTTTGGTGCCGGTGAAGCTGATACACGAAGTCTTGCAATCGAATCTGCAGGGATTTCGAACGGCGATGCGGATGACAGACTGATGGACACGATGAGGTCTGCATCATCGAACATGGCTCTTTCGAACTTCACGGTCGGGTGGACTTTCGAAAAGGATTCAAGAGCCGGGGATATGAAATATGTATAGATTTCCTCCGAAGCAGCGATACGGACGGTCGATTGCGACAGGCTTGAAAAGAGCATATCTGCCTCTGCAGCAGCAGATAAGATCCTGTCTGCATAACGAAGGAATACCTTGCCTTCTTCGGTAAGGACGACCTCGGAACGAAGACGGTCAAAGAGTCTGGTCTCAAGGCCTTTCTCAAGTTCTGCAATATTCTGGCTTACTGCCGGTTGGGTAACGCCGAGAGCTTCCGCCGCCTTGGTGAAGCTGCGTTCTTTGGCTACTGTGACGAAAACTTTGAGTCTGAAATCCTCGAGCATGACGGTTGTTTTCTGCAAAAATAGCAAAAAGATTTGTATATTTGTAGCTTATAGCGTTCTAGCGCGTCTAATAAGAACTTGACAAACTGGATTGAAACAAACAAAACCATTTAAACCATGAAACGTTTATTCATTTTCATCGCGGCGATCTTCGCCGCTGCGGTTGCTTTCGGCCAGACTCCGCTTCCGAATGACCCTGCTGTAAGGGTAGGAAAGCTTGAGAACGGTCTGACTTACTACATCCGCCACAACGACCAGCCTGCACAGAGGGCTGAGTTCTGGATCGCAACTGACGCAGGTGCTCACCAGGAAGAGGACCATCAGGATGGTCTCGCACATTTCTTCGAGCACATGTGCTTCAACGGAACAAAGAACTTCCCTGGCAAGTCGATGCTCGAATATCTCCAGAGCATCGGTGCGGAATTCGGCCGCAACATCAATGCTTCGACCGGATTTGAGGTAACACAGTACATGCTCAACAACATTCCTGTCGTGAGGGAGAGCATCGTGGACTCATGTCTTCTCGTCCTCCACGACTGGTCCGGCTTCGTGACCTGCGCTCCTGATGAGATCGACGCAGAGCGTGGCGTGATCATCGAGGAGAAGCGTTCACGTGACGCCGCTGACTGGAGAATGTATATGGCTGCACGTCCATACCTTTATGGCGACACTCCATATGCAAAGCGCACCCTCATCGGAGGTTACGACCAGCTTGCAAACTTCGAGCACCAGAGCCTCATCGACTTCCACAACAAGTGGTACAGACCTGACAATCAGGCCGTTATCGTAGTTGGAGATATCGATGTAGATGCTGTTGAGGCAAAGATCAAGAATCTGTTCAGCGACATCCCGGTTCCGTCTGAGTCAAACGAGAAGCCTGTAGTGAAGCTTCCTGAGAACCAGGAGCCTATCGTAGGTATCATCACTGACCCTGAGGCACAGTATTCATACGTTGAGCTCGTATGGAAGAGCGAGCCTATGCCTAGAGAGTTCAAGAACACTGACATCGCGTTCATGAACGACATCCTCGAGTCATATGTCGAGGAGATCATGACAGAGAGATTTGCAGACATCGCAGCAGATCCTGCATCTCCATTCCTCCAGGCTGGCTTCTACTTCTACCCTGTATGCAAGGAGTGTGATGCGGTAAGAGGCCAGGTTATCTTCAAGGAAGGCGAGACTGAGAAGGCTCTCATGGCATTCATGACAGAGGTCGAGAAGATGAAGAGATTCGGTTTCACTGACGGCGAGGTACAGCGCGCTACTGACAACATCATCAGCTACTTCGAGAAGGCTGCAGAAGCTGCTCCTACACGCAAGAACCGTGACTTCATCAACCCGCTTCTCAACAATTTCTACGAGAACGAGTCTTACCTCGAGCCTGAGATGGCTCTTCAGCTTGCTCAGTCACTCTGCTCGCAGATCAACGCTCAGATCCTGAATCAGGTTGCTGCTCAGCTCATCACTGACGAGAACCTCGTTGTCCTCTACAACGGACCGTCGAAGGAGGGTTCTGTAATCCCTACAGAGCAGGCTCTCAGAGACGTGATCACTGCTGCCAAGAATGCTGACATTCAGGCAAATGCAGAGGAGACAGTAAACGAGCCGTTCATCAGCGGCAAGCTCAAGGGAGCAAAGGTAAAGAAGAGCAGCGAGACTGTATACGGCGCTACCGAGTGGATTCTCAAGAACGGCGTGAAGGTAATTGTCCTTCCTACCGACTACAAGAAGGATCAGGTGATCGTAAACATCGAGAAGAAGGGAGGAAAGACCCTTATCGCTACTGAGGATCTTCCGTCATTCGAGGACAACATCTGGGCACTTTATCTCCAGAACACAGGTATCTCGAAGTTCGCAGGCAAGACTGTTCCAAAGATGCTTGCAGGAAAGGTGCTTGGAGTTGAGCCATATATCAGCGGAACCCGTCACGGTGTTACTGCACAGAGCACTCCTAAGGACCTTGAGACTGCACTCCAGATCGCTTATCTCTATTTCACAGACCCACGTTTCGACGCGGATGAGTATGCTATCGGAATCAATCAGATCAACGCTCTCCTTCCTAACCTTCAGGCAAATCCGGACTTCGTGTTCCAGAACGAGATGAACAACATCCTCTACGGCCACAATCCACGCGTTGTGAACCTTACTGAAGAGACCATGGCCAAGGCTGACCTCGCTACAATCGAGCGCGTATACCGCGAGCTCTTCAAGGATGCGGCAGGTGCTGTCGTGACTATCGTAGGTAATGTTGACCTCGAGACTCTCAAGCCTATGGTAGAGCAGTACATCGGTTCGCTCCCTAAGGGCAAGAAGGCTACAGAAGTGAACAAGGAGAATGTCATTTCATTCGCAAAGGGCCAGGTCAACGAGACTGTCAAGCTCCAGATGCAGGCTCCTAAGTCTACCGTCGTGCAGCTTTACACTGCATACGCACCAGTGGACACAAAGAAGAGCGTTGCACTCAGCGCTGCCAACTACATAATCGACATGATCTATACAAAGACCATCCGCGAGGATGAGGGCGGCACATATGGCGTAGGTACATCACTCGTAGCTCAGAGAGAGCCGGTTGCAAGACTCATCGGACAGGTATACTTCAACACTAACCCTGAGGCTGTCGAAAAGCTCAGCGCTCTTGCTGTCAAGGGTATGAAGGAACTTGCTGAGAATGGTCCTAGCCAGGAGCATTTCAACATGGCGATCGAGAACTTCAAGAAGAACATTCCTGAGTCACGCATCAGCAACAGCTACTGGCTGGACTGCCTCCAGACATGGGACGACCACGGAATCAACTATGACGAAGAGTATGAGGCTGCAGTGAACTCCCTCACTCCAGAGGATGTCAAGGCTGCCGTTCAGGAGCTTCTGTCACAGGGCAATGTGATCAACATCGCATCTTTCCCTGCTGAATAATGAGATCAAGGAGGGCTCCGGCCCTCCTTTTCCATAAAATAATAGAGGTCGGAACTTTTCTGTTCCGACCTCTATTATTTTACGATCTTGTCGTCAATTACTCACCTGGTTCGATTGCACCCATCGGGCAAGCGTCAGCGCATGTACCGCAGTCGATGCATACGTTAGGATCGATCTTGTAGATGTCACCCTCAGAGATAGCTCCTACCGGGCACTCTGGCAGACATGTACCGCATGCTGCGCAGTTTTCTGTAATTCTGTAAGCCATTTTCTTATCCTTTTAATGTTAATGTTTCCTATCAGTATTGATGCCGTCACGACATTTACGATGCAAATTTAGACATAATTTTTGATATTCAAAGTCAGACATAGGGTGTTTTGTGCTATCTTTGTATGGATTTGAGACAATTGAGGAGATGAATATGAAAACAATTGCTGTGTTCACCGCAGCCCTGCTGCTGTCATGCTTCTGCGCGGGAGCGCAGGAGAAGATGAGCGACGCGCTGGAGATCGACAAGAGGGTCCACAATTTCGGGGACATAATGCTTGGAAGCGGTCCTGTGTCATGTACATATACCGTAACGAATGTCGGTTCGGAACCGGCTGTGATATACAATGTGACGACGACTTGCGGATGTACGGATGTGGACTGGACAAAGGAGCCGATACGTCCGGGAAAGAAAGGTACGATTTCGGTGACTTATTCGAATGATGAGGGCCCGTATCCTTTCGACAAGAGCCTGACTGTATATCATTCGGACTCAAAGAAGCCATATATATTGAAGCTCAGGGGCGTGTCGATGGAAAAGGCAAAGCCGCTGGAGGAGCTTTATCCGGTGAAGTACGGCCGTTTCGCCATGAAGGAGGGAGTCGTGGAGTGCGGGAACATGGAGCAGGGTTCCCAGAAGAGCGATGCCGTGATGGTCGCGAATCTTTCGGACTCCCCTATCACTGTGTCATTCGCCGATCTTTCGGAGAATCTTTCAGTTTCGGTGTCACCGAATCCGATTCCTGCGCGCAGCACTGCCGAGATGTCGGTCGTGATAAAGGCTGACCGCGAGATATGGGGCAAGAACCGATATTGGGCGACGCCGCTGATCGACGGAAAAGCATATAAGAACGCCGATGGCGAGACGCGGATCGGTTTCCAGGCGTTCACGAAGGAGAATTTCAACGACCTGACGAAGGACGAAAAGGCGAAGGGGCCACGCCCGACTTTCGAGGAAAGCACTTATTCGTTCGGAAAGATGAAGCGGGGCGAGACTGTACATGCCGAGTTCACGTTCAGGAACGAGGGCAAGAGCACGTTCAAGGTATACAGGGTGAATGCGGACGCATGCTGCTGGTCACACAGCGACATCCCATACGCAGAACCAGGTGAGACGGTAACGTTCTGCGTACATCTCGACACTTCGGATCTTCCTCTTGGAGAGTCACTTACGATCATTACTCTGACGACAAACTCTCCGCTGAGGCCGATTGTGAATCTTTTCATTGCCGGTTATATGGAGTAGGGCCATGCATCTGTTCGTAGACATATTGAGGAATGCTGTCCTGATCACAGGGCTCGTTGTCGTGATGATGATGATGATCGAATCGCTTAACATCGAGTCCAGGGGCATGGTGTTCAAGGGGTTGAAGAAGACGAAGTTCGGCCAGGTCATCGTGGCGGCCTTGCTGGGATCCATACCCGGATGTATGGGTGGCTTTGCTACCGTTTCGCTTTACACTCATCGGCTTTTCAGTTTCGGGGCTCTCGTAGCCATGATGATCGCTTCTTCGGGCGATGAGGCGTTCGTCATGCTGGCGATGGTTCCGCAGGAGGCTCTGGTTCTGTTCGTCGTGCTGTTCGTGATTGCGGTCGTGGTCGGAGTCGTGACTGACTTTGTGCATGAGCGTGCGCACAGGAGGCATTGCGACAAGCATGACCATTCGGAGTGCGGGGATGAACCGGATTGCGTGGAAGGGTATGTCGTGCATGAATGCGGGTGCGACAGCCACGGATCAGAAGAAGGGCACGAGCATGGGGGAAAGAGGCATTACGGATGGAAGAGGATGGTGATGTTCGTCGGGCTGGCGGTTTTCATCGCGGCGCTCGGTACCGGGCATCTGGGCCATGATCATGTAGCGCATGGCCATAGTTCACATGCAGAGCATTCCGTAGCCTCAGAGCACGGGAAACAGGAAATCAGGGGGAATGTTTCCCTTGGCCACAGTTCACATGCAGAGCATTCCGCAGCCTCAGGGCACGGGAAACAGGAAATCAGGGGAAATGTTTCCCTTAGCCCTGAGGCTACGGAATGCCATGAAGGGCATATGCATTGCGAAGAAGGACATTGTCATTCTGAGCATGATGAGGGATCTTTTACTATCGATCTGTTGAGCGAGGACTGGATGAATGTGCTGTTTGCTGGTCTTAGCGTCATAGTGCTGTTTGTTCTGCTTTTCGCTTCTGATCATTTTGTCGAGGAACATCTGTGGAATCATATCGTCAGGAAGCATCTGCCGACCATTTTTGCATGGACATTCGGTGTCCTTCTGGTGCTGGGTGTCGGGCTGCAGTATGTGGAGATAGACAGGTGGATCAGTGACAATACGGCACTGATGATTCTTCTGGCTACCGTCATCG
The DNA here is from genome assembly GCA_017937885.1 of Bacteroidales bacterium. Classification (GTDB taxonomy): domain Bacteria; phylum Bacteroidota; class Bacteroidia; order Bacteroidales; family UBA932; genus Cryptobacteroides. The sequence goes on from JAGBCS010000038.1 coordinate 18,178, forward strand.
GCATCATTCCAGAGTCCGGTCCGCATATGATTTTCGTTACGCTTTTCGCGGCTGGGGTCGTACCGTTCCCGGTTCTGCTGGCGAGCAGCATATCACAGGACGGTCATGCGTCTATCCCGCTTCTTGCCGAAAGCAAGAAGAGCTTCGCCTGGGCGAAGCTCATCAATTGCATTGTTGCTCTGGTTGCAGGCTTTGCAGCCATGCTGTTCATGTAGAGGTCAGGAGCAGATTTGCCTCATAATGCTCGTGACCCCCAGGAAATTGAAGGGGTGACGAGCAAAAATGAGCGATAATGCTCGTGACCTTCCGGTTTTATTCATATATGAATTCGAATTCATCGACATACAGGGTACTGCCTACGCCTCCGGTGAAATAGTCACCGAGGTACGACGCACATGCCGAAATCACGACGTAGGTCGGCTTGCGTTCCAGGTCGCGATACTCAAGCGGCATCGTGAATTCGACAAAGCCGTCTGTCTTGATGTCGGTTTCCATGACAGCATGGGCTATGATTGCCGGATCACCTGCAATGTCTACGAATTTACCGGCTGTCGTATTTATATGGAACGGCTTGTCCCAGTCTGTGAGGATTACCTGAATCTGGCATTTATCCATCTCGCCCAGGATGTTTTCGTATGGAGGCTTCACCTTGTCTATAGGCTTCGGATCGTATCTGTAATAACCGTTCAGGGAGGTCGGACGTGAAGCGAACGGCACTCCCCAATCGAGCTCTGCACCGACACCTGCAATCTTATCGAACTTGCCGGTATAGAGATTTCCTGCAGCAAATGCAATCACAGCATACTTGCTCTCCATTCGTGCTGATGTGCCCGACACAGCCATTACTTCATCAGGGGTTGTGGATGAGCCGATAAAAGTAGCAGCTCCCTTATTGGCAGAATCCCATATCATCTGATCTTGGGATGCTCCTGAAGGGTACGGGTACCATACTTTCCCGTCAAGGGACCAGTTATCGAAAGAGAAATTGTACAACTGCAGAGCTTCCTCTGTGGTAAATGAGGCTACAGCACTATAATTGCCGTCCTTACCTATACGGACTTCGTATTCCGTAGCGCTCTCGAGTCCTGTAATGTCTGCCGAGATGCCGACTCCAGCCACAACGGCATCATTACATACCGTCCATTCTGCGTCAGACACCTTTTTATATTCTATAACCGGAGCTCCATCACCATCGAAAAGTCCATATACCTGCGCATGCTTCGCCCATGCATTTATAGATGAGACCTTCAGTTCTACCTTTTCCTGTACCACCTTTATCGTCCAACGGACATCTTCGTCATTGACCTTGAAGTCAAAATAACGAAGCATCATGCAATTGAGCGTCATCGGCAGCGAAACGGGTTCCGTCACCTCGACACTTTCTCCGGCAACGAGTTCGAATCCAGTCGTCGAGATCAGTTGAGCGCCATCTTTTTCCAGTTTCATTTCCCGGAATGTCACGTTCTTAAGATCCTGAGACTCCAACACATACACCACTGCTATCCGAGTCGAAAGATTGAGTTCCGGCTCACTCGCCTGATTGTCGACTCGTATATACCGCTCTACAGGCTGAGTCGCAGACACCGTCCACTCATACTCCTGATAAGTCTTCAGTACAAATGTCTTTGGCGTAGACAGATCTATGACCGAAGGTACGCCTCCGACAAGCTGTGCTCCGTCTGTATACTTGAAGGTAGTAACCTCCAAGGCTGCGATGTTGCAAGTCTCATCCAGCACGACGCTTATAGTTCGAGACTCCGCATCAATCGACACTGATTCGGCCCCTTCCACATCAAAGGCTGTGATCTCCGCGAGGACTACAGGATATGACATGTCGTTCGGAAAAGTACATCCGAAGGCTAAAGCAAACGCTGACAGGGAAAGCGCGATTCTATATATTGTCTGCATCATTTCTTGATCTTTCTGACTCTGTGGGCAGAATTGAGGATATAGAATGACATGCCCATATTAATTGAAAGAAGATTCACCTTGAAGTTAGCTGACTTCTTCACCATCTGGCTTACCTCAACCTGATTGGTGGTCTGTACTATCCTCTGGAAATCATAGCCAAGCACTCCGACCGAAGCTTCTACTGCGATTTCATTAGTGACGAAACACGTCAGTCCGGGCACCAGGCCTACAGAGAACTTGTAAATATCCTGATATGTGCCGAACTTGCCTCCGTCCTGCATCTGAAAGGATTCACTCTGAGCATATCCTCCGGAAGCCCTGAGCTCTGCAAACATCGCAAAACGCTTGCTGTCAGCTATAGGAATGTAGTTTCTCAACGCCAGCGCACCGGTATATGCCTGCTTGGTGTATCCTATATCCTGAAGATTGAAGGATACGAGTTCTCCCAAGGACATGTCAGCACTTCCCAGATCAAGGGCTGAATAATCATAATCGAACCTCAGGCCCAAAGACAGATTATCTGCGATGAAATAGGAAAGGAACGGAGACAGTCCGAAAGACTCCATATTACCTTCAATTCCGGACAGGAGGGAAAACAGCATCTTGTAACCGGCGTCATCGATTGCATTGCCAAGAGCATAGCTGCTGTATGAGACAGTGAGTCCTCCGCCTATGGTACCTTTAGGAATAAAACGGTTGTTTGGAAGACCTATACCTCTGTCAAAGGGTTCATGATAGACCTTTGCCGGCATCATCCGCTCGGGCTCAGTATCATCCTGAGCCCTCACAGAAACTGCCGCCAACAGCATCAGTGCGCTTATAAGAAATCTTTTCATTGCTACTTATAGTTAACTTTTGCTCTCTGTTCTGGAGTAAGAGTCGTGATGTCATACTCAAAAGAGAACTCATCCGCCCACATGGTAGATCCTTCGCCTCCTGTAAAGTAGTCTCCGAGATATGACGCCGCGCAAACGACGACTGCATACGTCGGAACTCTTGAAGTATCCGTATCCCTATATTCGATAGGCAGACAGAATTCCCGATAATCATCCATTACTTCCTCATCAGACTCGAACTTCACGACGCCGATGATATCAGGATCATTCTCGAAATCCACGAAATTTCCTGCAGTAGTATTGATCGGGAAAGGCTTTGCCCAATCGGTAAGGATGACGGTTATCTGACACTTATCCATAGTGCCCTTATAATCTTTCGAATTCTTAGTCTCCGGAACACCGTCGCCATCATCGTCACGGACTATCGTATACTTATCATCTACACGGTTGATTGCTTTAGGAGAATACTTATAATATCCTCTCAACGCAACAGGCCTTCCCGAAAACGGGGTTCCCCAATCCAAGGTCGCACCGACACCGGCAATCGCTCCGAAATCACCGGTATACAGGTTTCCGGCAGCAAAAGCGAGGACAGCATACTTACTCTCCATTCTGGCTGCATTACCTTTCTTCACAGGATCTCCACTTTCACTGGCTGGAGTAGTTGAAGATCCGATGAAAGTGGCAGCACCTTCATTGGCGGAATCCCACACATGGCTGCCGCCTTCTGCAAAAGGATACCAGACTTTTCCAGACTTGTACCAATCGTCGAAATTCATATTGTAGATCTGAGGTGCAAGCAATGTGGTAAAGCTCATTTCACGAGTATCGGTATCATTTGCTGAAACTGCCTTGACGACATATTGATACCCTGCTTCAAGTCCTGTCAGATCGGCTGAATATGTCTTGTTTACATAGTCATATTCGACATGAGTAGGATCCACAGTCTGCCAATCGGCAGCAGATGCCTTCCTGTACATGAATGTAAGACCATCAGGCATGTCGTCGACAAACCACTTGCCTTTGGCAACCGCAAACATCGCCCATGGAGTCACACCGACCATGTCAGCATCAGCATCAACAACGACAGTGAAGTCCAGAGGCAGATGAGCCATATGATTGTAGACATCATAGATATGGAAATCGAATTTGTAGCTCTTATCCATAGGCAGCCCTGCCATGAAGCTTGTCATATCCACATTCACAGGGTCATACACTCCATAACTTGTTGAAGAAGTCCTGACTCCAATAGCTTCAAGCGCTGATATCTGAGACGGCTTGGCTCCGACAAGTTCTGTGAAATATGGAAGGCCTTCAGCATAAAGATTCGCATCGGAATGGCTTATTACGACACTTTTTACTCCCTTCGACGCGTGAAGAGTGACGACCTTGCTTTCTTCGACACCGAAAGGTATCAGCACATCATCTACTGCCAGGAGTTCCCGGAATTCATCGTTGACCGAGATTACCGGGCCATCATTGCCACCAAAATCGACTCCTGCGAAATAATCCTTGACCTCAGTAGTATTGTCTACCTTTATGGTAAGGTACAAGCCTCCGACATCTTCGCCCTTTTCTCCTAGAGCGAAATTGATGTTGTAATGCTCCTTTGCCTTGACACCGTAATATGTATCTGATGTCGAATACCTTACTCCTTTATTATTGACAAGATCGAGAGTCCATGTCAATGTCTCTTCCGCCTCAACCTTGAAATAACCATCTGCATCGATGGTCGAAGGGGTCGACACATTTGAATAGACAAGTGTACCTCCGCGGCTGTTACGTACAGTCACCTTATACTCTCTGAAATTGGCCTTTATTTCATCTGCAAAATCCACTGTCACCTTTACATTTGAAAGGTAAGCAGTCATATCTACGGTGTGATCGGTATTGGCCACGATATTTACCGAGGCCTCTCCTGTATAGAAAGGCTCACCGAACGCAGCCTCCGAATTCTCTCCGCATGACGCCTTGATCACATACGGTCCTACAGGAAGTGATACTCCCTCAGCAGGGATTGCCGTATGAAGGCAGGTGTATTCGCTCTTGGACGATCCGTCCTTGTAGGTACGGATAAAGTCCAGAGTAAACACCTGATCCTCTGTCGGATCAGTCAGGCTCTTAAGAACAATGTCTTCTGAGGTATCCTGACTCATGTTCACACGGATTCGTCCTGTCACGTCTTCATCCAGCACTGCTCTATTGCAGGCAGCAGCAAGCAGAAGGACGGACATGAACGAGATAGTCCTTATGATTAACCTGTTCATCATCAATATTTCTAATTAGCGTCGGTCGGAGCCGTATATACAAAGTTCAATGTCAAATCAAGTGTCTGGTTCTCTTCGCCAGCAACGAAGCTGCTTCTGTCATCTGTTACAACCATATTGAAGTTGTGCACAGAGCCATCTGCCGGTGCGAAAGCCGTGATCAGCGGAAGAAGATCACCCAATGGGAATTCGATGGACTCCTTACCGAGAAGAGCGTCTCCTGAAGGAAGGAATGTCATGGCTGCGGCCGTTTCCGGATTCAGAAGGTCGAGTACAACGGTACTTTCGCCTTCATAATATGAACCTGCAATATCCTTTACCGTAGTAAGGAAAAGCGCCGTAGGTGATGTGATCTTTACAAGGAAACCCGATATATGATATTTCGCATAAATACTCAGATCTACTTCTCCATACTCATAGGTTCCTCCGTTTCCATCCTCATCTCCCTTATTATAATACTGTCCCATACCTTTCAAAGGATAGGCAGCAAAGGTAGGGTTGGCAGGCCAGCTGAGCGACAGTCCGTCAATTACAGGCTTTTCAGGCTCAGCAGGAGGAGTATTGCCGCTATCATCAGGATCCGGGTTCTCCGGATCGCTTGGAACCGGATTCCACTCTACACCAGGTACTTCAAAGTTTGAAAAAATATCATTCGTACTGTAGTCTACCTTTATATCTATACCGCCGACAGCACCTGTGTTGACAGCGTCAAGCTTGATGACATGATGGTCCTTAGGAGCGACATTAGTGATCTGACCGTCATATACACTTGCCTGCGAAGTAGCGGTTCTGTATCCGTTCACATGGATCTTCAGAGGAGCAACCGTGAAGAATCCGGCCTTTCCGGCCTCGACTTCGGCCTTCTTCCATACGAGGGTACCGGATCCGTTGGTAATAGTGACGTCATAATCCACAAGCTCGTTTGAAAAAGCGTCACTTACTTCGATGGTCACCATCATGTTCTGAAGAGTACAGGTCAGAGACACTGAAGTCACCTCACCGACTGTTACGGAAAACGTTGATTCTCCGCTGAAGATCGGCTGTTCCCATTCAGCAGGAGACGTGTCCGGAGAATATGCCGTTATAGTGTAGTTGCCCGGGAGAAGAGGGACAGCTCCGTTTTCCACGATCTGCTGCTTAAGTTCAGCATAGGTAAAGACCTTCTCCCACTGGTCTGCCGGCCTCTGAAGCCTGACCTTGAAGTCATCCACATTTACTTCGGGGAGATCAGCTTTCGTAGCATATTCTCCCTCATAGGAAAGGTTGAGCGAAAGGGAACCTGTCAGACCCGGTTCCTCTATCACATTCTTGTTGCAGCCCGCAAAAACGGATACTGCCAGAATCATTACTAATATCTTTTTCATTTCTTAATGTTTTTCATATTGTTGGGACATATTCACCAAGAGTGATCCGGTGATGGTCCGAAGGAGCTACATCATATATCGCACTATTGAACTTGAGCACATTGCCGTTCTTTGCCACCCCTTCAAGACTGATATAAAGGACTGATGCTTCCTTGAAATAGCCTGTCCTTTCTGCTGCCACATCCGCCAGATTCCATGTCAGGGAGGCCTCCCCGTTGCTCACAGTCACGCTGCATGAAGCGACAGTAGAAGTATTGAAGGTAGATGACGGAAGCAATGTGACCTGAACAGTGCTAAGTACGACCGATACTGAACTTGTCTTTCCGGCCTCGATGGTAAAATCCTCGGAACTGCTGTAGATTGGCGTATCAAAAGCTGCCGGTGCCGCATTTGGAGAAGATACATGTATCTCATAGCCTCCAGGTGCCAGCTCCAGAAGGGCAGGCAGCTCGCCACATGTGCTCTCGAGAGAATAATCCAGCGTCTTTCCATTTATGGAAACGGGGTATCCGGCAAAGGCCGATCCTCCTGCCTTGGTATCGTCACCGCAGGATAAATCGACTGCCAGCCAGCCCGATACGCCGGCATTCTCAAGGAGAGCCGTGTCACAGCCAACCAATACGTAAGCAGCAGCCAATATATGTAACAGTTTCCTGAACATTTATATACTTCTGTTTGATGATAGTTATTCGTTATACTCCAATCTTACATCATCTACCCATAATATGCTTCCTGCATGGATCGGATCGTTGTTTGCACTGTTTCCGTTTGCATCAATATGAGTATTCGGAAGTCCTGTCGCTCCTTGAAACTTACGGCTAGCGGTGCTTCCTGTTGCAGAGGATTTGAATGATACATAAATGTATGCAGCCTTCTTATTCTTGGCCGTATAGGTTATAGGGACCTCGGCCAATGTCCAGTCTGGCTCGACAGAAACGGCAGAACTAATGGTACCTTTTCCTATTACATTCTTGCCGGAATCCCAGACCTGTACTTCTACATAATAAGGATCATTATCATGTTGAGAGAACTTATGCTGGAATGTCATTTTTGAAGGACGGCTGGTGAATGCATCACCATTCTCAACATGTCCCCCCTTATGTTCAGCAGAATTATCTGCAGATCCGATCCATACCTCGCCGGTCTTAGCATCGCCACTCAAAGCATCTGACCCATAATCAGTCGTTGCAACCGATGCGATCATTACTGAATAATTGCCGGCAGCCGCCCCTCCTTTCTGAAGGGTAATTGTCGGATAACACTTGTAGTATAAGTATTGAGGAGTCACTTCATAATCAAGTGTTGCAGAACTGTTGGTCGCCCATTGTGTCTGAGATGAATCGGACGAATACAATTCGTACCAATATCTGGCATCATATGTCCAGTTGCCAAACCAGACAGCCTTTTTATATCTGAATGTAAATTCCTGTACTCTGTACTCCTCAAAGCTAGGATTACCCAACTGCTGTGCTGATTCAGTATGAACTTTTGCGATGTTTCCCACCTGGACATCACCTATCGGATCATACGCCCGGAACCAGTAGTCCGTATCAGGTTCAAGATTCATATGATCTGCAAAAGTAACCTTAAGACCATTCACAGCTCCGCTGTTCTGCACCACAGCCCAGTCTTTTCCGTTATCAGAGAACTGAAGTTGACAGTATTCCGCTTTTCCTTTAGTAAGATTCACTACAGGAGCAGTAACTTTCCATCCCCATACGTCATAGTCAGGAATCTCAAAGGTTCCGGCCATCAAAGGCCACACAAGCATATTTCCGCTAGTCGATGCAGTCGCGCCAGATTCGTCTGTCACCGTCAACGAAAAAACAGCGCAAGGTGTTGTATCTGAAGTATATACAGAATTCTTTCCAATAAACTTCATCGCCTCGGTAAAGTCAACTATACCCATAAACTTGCCCATACTGCATCTGATGCCTGCAGCCTCAAGTTCAGTGACCACTTCAGAATTCGGAACGACAGTAACATCATCAGATGACAAAGATGCCAGCGTATATGCTCCATCAAGTCCATAAGTATTTTTAAGATACTCCGAACTGATATTAAGCACACAAGACTTCAGACCAGCCTTGGCGCTGTAACTGAACGATTGTCCGTCATTGTACTCGGGCTCACGTCCCTCGTACACATATGCATAACCGTCATTTCCCCCAACAGTGACATCAAAGCCCTGACGTGATGCCTTCGGGCCGTCCTGAGGAGCCTTATATTCCGGAACTTCAGTCTGATATGTCTTATCATCCGTACCATTCTCGATCTTTATGTTCACGAGAAGATTTCCATACAGTTTGTCAGCTGCATCAATGTCAAATGTTATATGGTCATTCGGCGAATAACGGAACTTTTCGTTGTCTGCTATAGTTCCGTCATTATCTGCATCAATACCGGAAAGCTGATAATAGCTCCATTTGCCGTCTCCCTTGAAGTCAGCATAGACCTCAACCGTCATCTCGCCGTGATGGATGAATCCGCATCTTTCCTCGTTCTTATTAAAAGTCAATGAATTGCGATAACCGATAAGATTCGAGTCATTGTTGATAACCTTGACATAATAGTCCGGATAATACTCCTGGAAATAGTCACCGAAATTCACGCTTACCTTCACGTTTGCAATCTTTGCCACTGCGCTCACGTTCTCGCGAGTCTGCGGACGCACGGTAAATGACTGCTCAGCCATAAGGAAAGGTCTGTCAAAGCCGATTCCCAAAGAATCACCGAACTTTGCACGCAGATAGTAATCACCTGCATCCAAAGGTATAAGGTCATCCTTTGCATCGACATAAAGAGCCTTGTAGAGTCGGATACCGTCTTTCATGTTATCCGAAACCTTCCTGTAGATCTCCACCTTGAAGTTGTCCAAGGTGTCCTGGGCGGTCATCTCACCGCCATCAGTTCCGTCGGCCTTCGACATCAGAGTCCCGCTGTCCATGCTCAGATTCAGGCTGAGCGCTCCCTGCTCCTTCGTCCCCACATCCTTGATAAGGAGAGTATCGTTGCAGGATGACAGCAAGAGTGTAAGCAGAAGAACCGGCAATAATCTTACTTGTCTCATTGTTTGGTTAAGATTAATAAAATGTGTGTTGTTATTATCATTCATCGTAATATATGCGCAGCTTCGGTATGTCGAAGCGGTATGTCAGGTTGATAGCGAAGCGGGTGAGGCCGAAATAGCGTTTCGTGTGGACATCTGTACGCTGCCATTCCTTATCGATTTCGTTCCATTGGCCGACCTTCTGGGTATATGTACCGTATCCGGCTCCGGCAAGGAATTCAAGTCCCCACCTGTCGTTACGTCCGAATCCAAGAAGATATCCATAGGTAAGTCCGACGCTCCAGGCAGGCTGTTCGTTCGAAATGTTCTGGTAGATAAGGCCGTCCGCCCACTTGGTCGTGTACCAGATGACATTTGCATGAAGTCCGAAGAAGTGTCCTTTCCTCATGGCCTCGTCCGGATAGAACCTCAGCTCGGGAATCAGACCATAGACTTTTGTATCCTTACATGGAAAAACAAGATTTGTCTGAGAGTATATGCCTGACAGGTCGAGTGAAAAACGGTCGGACATCTGGAACTCGATTCCAAGGTTACCCGGGAGAACTGCATCCGCCGCCAGATTGGTCTTTAGTCCGAGTCTCCAAGAAGTCTGCTCGTATATATAGTTCCTTGGTTCCGGCCGAGGCTTTTCCTGGTAATCACCGTTTACGATCACAGTATCCTTCTTCTCTATATAATATATCTCTTTCTGGATATAGACAGTGTCACGGACCTTGACATAGACTGTATCTGGCTTTGAAAGATATGGCTTCGACGGATCCCATCTGCAATAGATAGCAAATCTTACACATCTGAGACGAGGAAAGAAATCACGCTCAAGGACGTCCCAGACCGAGCCATCCCCCAATTCCTGAAGGGCGGTCTTGCGTTCCCCCCATTTCTTGGTGCGGATTATGTCAAGAACCTGATCGCGATAAAGTATGTCAGAAGCCTCGACTAGTTCATAGAGACGGTCCCAGTCCTCGTTGAGACTCTCAGTGCGGATCTTGTCTGGCGAGATTCCTGTCACTTTCCTGATATATTCAGCACCGGCCTCTGCCCTTGCCTGACTCAGCTTTTCATTGTATCCGAAAAGACCATCGGGAGAAGCGCTTCCGCATACAAATACCGACAGGAGTTCCTTCGAAGAATCCTTTAAAACACGCGACAACTCGTCTGCAGCCGCGTTGAATGCAGGATAATTGTCGAGCCTCGCAACCCCTCGGGGCAGCTCGATAGATGTAAGCACAGAATCAGCATAGACGACTTCGGTTGACAGGTCTTGCGGATTGACATACCTCACATACGTCTGTGCATCAGCATGTTGAGGCAGCAGGAAGGCGCATAGGGCGCCCGCGAGGGTTGCGCCTTTCAGGTATTTCAATTTCATTGGTCAAGAATCTTTCAATCTGCAAAATTGATAAAAAATCTCAAAAAATCAAAGACGTGGTCCTGAATTGCCTTTCTGTGAACAACTTTCCGGCCAAAAGGGCCAGTCGCAGGACAAAAACCGCCAACCGCAGAAATTATCCTGCAATTCGTGAAAAATTGTTACCTTTGCAGATTAAGTCTTGAATTATGGCGACAGAAAATTTGAATAACGTAAACTACACAGACGACAACATCAGGACGCTTGAAGGCGTCGAACATATCCGCAGACGTCCGGGAATGTATATCGGACGCCTCGGCAACGGTGCCGATCTCGGAGACGGCATCTACGTGCTTCTGAAGGAGGTGGTCGACAACTCGATCGACGAGTTCTCGGCAGGTTTCGGAAAGCAGATCCAGATTACGGTCGACGAGAAGTCGGCGACGGTACGCGACTTCGGCCGAGGCATTCCGCTCAATTCGGTCGTGAAGGCCGTCAGCGTGCTGAACACCGGTGGAAAGTATGATACGAAGGGATACAAGAAGTCCGTAGGTCTGAACGGTGTGGGTCTGAAGGCGGTGAACGCTCTGTCGACACATTTCTACGTCGAGGCTTTCCGCGACGGCATGAGCTCATACGCGGAGTTCCGTGAGGGCAAGCTCGTCGATTCCGGCCAGCGCGAGTCGAAGGAGAAGAACGGCACCCTCGTGCGTTTCGTTCCGGACGAGCATCTGTTCGTCGGCTACACCTTCCACATGGAGTTCATCGAATCGATGATGAAGAACTACTCCTACCTGAAGAAGGGACTGACGCTGAATTTCAACGGTACATCATACAAGTCGGAGAACGGCCTTCTCGACCTGATCAACGACAATATGTCCGAGACGCCGCTCTATGAGCCGATCCACCTGATCGGCGAGGATGTGGAGATCGTGCTGACGCACGGCAACAGCTACGGCGAGAACATCGCCTCGTTCGTCAACGGACAGAATACGCGCGACGGCGGTACGCATCTCGCGGCCATGCGTGAGGCCATATCCAAGACACTCAAGGAGTTCTACAAGACTTTCGCCAAGAAGGACTTCGCCCCTGAGGACATCCGTCAGGGAATCATCGGAGCCATAAGCATACAGATCCAGGAACCGAACTTCGAGGGCCAGACAAAGACCAAGCTCGGTTCGACCTACATGTGGGAGACCGATGTCGAGAATGAGGACGGAAGCCACTCTTACGACCAGGGGCCTACGATACGAAGCTTCGTGAATGACTTCGTCAAGACGAATCTCGACAACTACCTGCACATGCACAAGGAGATCATCCCAGTACTTCAGGAGAAGATCATGTCTTCTGAGCAGGAAAGGAAGGAGATATCGACTATCCAGAAGAAGACCAAGGAGCGCAACAAGCGTACGAGCGTATACAACAAGAAGCTCAGGGACTGCAAGTACCATTACAAGGACAAGCTTCCTGCAGCGAAGGAGGAGCTCCGCGACGAGACCAGCATCTTCATCACGGAGGGTGACTCTGCGAGCGGAACCATCACCAAGGCCCGCAACGCCGAGACACAGGCCGTGTTCTCGCTACGAGGAAAGCCGATCAACTCATACAAGGAGAGCCGCAAGAAGATCGCCGAGAACGAGGAGCTCAACCTCCTGATCAACGCCCTCGGCCTTGAGGAGGACATTGAGGACCTGCGCTACAACAAGATCATCATCGCGACGGATGCCGATGACGACGGAATGCACATCCGCATGCTGGTATGCACGTTCTTCATGAAGTATCATCCGGACCTGATCCGCAGAGGACACCTTTATATATTGGAGACGCCTCTCTTCAGGGTCAAGACCAAGAACGAGGTGCGTTACTGCTACAACAGGGAGGAGAAGGAAGATGCTGTCAAGGAAATGAAGGGCAAGGTAGAGATAACCCGATTCAAAGGTCTCGGAGAAATATCATGGGACGAGTTCACAGGCTTCATAGGCAAGGACATGCGTCTCGAAAGGGTAAGGTTGAGCGACGAGGAGTCAATCGCCGACATCATGGAGTTCTATATGGGTGAGAATACTATCGACAGACAGTATTTCATCAGCAGGAACCTCAGAAGTGCACAGGAATTGGAGGACGTGAACATATAATAATATATTAAGGAATATGTGGAGAAAATTCTGCGGATGGCTGCTCCGCGCAATGGGCTGGACTGCCGTCGAACCTGTAGTCCCTGAAGACAAATGCATTATCCTCGGCGTGCCGCACACGTCGGCATGGGACTTCGTGATCTCATACCTTTATTATACATCTGTCGGAGGCAAGCCTTACTGCATGGTCAAGAAGGAATTCTTCTGGGGTCCGCTGGGATGGCTGATGCGCAAGCTCGGCGGAATACCGGTCGACAGAAAGAGGGGCAGCAATGTGGTTCTCAGCGTGATCAAGGAGATGAAGTCGAAGCCCATAGCCCATCTGGCTCTTGCTCCGGAAGGCACACGCAAGCCTATAAAGCGTTGGAAGACAGGCTTTCATACGATCGCCCGCGAGGTAGGATGTCCTGTATACATGGGATATTTCGATTGGGGCACCAAGCGTGTAGGCCGCGGTCAGAAGGTCGAGCTTACCGATGATCCTAAGGCGGACATGGCGCGCATCCAGGCTCTCTACGAAGAGATGCATCTGGTCGGCAAGCACCCTGAAATGTACATCACACATTAAACAGACAACATATGATACAGCTTTACAAGCGTATGCAGAAGATGAGGGAAAAATATGTAGACACCCTCGGAAAGCTATACGAATATGCCACGACGGTATACGCGAAGAACCAGTACACGCAGTGGTATGACACCAAGGAAGGAGGCTATACATACAGCACCTTCAAGGCGAAGTGCGACAGCTTGTCAAAGAAGCTGACCCAATACGGCATCGGCGCCGGAGACAAGGTGGCCATCCTCTCCCAGAGCATGCCTAACTGGTCAGTTGCATTCTTCAGCATAGTTCCGTTCGGCCGAATTGCCATTCCGATTCTCCCGGACAGCTCGGAGAACGAGGTGACAAACATTCTTAACCATTC
>JAGBCS010000039.1 GCA_017937885.1 Bacteroidales bacterium
CAAGAAGAGCCGTCGTGACCGTGGCGGAGACAAGTTCAAGCCGATGACGGAGGCCGAGCAGGAAGAGATGCAGAAGGAGATCCAGAAGCAGATCAAGGAGACCTACGCCCGCATGAACGAGAATAAGAAGGGTAACTTCGGAGCAAAGCACAGAAAGGAGAAGAGAGAGGCAGCCTCACAGAGGATGCAGGAGGAGATGGAGATGCAGCAGCTCGAGCAGAAGGTGCTCAAGGTGACCGAGTTCGTTACTGTAAACGACCTGGCTACCCTTATGAACAATACTCCTGTGACCAAGGTCATCGGAGCCTGCATGAGCCTCGGAATGATGGTATCGATCAACCAGCGTCTCGACGCGGAGACCCTCGTTCTTGTCGCAGAAGAGTTCGGTTATGAGGTCGAGTTCGTGACAGCCAACCTTACTGACGCGATAGCCCAGGGAGAGGCCGAGGATACTGACGAGGATCTCCTCCCACGTCCACCGGTCATCACGGTGATGGGACACGTGGACCACGGTAAGACATCGCTCCTGGACTACATCCGTAAGGCGAATGTGATCGCTGGCGAGGCCGGCGGTATCACCCAGCATATCGGTGCATACAACGTGAAGCTTCCTGACGGTCAGAGGATCACCTTCCTCGATACCCCTGGTCACGAGGCGTTTACCGCGATGCGTGCCCGTGGTGCCAAGATGACCGACCTTGCGATCATCATCGTGGCCGCAGACGACTGCGTCATGCCACAGACTGTCGAGGCCATCAACCACGCACAGGCTGCAGGTGTACCTATGGTGTTCGCCATCAACAAGATCGACAAGCCGGGTGCAAATCCTGAGAAGATCCGCGAGCAGCTGTCGAACATGAACATCCTTGTCGAGGACTGGGGCGGTAAGTACCAGTGCCAGGAGATCTCGGCTAAGAAGGGTATCGATGTGGACCAGCTGCTTGAGAAGGTTCTTCTTGAGGCCGAGATGCTCGAGCTCAAGGCTAATCCTAACCGCAGGGCTACCGGTGCTGTCATCGAGTCGTCTCTTGACAAGGGACGCGGATATCTTGCTACCATCCTCGTTCAGAACGGTACCCTTCGTGTCGGTGACGTGATGCTGTCAGGCTGCTTTACCGGCCGTGTCAAGGCCATGTTCAACGAGCGTGGACAGAAGGTCGAGGAGGCAGGTCCGTCGACACCGGTTTCGGTGCTCGGTCTCAACGGAGCGCCTACAGCTGGTGAGACGTTCGTGGTGATGGCTGACGAGAAGGAGGCCAAGGATATCGCCAACAAGCGTGAGCAGCTTATCCGTATCCAGGGCATCAAGACCCAGAAGCATATGACTCTCGAGGAGATCGGACGCCGTATCGCCATCGGAAACTTCAAGGAACTCAATGTCATCGTCAAGGGTGACGTGGACGGCTCGGTGGAGGCCCTTTCGGACTCTATCATCAAGCTCTCTACGGAGGAGGTCCGCGTAAATGTCATCCACAAGGCCGTGGGTGCGATTTCGGAGTCGGATATCCTGCTTGCAGCGGCTTCGGATGCGATCATCATCGGTTTCCAGGTACGTCCTATGCCTTCGGCAAGAAAGCTTGCTGAGAAGGAGGAGATCGAGATCCGTCTCTATTCTGTCATCTACGACTGTATCAACGAGCTCAAGAGCGGTATCGAGGGTATGCTCGAGCCTGAGCAGAAGGAGGTTGTCACTGCGACAGCAGAGGTTCAGGAGACCTTCAAGATCTCGAAGGTGGGTACCATCGCCGGATGTATCGTTCGCGAAGGAAAGCTCCAGAGGACTGCGAAGGTGCGCGTGATCCGCGACGGTATCGTGATCTACACCGGAGAGCTCGGTTCGCTCAAGAGATTCAAGGACGATGTCAAGGAGGTTCATATGGGTATGGACTGCGGTCTTAACATCCAGGGATACAATGACATCAAGATCGGCGACGTTGTCGAGGCTTACACTATCGAAGAGATCAAGAGGACACTCTAACCGTCCTTCTTGAGATAAAAAGTTTCCGGTATTTTCAGAAGCAGAAAGTTTAGGGAGAATGCTTCTGAAAATACCGGAAACTTTTTTTAAGGAAGCAGAAAACTCAGGGAAATGCTTCCGAAAAAGACCCGGACTGATTTTATCTATGATGTTATGGCAGCTAGAAGCGCCAGCCGAAGGTCAGGAGGACCTTCCAGGCCGACTTCCTGATCAGGAGCTCCGGTGCCGGAGTCTCTATGTTGCCGTCCTCGTCGAAGATATAGTCGCTGTAAGGCATGTAGTATTCGCTCTTGAGGAAATTCTTCCTTACCGCAAAGTCTGCGAAGAACGAACCCTTCGAGCTGTATCCGAGACCGAATGATGCGTTCTGTGTATATGAAAGAGGAAGCGTGTCTCCCCATGCGCTGACCTTCTCTGCCGATGTGGTGAGACCGTATCCGCCTCTTACTGCAAGAGCTCCGATCTTCACTTCAGCTCCGGCCCTAAGCATGTGGGATGTGCCGAAACGCTCCTTGATGTCATTGTTCACATCCTCGAAGTAGTCCCTGTCGGTGTCAAGCGCCTTGAACTTCATCTGGCTGTAGTCGCAGACCTCGTAATCCGCGCTTATTACAGCGAGTCCGGCGATCGTGTATGCCAGTCCGAAGTTCGCTCTGAAAGGAGAGTGGAGCATGTAGCTGTATTCTCCTGTAGGGCTGTATGCGGTCGCATTGTATGCGGATTCGGTGAACAGGGTCTGTCCGTCCTGATACCAGTATTCGTCTACAGTCGTCACTGTCGGAGTCTGGATCGCTGCGCCGAGGCGGAAGCCTGCGCCAGAAGTGAGGATCAGACCGAACTTTGCCGAATAACCGGAAGCATCAGCCTGATAGGTGTATTTGTGCTTCATCTGCTGGAAGTACATGGTCTCGCCGTTGTCCAGAGCGATCTCGAAGTCTGCAGGGTCGGCCGCTGTCTCCTTGAAGTACTCGTCGTAGCCGTAGGTGGTCGAAGTTATGTTGAAGTTCGCACCGAGGTAGAGGATGTCGGAGATGTTCGCACCGACGTTGAAGGCGTAATCATACTTGCTGCCGGTCACATGTCTCCCGTATGTCTGCTCCAGCGGTCCTCCGAGGGCGATCGCCCCGTTGTCAAAGACCAGCTCGCTGGCACCTACATACTCGTCCTCATATCCTCCGAAGGTCGAAATCATGCCGCTCTGATATCCTACAACCGAATTCCAAGGCATGTAGTCGTATGCGTACTCTCCGTTGAGGTCCGATGCGAGAAGGCCGTTGGTCTCGGTCGCAAGCGCTCCCATGTACGATGTTGTCGAATTCATGCCGTTTGCATATACGTCCTCGTTCCAGCCTGCGGTCTTGTTCGCCACGAAGCCGAAGGTCAGCCTCTTGAGACCGGTCCTGCGGTGCGTGTCCCAATTGAACGACAGGCCGATGTTCGGCATGCTGAAGTCGGTCATGTTGCTCTTCATCTTCCTTTCGAAATACGGCAGGGTGCCGTCGCTGAAAGGTGATACTCCCTGGGCTGTAGTCGACGAAAGCGTCAGCGCAGGTGTGATGGTGAACTGGCCGTAGCTTGCAACTGCAGCCGAAGCCGGGTTTATGGTGACAGCGCCAAGATCTCCTCCCAAGGCAGTGAAGGCGTTGCCCATCGCTACCGATCTCGCTGTCCCCTCGTAGTTGTTTTCGCTGAAGAGCAGTGCGTCGTATGCATTCTGTGCATAGGCGCATGCTGCCGCAAATGTCAGCAAAATTGTGATAGCTGTCTTTCTCATGATCTTTCCTGGTTAAAATTATACTTATCTTCTTCCGCCGCCGGAGCCGCCTCTGCTTCCGCCACCTCCGCCGGAGCTGCTCCTGCTGTAGCTGCCGCCACCGCCGCTATATCCCGACGATCTGCTTGAAGACGACGTGCTGTAGCTTGAAGAGCTTCTTGTGTTGGACGAACTTCTCGAAACCGTCGATCCGCTGTATGAACTGCGTGTGCCGGAACTTGAGCTGCCGCTCATCGAACTCCTGCTGTATCCGCTAGAGGACGAGACTGTTCCTGAAGAATGGCTTCCTGAAACAGCAGATCCTGTCGTGTAGGTCGGTCTTCTGTGGTTGACCGGCTTTCCGCTCACCGATACGCTGCTGCCTGCCGTCGGCTTTGTCGCCGTGCTGAGGGATGTCTTTCCTGACAGGCCTCTTACTGCAGACGTGCCTCTGGAAGCGTTTATCGCCTCTGTCCTGGTCGCTGACGTCTCGGTGTTGCGTATTGCCGTGGTCCTGCCTGCGGTCGGCCTCGAACTTACCGATCCGGATACGCTTCTCGGCGCGCTTGCCGATCCGGTCGTGCCTCTGCTTACGCTGCTGCTTGTGCCGAGCCCGCGTCTTGCT
The DNA here is from genome assembly GCA_017937885.1 of Bacteroidales bacterium. GTDB lineage: Bacteria > Bacteroidota > Bacteroidia > Bacteroidales > UBA932 > Cryptobacteroides. The sequence continues at coordinate 4,357 of JAGBCS010000039.1, forward strand.
GTCGTCGTCCTGCCGGCGAACACCCTCTCGCGTCCTTCGGTCTCATGGCGCGGGATGTATACCCTGTCTCTTCCGCCATGTCCGTGTCCGTGTCCGTGCCCCGGACCATATCCCGGACCGTGATGATGGTGATGATGACCCCAGTATGGATCCCATCCTCCGTACCATCCGGCGTAGTGAGGATACCATGGGTAACCGCCCCAGTAGCCTCCGTAATACCATGGGTCGTACCAGCCGCCCCAGCCCCAGTATGAGCCGTAGTACCACGGATCATACCATCCGTAGTATCCCCAGTTCGAATAATACCATGGGGAATGGTACCAGTGGTGGGTCCAGTACGGACTCCAGTGCCTGCTCCAGTACCACGAACTTCCTATGCTGTACGGAGTGTAATATGACCATGGGTCCAGATTGTTCCGCCAGTCGTACGGGTTCTCGCCGACGGTCACGACCGTGCCTCCGAGGTCCCTGTCGTATCTGATCGATGCGGAAAAGTTCTCCGGAATCATCACTGTATCCTTCTTGTCTCCGAACAGGTATATCGGAGATTCCTTTGTCTGTTCTATGAGGGCCTGGGTCTGCGCCTTGCCGCTCTCCTTCTCCGCCTTTGACCTGAAGCTCGGAGCTGCAGCATATATATCGTCCTGGAACTTCTGACCTTCAGCAGAAGAGGCGAGCTTCGCGACGGTTCCGCATGACGTAAGCATGAGGATGGCCGCAATCATCAGCACTATACTCTTTTTCATAGTCTTTTCTCCTGTTTTTTATAATTATTTCGTATCTTCGCAACCTGTTTGCTCATGCAATAACTGTACCGCTGGAAAACGGCCCTACAGGCATGCGTATTCAAGCACAATTATACGGATAAAAACAATAAAAAGCAAAAATACAATGGCAAAAGAAGTGACCAAGAGGTCGGACAACTACTCGCAGTGGTATGACAACCTCGTCGTGAAAGCAGATCTGGCTGAACGTTCGGCAGTCAGAGGATGCATGGTGATCAAGCCTTACGGCTATGCGATATGGGAGAAGATGCAGGATATCCTTGACAAGATGTTCAAGGATACAGGACACCAGAACGCATATTTTCCGCTCTTCATCCCGAAGTCTTTCCTCAGCCGTGAGGCGGAGCATGTGGAAGGCTTCGCCAAGGAGTGCGCGGTGGTGACCCACCACAGACTCATGGCCGATCCGAACGGAAACGGCGTAGTTGTGGATCCGTCGGCAAAGCTCGAGGAGGAGCTTATCGTCCGTCCTACTTCGGAGACTATCATCTGGAACACATACAAGAACTGGGTGACATCGTGGAGAGATCTTCCGATCCTCTGCAACCAGTGGGCGAATGTGGTGCGCTGGGAGATGCGTACCCGTCTCTTCCTCCGTACGGCAGAGTTCCTCTGGCAGGAGGGACATACTGCGCATGCGACCCGTCAGGAGGCGGAAGAGGAGACAATGAAGATGGTGAACGTATATGCGGACTTCGCCCGCAACTATATGGCAGTGCCTGTAGTGGTCGGACACAAGAGCCCGAACGAGCGTTTTGCAGGTGCGCTTGACACTATGACCATCGAAGCCCTCATGCAGGACGGAAAGGCTCTGCAGGCCGGTACATCTCATTTCCTCGGCCAGAATTTTGCGAAGGCGTTCGACGTCATGTTCACCAACAAGGAGGGACAGCAGGAATACGTATGGGCTACATCATGGGGAGTGTCGACCCGTCTGATGGGTGCGCTGATCATGGCTCACGGAGATGACAACGGTCTCGTCCTGCCTCCGAAGCTCGCTCCTATCCAGGTGGTGATGGTGCCTATCACAGGCAAGGATGAGGCTGTGAACAATGCGATCCTTGACAAGATGGACGGCTTCAGGAAGGAACTCGAAGCCAAGGGTATCAGCGTGAAGATCGACAGCCGTGACACGCTGCGTCCGGGATTCAAGTTCGCCGAGTGGGAACTCAAGGGAGTTCCGGTGCGTCTCGCAATGGGTGGCCGTGACCTCGAGAACGGAACCGTGGAGCTTGCGCGCCGTGACACATGCGAGAAGTCGTCGCATGCACAGGAGGGCATCGCTGACGTGATCGCAGCGCTCCTTGACGACATCCAGGAGAACATCTATGCAAAGGCCCTCAAGTTCCGTGACGAAAGCATCCGCAAGGTCGATACATGGGAGGAGTTCAAGGAAGAGATCACAAAGGGAGGCTTCCTTCTCTGCCATTGGGACGGTACACCTGAGACTGAAGAGAAGATCAAGGAAGAGACAAAGGCTACCATCCGCTGTATCCCTGTGGACAGTGCGGTGTGCGTAGAGGAAGGAAAGTGCATCTATTCAGGCAAGCCATCAAGCCAGAGGGTCCTTTTTGCCATATCATATTAATGACCGGAACAGACTATGAAGAAGTTTATCATCACGATTCTCGGCGTTTTTGCCGGACTGGGACTGTCCGCGCAGACCAACGATGCCCTCAAGGCCGCGGCTGAGGCAGCCATGGCAATGACAGAGGCGCCTGCGGAAGAGCAGAAAGTGGAGAAACCGAGCAACTGGATATCGTCGCTCAAGACCAACATGAAGTTCGGAGAGACATCGCTCACGAACTGGGCGGCCGGTGGTGACAATACCGTGACCCTTCAGGCATACATAGACGGAAAGGCCGACTACAAGCTGAACGAGATGTTCTGGAACAACCGTCTCCAGCTTGACTACGGTTTCGTGTACGCTTCGTCAAAGCCGATCCTTCAGAAGAGCGACGACCGCATCTATCTCGAGAGCAAGTGGGGATACAAGATCCCTGAAAGGAAGAACCTTTCGTTTTCGATCAACTACGACTTCAAGTCTCAGTTCTCGACAGGATATGACTACCTGACCCCTTCGGTCCCGGCTGACAAGTATCCTGAGGGAACCGCTCTCGACGACATCGAGAAAGGAGAACTCAAGCAGCTCTGGAAGGACGCCCGGGCAGTAAAGTCAGGCTTCCTTGCTCCTGCATATACGAACCTCGCGGTCGGTATCGATGTCAAGCCGTTCAAGTGGCTGTCTCTCAATATCGCGCCTGTGACAGGTGGTGTGGTGATCGTGAGGGATGAGCTTCTGAGGAAGAAATACGGTATGGAGCTCAAGGATCAGTACAAGGAAGTGGCTGCAGAAGATATAAAGGACGAGTATTACAAGAGCGCAAGATTCGAATTCGGTGCGCAGGTCAAGGCTGATATTGCAGTAAACATCAATGACAATTTCGGCTATACCTCGCAGCTCGTTCTTTTCTCGAACTACCTTGACAAGCCTGAGAATCTCCGTGTGAACTGGGATAACCGATTCGACTGGAAGCTCGCGAAGTACTTCTCGCTCACATTGACTACAAACCTTATCTATGATGACAAGGTGCTTATATACAGCGAGAAGGATGACCGTACCAGACAGAGGGTACAGTTCAAGGAGTCACTCCTCTTCGGATTCACATACACTATTGCAAGCAAACAGTAATGCAGAAAAGATTTGCAAAGACAATGGAAGAACTGAGGGGGCTGATCAACATATGGTCAGCCCCTCTCTGTAATCATGAGTCCTTCGGCAGCCGTGCCGGGCAGGAAGCTGGGAAGCCTGTCATCCTTCTTGCCGTAAGCGGGGGGATCGACTCAATGTGCATGGCTGATCTTTTCGCCGGTGCGCAGCTGCCTGTCGGCTTTGCCGTGGCGCATTGCAACTTCAGGCTGAGAGGAGAGGAGAGCGATGCGGACGAGGATCTCGTCCGTTCATGGGCTTACGCCCGTGGAGTGGAACTTCATGTCAGGCACTTCGAAACGGAAGAGTACGCCAGGGAAAACGGAATAAGCATAGAGATGGCCGCCCGCGACCTTCGTTACGGATGGTTTGCCGGACTCTGCCATGAACATGGCTACAAGGCTGTGGCCGTGGCACATAATGCAAACGACAATGCCGAGACCCTCATGCTGAACATGCTCCGGGGATCGGGGCTTCGCGGCCTCAGCGGAATGTCGGTCGTTTCGCAGCTTCCGCTTTCGCCCGACATAACCCTGATCCGTCCGTTGCTCGACTGTACCCGGAAGCAGATCGAAGGCTATGCGTTCGTCCATAAGATAGAATACAGGGAGGACCGCACTAATGCAATGTCCGACTACAAGCGCAACCGCATCAGGAATGAGGCCTTTCCGATATTCTCGACCGTCAATCCGTCCTTTGTCCGCACTCTCAACCGCGAGATGGGCTATTTTACGGAGGCAGGGGAGATCGTGGAGGACTGGTGCCGGAATGCCGCTCTCGGACTTGCGGCAGTCTCCGAGGACGGCACGTTGCGCGTCGACCTTCCGTCCCTGATGGGGAAGAAGCACTGGAAATATCTGCTGTATCATATCCTCGAACCGTATGGGTTCAATTCATCGTCCCTCGCATCGCTTGAGGACCTTCTTACCTCGGGGCGCACGGTTTCGGGAAAGCGATTTGATTCCGCGACCCACAGGCTCCTTACCGCACAGGACAGTCTCGTCGTAGTGCCGGTCACCTCCGTTGAGGAAACTCCGGCGGATCCGGCGGTCATGCCGGTAAGATGCGCGGGGACATACCGTTTCAACGGAAAGGACATCCGCGTCGAAATCCTTCCATGGACTGGGGAAATGCCGCTGAAGCAGCCCGATGGTACTTTGCTTTTCGATGCTGCCGCCCTTCCGATGCCGTTTGTTCTTCGCAGATGGCGTTCAGGAGACTGGCTCATTCCTCTTGGGATGAAAGGAAAAAAGAAGGTCAGCGACCTTTTCGCTGACCTTAAATATGATTCGCTGCAGAAAGAAGCGGCAATCATGATCGTAGATGTCCGGACTGAATCCATGGCCGCTCAGCAGCATGTCTGCGCTGTCGCCGGAGTCCGCATTGACGACCGCTGCAAGGTGACCTCAGCCACCTCGCAGGTCGTCAGAATCTCCTTTATCTGATGCTTATCTCATATGGGATGCGGGCGTAGACCTTTCCGGCCTCGTCTGCATTCCAGTTGATGAACGCCTTCTCGACATTCTCGAGAGGGGTGCCTGCGAACGCACCTTCCGTACCTGTAAGCGACTCCAGGATAATGTCCATGGTAGTCTGAGGCTTAGGATACTCGACTATCTGCACGTCAGATACGCTTGTAACTCCTTCTATCGAGAGCGCAGCGAAATTGACTGCATCCTCGATCGTGCCGATCTCGTCCACGAGACCGATGCCGAGAGCGTCCGCTCCGCTCCATACTCGTCCCTGAGCTATGGCGTCGACTTCAGGAACTGTCATGTCACGTCCTGCCGCAACCAGTCCTGTGAACTTGTTGTAGATGTTTTCCACGGATGCCTGCATGTATGCGACCTCCTGAGGATTAAGGGCTCTGAGGCCGTTGTACATGTCTGCGTGTGCGTTCGAATTGACCGGCGTGATGGTTACATGAAGCTTATCCTTCACTGTTTCTCCGACATTCGGAATCATGCTGAATACGCCGATGGATCCTGTAAGGGTCGCAGCATTGGAGTATATCTTGTCGCAGTTTGCAGAGATCCAGTATCCGCCTGATGCGGCGTAGTCTCCGTATGAAGCGATTACAGGGGTGGTCTGACGAAGGAGGTCAAGCTCTGTCTTGATCTTCTCAGAAGCAAGTACGCTTCCGCCAGGGGAGTTGACTCTGAGGACCACAGCCTTGACTGTCGAGTCTTTTCTTACATTCGAGATGATCTCGGCAAACCTGTCGCCTGCAACCTGCTGCTTCTCGTTTCCGTCCACTATGTTGCCTTCCGCATAGATGACAGCCACCTTATTCTTGGCCTTCAGGTTGACGGTGTTCTTGAGTTTCGCATAGTCTGCAAGCGAGATGCTCTTGACGTCGGCGATCTTGTCGGCGACGAACAGGTCGCAGAGCTTCTGCTCGAGCTGGCTGCGGTTGAGGAGCTCGTCTACAAGTCCGGCCTCGACCCAGTCTGTAGGGAAAACCAGTTCAAGGTTGTTGATGAGGGAGTTAAGAGCTCCGGTGGTGATGCCGCGCGATTCAGCGATTTCTTCAGCCCAGCAATTCCAGATGGACTCTACCAGTGCAACGTTCTGCTCCATGTTCTCCTTGCTGGATGAGTTCCTTACATACATTTCTCCTGCGGATTTGTACTTTCCGTGACGGATCAGCTGCACTTCGATTCCGAGTCTGTCAAGGATGTCCTTGAGGAAGATCATCTGAGACGAGATACCTGTGAACATGTTCATAGCTCCGTCATGAGGGGTCATGTATATCTTGTCCGATACTGATGCGAGATAGTAGCTTGCGTTGCTTGGATTCTCGGTATAGGCAACGATTGCCTTTCCTGATGCGCGGAAATTCTCGAGTGCCTTGCGGAACTCTTCTATCTGGGCTGTGCCTCCGTTTACGCCGTCAGGCTTGAGGTAGATGAACTTTACGGCAGGATCGGCCGCTGCTGCGTTGACCGCCTGGATGGCACTGTAGATGCCGATAGGAGTGGCGGTAGAGCCGTTGCCCTGGAGGGAAGCGAACGGATCGGCCTCCTTGGTCTGCTCCGACAGCATCATCGTCGACATGTCGATCTTAAGGATGCCTTGCGCAGGCATGACCGGCTGTTTCTCACCTAATGCTGCCACGGCACCTAAGGTTCCTATCATAAGGAAGATGGCCACGATGCCGAACAGAAACAGTCCGGTCAGTGTGGCGAGTGTCATTTTGATGTACTCTTTCATAAACAGATATCTTTAGTTCGTTTGATTTTCGATGTGCATTAGACGTGGAAAAGACAAATATACTACAAAAATCTCGCATTTAAGAATGTTTTTTGTACATTTGCAGATTGATATGAGGAATATTGTCATGAAAATATCGGCTGTGCTGCTCGTCATATGGTACTGCATGAGTATCATAGGATTCGACGTGCATACATGCAGCGGAAGCGGCCGTACTTTCGTGGCTTCATGCATAAGCGGAATGACCTGCGAGGACATCCACCCTGAGCATCATTGCGATCATCACAGCTGCTGCGGAACCGTCCGTCACGAGGCTGACGGTCAGCATGACTGTACCGGATCTGGCGACGGATGCCATTGTCTTACCCTTAAGGCAAAGTCCTGCTGCTCAGATGATTTTCAGGTCCTCCTTCTGACAGGAAACCGTGCGGATGACGAACATCGTCATTATGACTTCTGTCATTGCGGTCATTGTCCTTGCATCGGAGCTTTCTGCTCCGACATCCTTCCGTCCTATCCTCAGGACAAGTTCATGTCGTCTCTGAGAATCCCTGACAAGGGGTTGATTGCGGGAAGGGATCTGCTGTCCCGTATAAACATCTGGCGTATCTGATTCAGATTCAGTATTCTGTTGCTGAGGTGACCGGAATGCATGTGTATTCCGATGACCCCCGCGGCCGCCGCTGAAGCGGCTTCACGCACCCCCTAGCCGTGGGTGGCATGTCACGGAATACACATGCATTCCGGTCACGGAAGAAAAATCAATAGGTAATTCAATCGGATATAACCAGATAAACAAACATGAAAAAGACAATCATCATCATATTTGCAGCAGTGGCTGCATTCGTTTCCGCATCCGCCCAGGTGGTCGACCAGCATGGCCATGTGGTGGATACCACGGAAATCTACGGCGAGCGTTCAGACAGCCTCGATGCTGCCGTCTTTGTCTCACGTCAGGCAGGAAACTATCTCTCGAAAGGCAAGGAGATCCGTACGGAAGTCATCTCTGCCGCAGGACTCTGCAAGATGGCCTGCTGCAACCTTGCGGAGAGCTTCGAGAACTCGGCCAGCGTCACCGTCGGCTATTCTGACGCAGTGACCGGAGCCCGTCAGATCCGCCTCCTCGGCCTTTCAGGCGTATATACCCAGATGCTTGACGAAAACCGCCCGGTAATGCGCGGACTCTCAGCACCTTTCGGACTCTCTTATGTCCCAGGTCAGTGGCTTGAGAGCATCCAGATCGCCAAGGGAGCATCGTCGGTGATCAACGGAGTCGAGTCGATGACCGGCCAGATCAACATGGAGCACCGCAAGCCTACGGACGAAAAGCCTCTCTTCATCAATGCCGCCGTAATGAGCGACACGAAGATGGACCTGAACATAGCTTCGTCCCTTCAGATGGGCTACAAGTGGAGCACCGTCATCCTCGGACATGTGTCGGGCAACATCGCTCCGCACGACATGAACAATGACGGCTTCCTCGACGAACCGAAGATGCTCCAGTTCAACCTCGCCAACCGCTGGCTCTATCAGGCCGACAACGGAGTCCAGGTGCGTTTCGGAGTACGCGCCCTCCAGGACAGCCGCCTCGGCGGACAGATGCTCACTGGCAAGGACGGAGAGCATGTGTTCTACGACAAGGATACCTATACCCCTGTTCCGAAGGAAGGCCAGATCGATCCATGGGGCTCGGACATCATGAACCGTTCGGTCAACGGATACCTCAAGGTCGGTATTCCTCTGAATGAGGACAATTCTCAGAACATTGCTTTCGTAGGAGACTACAGCTATCAGGACATGGACTCCTATTTCGGATCGACAAAGTATCTCGCAGGCCAGCACTCCCTCTTCGGGAACCTCCTGTACCAGAACATCATAAGCGACGAACACAAGTTCACTCTCGGAATGAGCGGAACATATGACAGGTATATGGAGGACTTCAAGAGACTCGTGGCTCTGCAGGACGTGTCTGACAACGGCATCACCCAGTTGGCTGTAGGCGGAGTGTTCGGCGAATATACCTACCATGCTGGAGACAAGTTCTCATCAATAGTCGGACTCCGTGCAGACTGGTACAAGAAGTCAGGTACTGACATAGTCGGCAAATTCTCGCCTCGCGTGACCCTCAAGTACATGCCGATAGACGAGATCGTCATCAGGGCGAACGGAGGACGTGGCGTGCGCTACTCGACCCCTCTGATCGACAACATCGGAGTATTCTCGACGGGAAAGGCATTCAACGGAGCATACAATGAGCATATTCTCGAGGATGCATGGACCTTCGGCGGAAACCTCACCTATTACATGCCTTTCGGAGCCTCTTCGAATACATACATCAGCTTCGATTACTTCCGCACGCAGTTCGTGCAGCAGATGGTCGTGGACTATGAGCATTTCGCAAATACGATAGACTTCTATGCACTTGACGGAAACCGTTCATATACTGATAACTTCCAGCTTGACTTCTCTGTGGATCCGATAGAGCGCTTCAACATCACGGCTACATTCCGCTATACCAATGCGATGATCGAGCTTGCCGGCAAGGGACTTGTCGAGAAGCCGATGACCAGCCGTTTCAAGGGTGTGCTGAATCTCCAGTATGCTACAAATCTCAACAAGTGGATCTTCGACTTCACCGCTTCGCTGAACGGTTCATGCCGTGTCTACAACTTCATGGAGGAACTCAACGCTGACGGTACGATGACGGCTGCACCGAAAGAGGGTGTGGCTCGTGTATACGAGAACGGCCGTACGCCGATGTATCCGCTTCTTTATGCGCAGGTTACCCGCCGCTTCAAGGGCTGGGATGTATATATCGGAGCAGAGAACCTTACAAACTTCAAGCAGCAGGATGTTATCCTCGGAGCAGTGAAGGATGCTGACGGATTCGTGAATCCTCGCCAGCCGTCGTTCGACGCAAGCTGCATCTGGGGCCCTCTCATGGGCATCAAGGCCCATGTGGGTTTCCGCTTCACCCTTTGGAAGAAGGCGTGATTTAAAGTCATGTGATACATATATTTATTTGATTATATTTTTATTAAATTTGCACTATGAAAAAGACCCTCATCATCATCCTTGCTGCAATGGTGGCCTTCTCGGCCTCGGCAGCTACAGTAGCAGACGCAGCGTCTGAACCTTCTGTCCTTACTGACAAGAAGCCTTCAAAGAAGAAGAAAGGCGAAGTCAAGGAGGTCGTATTCGCCGTTCATCTCCATTGTGAGAACTGCGTGAAGAAGGTCCAGGAAAACATCGCTTTTGAGAAAGGCGTGAAGGATCTCAAGGTCTCTCTTGAGGACCAGACGGTTGCTGTGAAGTATGATGCAGCCAAGACTTCTGAGGCGACTCTCAAGGCCGCTATCGAAGAGCTTGGTTATCCGGTAAGCGGAACTGTTGCTCCTGGCCATGAGCATAATCATGACCACGGACATCATCATAACCATTAGAATATTTTAACCTGATCTATCTATGTTCAAGATCATTACCAAAGAAATGCTCACCCCTACGATCTGCAGGATGAAGGTCGAGGCTCCGCGCCTTGCCGCTGCAGCACTTCCGGGTCAGTTCCTGATCGTCCGTGCGACAGAGAACGGTGAGCGTATACCTCTCACTATCAGCGATTATGACAAGGAAGCCGGTACAGTCACCATCGTGACCCAGCAGATCGGCGCCTCTTCGTCTGACATCATCTCCTTTGAGGAGGGAGAATCCTTCTGTGATGTCGTAGGCCCTCTCGGCATACCTTCGGACTTTACCGGGATGCCTGCGGAGGAACTCGCTTCGCAGAGATATATCTTCATCGCCGGAGGTGTCGGCACTGCGCCGGTATATCCTCAGGTGAAGTGGCTCCATGAAAGGGGAGTGGCGGTTGATGTTATCGTCGGCGCCAAGACAAGGGACCTTGTGATTTACAAGGAGGAGATGGAGGCTGTCTGTGACAACCTTTACATATGTACCGACGACGGATCGGAAGGATTCAAGGGCCTCGTGACAGCTATGCTCGAGAAGCTTGTGACCGAAGACGGAAAGAAGTACACGCAGGCTGTGGCCATCGGACCTATGATCATGATGAAGTTCGCGACCCTCACATGCAGGAAGCTTGAACTTCCGGTGATCGTCAGCCTGAATACCCTCATGGTGGACGGTACCGGAATGTGCGGTGCATGCCGTGTCACAGTAGCCGGAAAGACCCGTTTCGCTTGCGTCGAGGGCCCGGAGTTCAACGGTTACGACGTGGACTTCGACGAGGCTATGCGTCGTCAGGGTATGTACAAGTCCGAAGAACTTGTTGAGAATGAACATCACAAATGCAGAATAGGGAGGGGCAGGTAATGGCAAACAAGATTCCAAGAGTCCCTGTCAGAGAACAGGATCCTAAGGTACGTGCGACCAATTTCGACGAGGTATGCTACGGCTATAATGTGGAGGAGGCCCAGCTTGAGGCTTCAAGATGTCTGAACTGCAAGAATCCGCGCTGTGTCGCGGCTTGCCCGGTCAGCATCAATATCCCTGGCTTTATTGCCAAGGTCAATGAGGGAGATTTTTCAGGAGCAGCAGAAGTCATTGCCATGGACTCGTCGCTTCCGGCGATCTGCGGTCGAGTATGTCCGCAGGAGACCCAGTGCGAGGGCAGCTGTATCCTCGGCATAAAGGGTGAGCCTGTCGCAATCGGAAAGCTTGAGCGTTTCGTGGCCGACTGGAGCCGTGAGAACGGAGGCGTAAAGCCTCAGACAGCTCCGGCAAACGGCCGGAAGATCGCGGTCATCGGCAGCGGCCCGGCAGGCCTTGCATGTGCATCCGACCTTGCGAAGCTCGGTTATGAGGTGACGATATTCGAGGCGCTTCACCGTCCGGGAGGAGTGCTTGTGTACGGTATTCCGGAGTTCCGTCTCCCGAAGGATGAAGTCGTTGAGGCTGAAATCAATGCGGTACGTGCGCTCGGCGTGAAGATCGAGACCGATGTCGTTGTCGGAAGGACAGTGACGATCGATTCGCTTCTGGACGACGAAGGCTTCAGCGCCGTATTCATCGGATCAGGAGCAGGACTTCCGAAGTTCATGGGCATACCTGGCGAGAATCTGAACGGCGTATTCTCGGCGAACGAGTTCCTTACAAGAAACAACCTCATGAAGGCATACCGAAGCGATTACATGACTCCTATCCATACAGGCGACAAGGTGGTTGTGGTCGGTGGCGGAAACGTTGCCATGGATGCGGCACGTACGGCTCTCCGTCTTGGAGCTGCGACGACCATCGTGTATCGCCGTACCGAGACTGAGCTCCCAGCCCGTCGCGAAGAGGTACATCATGCGAAGGAGGAAGGCATCGAGTTCGCGATGCTGACCAACCCTGTGGAGATCCTCGGAGACGAGAAGGGATGGGTACGTGCGATCAAATGTATCCGCATGGAGCTCGGAGAACCTGATGAAAGCGGCCGCCGCAGCCCTGTGGCAGTGCCAGGCTCTGAGTTCGAGATAGAGACCGATACCGTGATCATGTCGCTCGGAACGTCGCCTAATCCATTGATTGCAAGGACTACAGGCGGACTCGACACCAACAGGAGAGGCTGCATCGTTGCGGATGAGGCTGGAGCGACGACCCGTCCGGGAGTCTTTGCCGGAGGAGATGCGGTGACCGGAGCTGCAACGGTGATCCTCGCGATGGGAGCAGGACGAAAGGCAGCGGCAGCAATTCACGAGTATGTGAAAACTCTATAGCAAATGCAACGTCGCTCCCTGAATATGCATCTATTCCGGGAGCGATTTTTATGAATATGAAGAAGATACTTATATTGTTTTCTACTGTTGTCCTTCTTGCCGGCTGCAATGCAGATTATGATGGGGAGAATGATTTGATCTTCATGTGGTTCGAGGTAAGTGGAAGGGTTGTGGACGGAAAAGGAAATCCGATAAAAGGCATCGCTGTAGACGCAGAGTCTGCGGAAAGATGCTTTACGGATGCAGATGGAAAGTTTCTTGTCAAGGGAGGCGGACTTCCGGCAGGTTCTACGACGGTAAAGTGCTCTGATGTAGACAAGGAAGATAACGGAGGATATTTCAACGACAAGAATGCGATGGTCGAACTCGTCAAGGTCAAAGACGGCCAGGGATGGACCGAAGGCTACTATGAAGCCAAGGATGTAGAGATTGTCCTGAGCGTAAGGGTCGACAACATCACAGGAGACCAGACCTCTCCGGAACTATAATCATTATTGAATCCAGTTGTTATGAAAGATTCTATGCATAAGATTTTCCGTACTCTCCTTGGCTTGCTTGGCTTTGCATGTGTCTTTGCTTGTGACGGGAAAGATAATGTTGAGAATTCGGATGATCTTCCTCTTCCGGAATATGGACCTCCTTTCGTCATTTTCCGATTTCAAGGTGTTGTGGTTGATGAGGATGATGAGAGCCCTGTGAAAGGGGTGAAAGCCGTGTCAGCTCTATATTACACATACGAAGAGAACGGGAAACAGAAGGTGGAACTCCATGAGAGGGAAGAAGCTGAAGTAGATGACGATGGTAACTTCCTGATTCGAGGCTATGGCTTTGAATGTCCGAATGCAGTTTTGCTGAAGGATCTCGATCAGTCTGAGGACGGACATTACAAGGATACCCTCCATATTGTGGAGCCTGTCCTTCTGGAGGATTACGCCCATGGAGCGGAAGGACTTGTTCTTAAGATGAAGAGTGTTTCAGAGGATAATACAATTGAAGAATAATGTCAGGGATCTCGATAAGACAGCGTCTTGCGCTTGAACTTCAGCGTCAGCTGATCAAGGACATGAAGGAGAAGCATCCTCTCCGGCAGCTTTTCTGGGAGAGTACCCTCCGGTGCAACATGAAGTGCCGGCACTGCGGTAGCGACTGCAAGGTCTCGTCCCTCCATCCGGACATGCCTTTCGAGGATTTCCGCAAGGTGCTCGTCCGCATCAAGGAAAAGTATGATTCCCACAAGATCATGGTCATAATCTCCGGAGGAGAACCGCTGATGAGGGAGGACCTGCACAAGTGCGGCCGGGCCATATATGACCTTGAATTCCCTTGGGGCATGGTATCCAACGGACGTCTGATGACTCCGAGGAAGATTGACCAGCTTCTCGCTTCAGGACTGCATTCGGCAACGATCAGCCTGGACGGTTTCGAGGATGACCACAACTGGATGCGCGGCGTGCCTGACGGCTTCAAGTTCGCTTCGAAAGCCGTCGAGATCTTGGCAAACGAACCTACGATAAAGTTTGACGTAGTTACATGTGCAAACAACAGGAACTATGACTCCCTTGAGCAGTTCAAGGAGTATCTCATCAGTCTTGGCCTTAAGAACTGGCGCATATTCACGGTATTCCCTGTAGGCCGTGCGGCTCAGGATCCGGAGCTCCAGCTCAGCAAGGAACGTTTCCGTGGACTGATGGAGTTCATCCGGAAGACACGCAAGGAAGGCAGGATACATGTCAGCTACGGCTGCGAAGGCTTTCTCGGAGAATTCGAGGGCGAAGTCAGAGACCACCTGTACACGTGTCAGGCAGGCATCTCTGTAGGATCGGTGCTCATAGACGGATCCATCTCGGCCTGCAGCAGCATAAGGGCGGACTACCACCAGGGAAACATCTACAAGGATGATTTCATAGATGTCTGGGAAAACCGCTTTGAACAATACAGGGACCGCAGCTGGATGAAGAAAGGCCAGTGCGCGGACTGCAGGTGGTTCCGATACTGCGAAGGAAACGGAATGCATCTCAGAGACGACGAGGGCAACCTGATCCTGTGCCATTATGAAAGAATCCGATGAATAATAAAACCGTACAGATATGAAACAGTTTATTCTTACGTTTTTCCGCGTCGTAGTAGGCGCACTGGGATTTGCAGCTGTAGGTTGTGATGAGGCCAAGCCAGATGAAATGCCAAGCGAAGAGTACGGATGTCCTTATGCTGATTACGTGGTCAAAGGCAAGGTGTCTGACGAGGAGGGCAACCCTATAAAAGGTATTGCGGTAAATGTCCAGGATGCTGATCTTGATACATGCTTTACAGCAGAGGACGGCAGTTACGGATTTGAGTGGGGATACATGATGTCTTCTGATAAGATTGTGCTGAAATATACAGATGTCGACCGGGATGAGAACGGAGGTATGTTCATGCCTTTGGCCAAGGAAGTCGCTCTTGAGCGTAAGGAGGAAGGAAAAGGATGGTATCGTGGGCTTTTTGCTGCCTTTGGTGTTGATGTGAATATGGAACTGGAACCTCTTTGTGAGTATGGAGTACCGCATGCGACATTCGAGGTGAAAGGCAAGGTGACCGATTCGGAGGGAAATCCCTTGAACGGAATAGAGGTGTATGCTGACGGAATGTATGATCCGGCAAAGGCATATACAGACGAAGACGGTGAGTTTGCGCTTGTACAGGATGATTGGTTCCCTTCAGATCAGGTCGAATTGTGCTTTGATGATGTCGACGGTGAAGATAACGGCGGCGATTTCGGAAAGCAGAAGAAAGTCATTCCGCTCGTTCATGTAGAAGAGGGCGAAGGATGGGATGAAGGCAAGTACGAGGCCGAGGATGTCACTGTCCGGCTTTAGGCCTGACAGAGGCCGATGCCGGTAAAAGAGCTATGATATATCCGATGGCGGCGATGCTGGCTGCGGTCAGCAGGACGTCCGGCCATGAAAGGATAACGGGATATGCCTGGACAAGGAATTGTCCGGGCATTTTTATGAAGCCGAAGTGCATCTGCAGGAGTGTGAGCCCGATGCCGGTGACAAGACCTCCTGCGAGTCCGGCCAGCGATATCATCCAGCCTTCGAGAACGAAGATCCTCCGGATCAGGTTGTCCTGCGCACCGAGGCTGCGCAGAGTTCCGATGTCCTCCCGTTTCTCGATGATGAGCATCGAAAGGCTGCCGAAGATGTTGAATGCGATGATGATGATGACGAAGATGAGGATCATGTAGGTCGCGACCTTTTCGTATCTCATCATCTTGTAGAGCGCCTCGTTCTGCTGGTAGCGGTCCTTGACCTTGAATTCTTCTCCAAGCCGTTTGCCTATCTCATCCTGCAGGCGCCGGACTTCCTTCTGTGTCGTTCCTTCGACGACACGGATCTCGACTGCAGAGACTTCGTCGTCATACTCCAGCAGTTCCCTCATGGTCTCGAGAGGGACTATCATGAGTTCCTTGTCGATTTCTTCATTTACTGATACTATCCCTGAGGGATATACCTTCACAGATTCGAGGGCGGATTCCGGAGACGAAAGAGATATACTTCGTGTGCGCGACGGATAATAGATCTCGATAGGGGAAAGGAACCTTGTGCTGATGCCCATCCTGTAGGCCAGGATGTCGCCGATGACGGCTTGTTCTATGTCGCCTTTATGAAGACGGAACTCTCCGTCTGCCATATGGTTCCTCAGCGGGGATTCCTCTTCGTATATCCAGTCCACGCCTTTGGCTCGAGCCAGTCCCTGTCTGTCGTCGTAGCTTATGAATACGCTTTCTTCGAGCACGCAGCACATGTTGAGAACTGAAGGCTGATCATAGATCCAGTCATATGTGTCACCTTGCGGCACGAAGACCTTGCCCTTTGCAGGGGTTATGACGAGATCGGGCTCGACATTGCCCATCATTGACTTGATGAGCGAGTCGAACCCGTTATATACAGACAATATTATGATGAGCGCAGCCGTTCCTATGGCCATGCCGACAGCACTTATCGCCGAGATGATGTTGATCACGTTATGTGACTTCTTGGCGAACAGGTATCTTCCAGCTATGAATGGCGCCAGTCTCATCTTGTCGGGAATTCCTTCCTATTTCTTCAGAAGTTCCTCGATGTGCTCCACATAGTCCAGCGAGCTGTCAAGGAAGAAGGCGATCTCAGGCACGATGCGCAGCTGCTTCGCGACCTTGCTTCCAAGCTCGCCGCGCAGCGCTCTGGCATTCTCCTGAAGCACGCCCATCACAGCCTCGGCCTTCTCTGACGGGAAGATGCTGACATAGATCTTCGCCACCGAGAGATCCGGACTGATCTTCACGCCGCTGACAGACACGAGCGCGCCTCCGAAAGCCGCCATGCCCTTGCTGCGGATGATCTCCGCCATGTGCTTCTGTATTTCCTTGGCAACCTTCAGCTGCCTCGTACTTTCAATATTCTTTTCCATAGTCAATACAGACTGATCAATGCTTTATTCAGTTATCTTGATGATGAAATAGTTCTTTTTGCCTTTCTGGGCAAGGATGTATCTGCCGTTGATGAACGACTCCTCGCCGATCTGGGCATTGATGTCGGTCACCTTCTCCTTGTCGATGCTCACACCGTTTGCCTGGATCATCTTGCGGCACTCTCCCTTTGACGGGAATATCTGGGTCTCGCCTGCGAGCAGGTCGATGATGCCGAGAGGGAACTTCTCCGCAGGAACCTCGAATGTAGGCACACCGTCAAACACTGCAAGGAATGTCCTCTCATCAAGACTCTTCAGTGCATCCTTTGTCGCATTTCCGAAGAGCATCTGCGATGCTGCTACTGCGTTCTCATACTCGGCTGCGCCATGTACCATTGTGGTCACCTCCTTCGCTAGGAGCTTCTGCAGCTCGCGGCGCTCCGGAGCCTCCGCATGCTGAGCGATCGCAGCGTCGATCTCCTCCTTGCTGAGCATTGTGAAGATCTTGATGTACTTCTCTGCGTCGGCATCCGATACGTTAAGCCAGAACTGGTAGAACTGGTATGGAGATGTGCGCTCAGGGTCAAGCCAGATGTTGCCCTTCTCAGTCTTTCCGAACTTGCCTCCGTCGGCCTTTGTGATGAGCGGGCATGTCAGGGCGAAAGCCTCCTTGCCGAGGATGCGGCGGATGAGCTCCGAGCCCGTGGTGATGTTGCCCCACTGGTCTGCACCTCCCATCTGGAGAGTACATCCCTTGTGCTCATAGAGATAGAGGAAGTCGTATCCCTGGAGGAGCTGGTAAGTGAATTCTGTGAACGACATGCCGTCGCGAGCCTCTCCCGAGAGTCTCTTCTTCACCGAGTCCTTCGCCATCATGTAGTTTACGGTTATATGCTTTCCGATGTCGCGGGTGAACTCAAGGAACGAGAAGTTCTTCATCCAGTCGTAGTTGTTCACGAGCTCCGCCTTGTTTGCTGCCTCTGACTCGAAGTCAAGGAACTTGCTGAGCTGCGCCTTGATGCAGGCTACGTTGTGGTTGAGCGTCTCCTCGTCGAGAAGGTTACGCTCCTGTGACTTCATCGAAGGGTCACCGATCATGCCGGTAGCGCCTCCCACGAGGGCGATAGGCTTGTGACCGCAGTTCTGGAAATGCTTCAGGATCATTATGCTGACCATATGGCCGATGTGGAGAGAGTCAGCTGTAGGGTCGATGCCGACATAAGCGGCTGTCGAACCTTCCATAAGCTTATCTTCTGTTCCCGGCATGATGTCCTGGATCATGCCTCTCCACCTGAGTTCCTCTACAAAATTCTTCATATATGTTTTTCTTTATAATTATCAATTCATTTGCAACCCACAAAGATACGTAAAAAATATATCCCTGCCAACCCTTGATCAACTCAACATCTTGCACGGACGGAGTCTTTGCAGATATGGAATCGTCTCTGATCGGCCATCCGTCATCCCCGACTCCGACCGGGGATCCCATATTCTGAAGTGGTATCTTTGTGATACGTAATCCGTTGTCTATCAGGGTTTTGATAGCAACAGCCCGCCTTCCTTTACATGCGGGCCAAACATATCAACATACAGATAATCAAGCACTTATGTATCACGCCTCTAAGAGGCATCTCCCTCATTTTTCTCGGTTTCCTCACCGGAGTGGTGTGAGGGTTAATCATTTTATCGCTACTTACCCATCGCAATTGCCAAAAACAATAGAATATTTTGTCACTTTCACGATTCTTGCTATATTTGCGATACATGTGCTGTAAGTGCTATTGTTCTCACCTTTAAGTGGAATGTTATTTGTACGGATATGACTGATTTTGAACGATTGAATGACATTAACCAAAGGATTTGGGAGCAGGGATTTACTTCCGGCAATTTGAAGGATTTAGAAACATTATCAGAGGATATTAAAAATGGAGCAGCAGTATTTGAACGAATTCCATATGCGCAACAGTCAGGCCTGTCTAAGGGATCAGAGGTCTTGTGCGCAGCGTCCATTATCTGTAGAGGATGTCCTCGCACAGAGTCGGAGACTAGGCAGATCTATGATACGGATGACCTCTTCGGCGAAGGTCGCATACAAGAGTATCTAGTTGAACAATGGGCTCGTCTATCCGGTAAGTGGATAGATGAACCTGAGTCTTTTTTAGAAGAGCTTTGCCAGCTTCATGACAGAGGAACGGAAAGCGAAGTCTTCTTCGATGTTCATCATCATCTCGTATATAAACTGATTTCTCTAAAGCATTACAACATACTCAGGTTGGCTTTAGACAGAATCATTATTCATAATGCATTGTTCCCTGAAACGGCATTGACTGTAATCGGTTTTGCCCATGACAGGAATAATGCTTTTGTTGTGGTCGTGAAGCAGCCTTATGTTTCCGGCGATTCCATTGAGCCTGACGAAAGAATGTCGTTCATGTATGATATGGGGTTCCAGGATGCCGGAATGGACTATGGAATGCATTTGAACTACAAGACCGACAACCTCTATGTAGGCGACCTGAATGAGTTCAATGTACTCAAAGGAGAATCTGGGTATCATGTCATTGATGCAGACTGTAGATTGAATGTCCCGGAACTAGAATGTGGAGGAACCTATATTGTTCCATCTCCCGAATTGGATTTCTCAAGACCATTTGATGACTGGAGGACTTTCTTATAACAGGTATCTCTCTGATGCCTGTTTTTTTTCGTCATGCCCGGCCCTCTTCCGTCATGTTAAACCCTCCTCCGTCATGACCTAAGACGTCTTATGCTTCTCAATAAGCTGCTGCGGCGTGCAGTCATAGTACTTGCGGGTGAGCTGGCAGAGGCGGGTGACTGTGATTCCTAATTTTGTCGCCACGAATGTGGTGGTGGCGTTGGGGCGGGACGAGTAGTGTACGATGTCTTGCTTGAAGCGTTCGAGCATCCATGTTTTGGGACTCATTCCGAATTCTTCAACGAAGGTTTTGTAGAAATGGTGGTGGCTC
>JAGBCS010000040.1 GCA_017937885.1 Bacteroidales bacterium
GCCGCCTATAATCTCCTTATTTCCAAACATTTATTACCAGAATTCAGAGACTCCTATGACATCACCGAAAGTAATGTCCAAGAGTTCGTATTCAGAAAGCTTGACCTGGGATTGGGCCAGAAATCAGTCAAGGACATCCTGATCGTGCTGAAGATGATCCTCCGCTACGCAGCCAAGCATGGATACATGGAACCTCACATGATCGACATCAAGTTTCCTACAGGGAGAGAACGAAAAGAACTCGAAGTCCTGAGCAGGACAGAACAGAAGCAGATCATGGAATATGTGCAGCACAATTTCACATTCCCTAACCTCGGCATCTACATATGTCTATGTGCAGGACTGAGGATAGGCGAAGTCTGCGCGTTAAGATGGGATGACATCGACATTGAGGCTGGAGTGATAAACGTATCCAAGACAATACAGCGGATATATGTAATAGATGGGAATCAGAAACACACGGAGCTCATCATAGACACACCAAAATCAAAGAATTCCATCAGGGAGATACCTATCGCCAAGGACCTGCTAAGGATGATAAGACCATTCAAGAAGATGGTCAACGGGTGCTATTATGTTCTGACCAATTCTCCTCAGCCGACGGAGCCTCGTTTCTATCGGGTATATTACAAACGTCTGATGAAGCAGCTGGGTATGCCTGAGCTCAAGTTTCACGGGCTACGGCACAGCTTTGCCACACGTTGCATCGAGAGCAATTGTGACTACAAGACCGTCAGTGTCCTGCTTGGGCATTCGAGCATAAGCACGACTCTTAATCTGTACGTCCATCCTAACATGGAGCAGAAGAAGAAATGCGTCGAACAGATGTATAAAACATTGAAGTAAAACAAGATAAAAGAAGATACTCACGACAAAGGAGGAGGGACAGCATCTTCATCGATCATGCGGCGGAGGGTGCGGATCAGGATATCCGAAGCTGGTGAAGAGGCAGAGCCGAAACGGCGCAGCACATCATCCAGCGAATACCGTCCCGACATCTCTTCCGAGACAAAGGCACTGATCTGTGATTCCAATGTTTCTTCTTCTTTGTCATGAGCTGATGCCTGACGCTTTGAACTACGGCAGACGTCACATGTGCCGCAGTCGTCGCTCTCCGTCTGGCCGAAATACTCAAGCAGATATGAGCTTCTGCAGACATCCTCCTCACTCACATAACCGATCATCTTCTGCATCCTTTCGGTCGAAGTCCTTTTGAGGAATTCGTATCTTTCCGGATCCAGATTCACATTCTTTGGGCGAAGACGGTCATGGTGCAGGAAAAGGACGGTCGCATGATCGCATGGGATATACTTCACCACATGTTCAAGCGACAGCTTGTACAGAAGCTGGCGCAGCATGGGCACCTGGACGTCCAGAAGTCCGGCGATGTACTCTTCGTCAACAGGGACAGGATATGAGAAGAGACCGGTATATTTCCTCATCAGGATCTCAAGAAGCTGAGGGAGTTCAGGATCCGCGAATTCTATATCATACAATTCGTTACGACTGACACGTACCTGAACTTTCGTGGAAATGTCCACATCTTCCGACAAGGTCCAGTGCCCGGTCCTTTCCAGATATAATATGGAATAATATGCGGAGGAGCGCTGGAGCTTGAAATGACGGCAGAACTCGTCGAGATCGAATTTCAGCTGGCGGCCGGCACCTGTATCATATGGTATGTCGAAAAAGATATGGACCTTATGATATATGTCCTCGACATATTCCAATGACGGGAAAGACACGGCAGCAATCTGGCGGAGCCTCTGCGTATCCGTCCCGTTCCACAGAAGGACGGCAAAACTGCGTTTCCCGTCTCGTCCTCCCCTGCCGGCTTCCTGGAAATATGCCTCCGGGCTGTCCGGGACGTCGAAATGCACGACGAACCTGACATCTGGTTTGTCGATTCCCATTCCGAACGCGTTAGTACATACCATTACACGGATCTTATCCTTCTTCCAGCGTTCCTGCCGGTCGGTTCGCGACTCCTGGCCGAGCCCCGCATGGTAAAAGGACGCAGACACTCCGTTCGCATTAAGAAAAGCAGCAAGCTCCTCAGTCTTCTTACGGCTTCGGACATAGACGATTCCTGTTCCGGAAACACTGCTGCAAATATTCAGAAGTTGCCCCAGCTTATCCTCGCAGCGACGTACTATATAAGACAGATTAGGGCGTTCGAACCCGCTCTTTATCAAGCACTTTTCACCAAACGACAGACGCTCCATGATATCATCTGCGACCTGCGTAGTCGCTGTCGCTGTAAGTGCGATCACAGGAGCATCAACAAGTTCGCGAAGTTTCGAAATCTGCAGATAGTCAGGGCGGAAATCATAACCCCACTGAGAGATGCAGTGGGCCTCGTCGACGACGATGAAATTCACGTTCATCTCCTGCACATAGCTTTTGAAAAGCGAGGTCCCGAGACGCTCCGGAGAAACATACAGGAACTTGAAGTCTCCGTACGCGGCATTGTTGAGAGTCAGATCGACTTCGCGGCGGCTCATTCCGGCGTTGACACACAGTGCCTTGATGCCTCTGTCATTGAGATTCTGGACCTGGTCCTTCATAAGGGCGATCAGCGGGGTCACGACAATCGCGATGCCGTCACGCATCAGGGCCGGCACCTGGAAACACACGGATTTTCCGCCTCCGGTCGGCAGGATCGCAAGCACATCCCTCCCTTCCAATGCGGTGCGCACAATATCCTCCTGCATCGGTCGGAATGAATCGTAACCCCACCATTCGCGGAGCACATCAAGCGGTGTCATCGTCTCTTTCTGTCCCATTCGTCGCCACAATAATCCTAAGTTCGCCACAACAGCGGTCAAAGGCACAACAAATGTAATAAAATATTCACTGCGGAGTTTGTCTAATCATAAAAAAAGTTTAATTTTGCGCAGATATATGAATTTGAGTTAAACCTTAAAAATATTTTTATCAAGAATTATGAGCACAATTGATTTGACCAAGTACGGTATTACCGACGTGAAGGAAGTCCTTCACAACCCATCTTACGAGGTCCTCTTCGCTGAGGAGACTGATCCAAGCCTCGAGGGATACGAGAAAGGCCAGCTTACAGAGCTTGATACCATCAACGTGATGACTGGTATCTACACAGGACGTTCTCCTAAGGACAAGTTCTTCGTGATGAACGAGGCAAGCAAGGACACTGTATGGTGGACTTCAGAGGAGTACAAGAATGACAACAAGCCATGTTCTGAGGAAGCTTGGGCGGACCTCCGCGCAAAGGCCATCAAGCAGCTCAACACAGCTAAGAAGCTCTACGTTGTAGATACATTCTGCGGTACAAACGAGGCTACCCGTCTCAAGGTACGTTTCATCATGGAGGTTGCATGGCAGGCACATTTCGTAAAGAACATGTTCATCCGTCCTACTGAGGAGGAGCTTGCAAACTACGGCGAGCCTGATTTCGTATCATTCAACGCTGCAAAGGCAAAGGTTGACAACTACAAGGAGCTCGGCCTCAACTCTGAGACTGCTACTGTATTCAACATCAAGACAAACGAGCAGGTTATCCTCAACACATGGTACGGCGGTGAGATGAAGAAGGGTATCTTCTCACTCATGAACTACTACAACCCGCTCAAGGGCATCGCTTCAATGCACTGCTCTGCAAATACAAACATGGAAGGTACAAGCACAGCTATCTTCTTCGGTCTTTCAGGAACAGGTAAGACTACCCTTTCAACTGACCCTAAGCGTCTGCTCATCGGTGATGACGAGCACGGCTGGGATGACGAGGGCGTATTCAACTACGAAGGCGGATGCTACGCTAAGGTAATCAACCTCGATCCGGTTTCAGAGCCAGATATCTAC
>JAGBCS010000004.1 GCA_017937885.1 Bacteroidales bacterium
AGCGCTTTGAGTTCGTTGGCGGTGATGTCGTGCGGGTGGATTTCTCTGTAGACACCCAGTGCGCGTACCGCTCTTGCGAGAACCGTGTTCTCGTGACTTCCCAGATCGAGAATGACAATCATATCCTGTTTCATATTGTTTAAGTTATGTTATTCCATATAACTGCTGCAATCCCAGCAATGTGTGCAGAGGTCGCATTTCGGAAGCCCGATGGCGGCCACAAGATCTTCCAGACGCTGGAACTTTAGAGATGTGAGCTGGAGATGCTTCCTCATTATCTCCACCATCTCCTTGTGCTTCGGACTGTCGGGATCCACATACTGCATGCAAATCTCATCTGTGAGATTGTCCGTGCCTTCCATATCCCTTATCACCCTTCGGGTATAGAGGTCGTACGTGCTGCGCGAAGTCGAGAAGTTAAGGAACTTGCAAGGGAAGATCAGCGGAGGACAGGCAATCCTCATATGTACTTCCTTGATACCCGTATCATGCAATTTCACGATATTGTCTTTCAACTGAGTACCTCTCACTATCGAGTCATCCATAAACACTACTTTCTGCCCTCGTGTCAGCATCTCGTTAGGAAGGAGTTTCATCTTTGCCACAAGATCCCTCATCTTCTGGTTCTGAGGCATAAAGCTTCGCGGCCAGGTCGGGGTATATTTCACGAATGGCCTCTTATATGGAACGCCCTTCTCATTGGCATAGCCTATTGCATGGCCTATTCCCGAATCCGGTATTCCGGAAGCATAGTCTATGTCAACATCTGCATCCCTCCTTGCCATTGCCGCACCGTTTTCGTATCGGGCATTTTCGACATTGATGCCTTCGTACCAGGCTGACGGATAGCCGTAATATACCCACAAGAAAGAACATACCTGCTTGCGACATCCCGGAGGGGTAACTTCTCGGACACCATCAGCACTCATCTGGACTATTTCTCCTGGCCCTAGGTCTCTTACGTATGAATATCCGAGATTCGTATAACTGGAACTCTCGCTTGCGCAGACATATCCCATATCATTCTTGCCTATTGATATAGGAGTTCTTCCGAATCTGTCGCGGGCTGCATATATGGCATAGTCTGTCAGAACCAGCATAGAGCAGGAACCCTTTATCTGACTTTGCGCATATTCGATACCCTCCTTGATGGTATTGCCCATACCGATGAGCATAGCCACAAGCTCGGTTGCGTTGATATCAGAACTTGAGAGTTCCGCAAAATGCATCCTCTTCTGCAAAAGGCTTTCTGTCAATTCTTTCAGATTGTCGATCCTTGACACCGTCACCACCGAATATCGCCCAAGGTGGGACGTTATCGTTATTGGCTGTGATTCATTGTCGGAGATTACTCCCACTCCCATCTTCGAATCTCCGAAGCGCGGCAGCTCGTCTTCGAACTTATTTCTGAAATATCCGTTTTCCAATGAATGGATGGAACGTACGAACTTCGTTCCGTCATAGAATGCCATACCGGCACGCTTTGTTCCCAGATGCGAATGGTAGTCCGTGCCGTAGAACACATCGCTTACACATTCCCTGCGGGATATACAACCGAAAAATCCTGACATATATTGTTGAATGTTACAGCTTGCAAAAATACATTTTTTGAGCGAAATACAATAGAAACGGCGAATAATTATAGTCAGGAAAATTCATGATGAAAGCCGTTTGCCCGTCTGACATAGGGTGTTTTTTGCAATTCTTATATTTATATCATAACTTTACCGCTTATGAATATAAAGGTGATATCCTCAAACGTAGGTAAGGCGTTACTTGTTAACGCCTTGTTTATGATGTTGTCCATCATAGTGTCGATTGCAGATGGACTGGACAGTGCCTTTGCGCCGTTGTTGATCAGTTTCATGATCACTTCCATAATGGGAGCATTCCCATTGATTTTTGTGAGACGCAGTCAGGAGAATTACATCAAGGACAATTTTGTCACCATTGTTCTTGCGTGGCTGATGTCATTCATCGTAGGCATGTTGCCTTATCTCCTTTACGGAGGGGAATTCACCTTGGTGAATGCATGGTTTGAAAGTGTTTCCGGCTACACTACGACGGGGTCTACTATTCTGACAGATGTAGAAGCGCTTCCTAGAAGCCTCTTGTTCTGGCGTTCATCCACTCATTTCATCGGCGGACTTGGCGTTGTGGTTTTCCTGCTCTTGATAATCCCGGATGCGGAGTCGCTCAAATTCAAGCTGTCGAACCTCGAACTTTCCGCATTGTCCCAGTACGGGTACCGTTATCGCCGGGCAAATGTGCCGAGAATCATGCTTTCTGTTTATGTCGGACTGACAATACTGGAAACTTTGCTTCTGATGTCGGCCGGAATGTCTTTCTTCGATGCTGTCAACCACTCCTTCAGTACTGTTGCGACAGGCGGCTTCAGCACCAAGAACGTTTCAATCATGCATTTTGACTCTCCGATGATCGATGTTATCATTACCGTGTTCATGGTCCTCGCATCTATGCATTTTGGAGTCATATATGCGATGTTCATAAAGAGATCCTTTGCTCCGATGAAAAATGCAGTGACCGGATATTATCTGAAGGTGATACTGGTGCTCTCGCTCTTCATCACTTTCATATTGATGCTCCAAGGTGGTTATAGTTCATTCGGCAAGGCCCTGCTGGACTCTGTATTTCAGGTTGTCAGTTTCATCTCTACGACAGGATTCGGCAATGCCGACAACGCCATGTGGCCGATGCTTGCGAATATATTCCTCCTTTATGCGGCCTTTCATTGCGGATGTTCAGGCTCGACTACCGGAGGTGTGAAAGCAGACCGCATGCTGATCGTATTCAAGGATCTGGGGAATGAATTCAAACGGCGTCTCCATCCATCATCAGTCATCAGCACTAAGATAGATGACCATACAGTCAATAATGATCAGATATCTGCCGTTTTTCTATATATTGTAACATATGCATTCATCCTTTTCATATCATTCCTTGCAGTATTGATGTCTGGAGCGGATATTTCTGATGCTTTTTCCGGAACGTTGGCCTCCCTTGGAAACGTGGGACCGGGAATAGGAGGATTAGGAACCATGGGAAATTACGCATCACAACCGGTTTTTGCCAAAATAACCTATACGGTGTTAATGTTTCTTGGGCGTCTCGAGATATTCCCTGTTCTTGCCGTGCTGCATCTCGTATTGAATTTCCGGAGGAATGCAGGTAGGTCATGATATATGAAAGGCCGGCTCGTCAATATGGGGTCTTGTCCTTCTTCTCATCCCATTTGCGGAATGCCTTCAATGCATCGGAACGCATGAAATGCTCGCATCTGATCGAACGGTCCTCGTAGTTGAGTTCCAGCTGGTCATATATGAAAGAGTCATCAAAGTCAATTGCCTTTGCATCATCCTTGGTGTTGCCGTAACATATCCTGCTTACGCCTGCCCAATACAAGGCGCTCAGGCACATAGGGCAAGGTTCGCAGGAGCTGTATACGGTGCATCCTTTCAATTGAAATGTGCCGAGAGCAGCACAGGCCTTACGGATGGCCATGACTTCGGCGTGCGCTGTGGGATCTGCATCAGGAACCACTCTGTTGGTGCCTGTCGCGATCACTTCGCCATCGCGTACGATCACAGCCCCGAAAGGGCCGCCTCCGGAATCAATATTGTCTTCTGACAACTTTATCGCCATCATCATAAACTTCGCATCTTCCTCCGAATAGTTCACGGTCTCGGCAATACACTTGCTTTTATCTTTTCCCATATCAATTATTATGTCTGCAGTTCAACAACTTACAAGATAGCCAGCACTCTCAGTGCAAACCTCCACAAAGATATATAATTCGTGCAAGAAATAAAAGTGTCGTCAGCTCATGGATTGTCAATCTGTCACACCATCGCGGAGTGACGGGTTCTGGTCCTGGACAGGGAGAGAGCCTCCGGTATTGTCGGTTATGGCCAGGTTGGTGTTAAGTTCGCCGGATGTGAACCTCATGAGCCACCAGCCGTCGTCGGCTGCCATGTTGAAGCGGAATGCTTCAGGCACATTGCTTTCTGTACCGCCATGGAAGCGCACAAGCGGCTTCGCCAGCCTTCGTGTATCGCTGTTGGAGAATCCTTCTCCCCACAGCTCGATCCTGCGCTGGAACCAGATTTCATCTTCAAGACTTCTTCCGGAAGCTGCTGATGAGTAGGCAGGGTCGCGGTATGTCCTGACGAAATTCTCCAGCAGGTCCCTGGCGGCAGCCTCCGATCCGCTTTTGGCGAGCCCTTCCGCCTGGATAAGGATCATCTCCTCGACGCGCATGAAAGGCCAGTCCTCGTCATTGGTCGTTCCTCCTATGCTGTACATTCCGAACTTTACATTGGTATATGGAAGGAAAGGCAGTTTCACATTGTCGATGCTCATGCCCGCCACAGCGTTGCCGCTGACTCCGTTCCATGTCACATTTTCGAGAAGTGGAGACTCCAGGTCGGAGTTGACCCACCATCCTTTACGCACGTCCGTGTCAGGTATCTTGTCGTACAGAAGGTTGTTGATGCATGAGTATACCTGCGTGCCGGCAGAGTAGCCGTCTCCAGAGAATGATCTTATCCATGCGCTCGAAGTGGCATATGGATTCGACATGGCCAGGTCTGTCGTCATGTCATAACCCCAGATCCAGTTGTGTTCGCCGATGTCGTAGAAATACGGTCTTGAAACTTCAACGATAGAGGCTGGCGTGTATCCCTCGGCAGCAATGGCTGCATCAGCAGCGGCAAGAGCCCATTCCTGCATGTTCAGGTATGCTCTGGCGCGTAGCCCGTATGCCGTCTGCCTGTCGATCTTCGCTTTGTCGGTACGGACATATCCTTCAAGATTGTCGATGGCGTAGGTGAGGTCGGAAATGATCAGTTCATAGACATCCTCTACACTTGCCCGTGGATTCGAAGTGAAGTCTGTCGTCTTTTCTGTGACGATCGGTACGCATGGCAGATCCTCTGCTCCGGCTGCATAGCCGAACTGAAAGTATGGTGCGAGATTCATGTATGCAAAGGCCCTGACGGCATGTGCCTGCGCAAGCTTGTACCTTACTTCAATGTCTTTATCACTCCCTGAGTATGAAGTGATTATCTCATTTGCTGCGGCAATCGTGTTGTACGGTGCGGCGTAGCGTACATATGGGTTCGCATAGTCCGCATTGCGTGAGGTGAGGGCTCCGCAGACACTGAACCAGTTGTAACCGCTGTTGGCAAGCACGACGTCGGCCGCTTCGATGTCATTTGAGAATGCCATCATGACGAAGCCGAAATCATCAGGCCTCGTGCCTCCGAAGACACTGCCGGGGGATCCGAGCTTGGTGAACATTCCGTTGAACGAAGCGTCGGCTCGTGAAGGGAGGATTGCGTTCGTCTCCTTGAGCTGGTCGGCCAGGATTATGCCGCCCTGCGGCTGGAGGCTGTCCATCCTGCTGCAGGCTGCAGCTATTAGGATGACTGGAAGTATGATGTATGACTTTTTCATTTTTATTGTCTGATTAGAAGGTGATGGTGATACCGCCCGTGACAGTGCGCATGGCTGAGTACGAGCCGCTGTTGAGGCCGGAACCGGATGTCAGGGAGCCGAGCCCCATCGAATAGCGTGGGTCGACGCCTTTGCGTGCAGAGATCACAGCCAGATTGTCGCCGGCCACATAGATGCGCAGCGATGATACCTTCAGCATCTCAGTGACCTTCTCCGGCAAGGTATATCCGAGCGTTATATTGTTTATGCTCAGGTAATTCGAGCTGATGAGGTAGTTGCTGACAGCAGTCTGTCCGACACTTGTGTCGCCGTCAAGGCGAGGAATCGTCGAGGACGGCTTGTCCGGTGTCCATGCCTTGAGGGCATCTTTGTGCCATGCCGTTCCGACAGCCGATGCCGTGTGCATCAGCGCCTGGTATGTGCCGTCGTAGTAACGGCCGCCGAGCTGGAAGGACATCTGTGCCGAAAAGTCGAATCCGTATGCCTTCAGGGATGTGCCGAAGCCTCCGTATGCCTTCGGAAGGACGGAGCCGAGCTCGTATTGTGACGCTTCAGTGAATACCTCGGTAATGACGGACTCTCCTGTCCAGTCGCCGTTTTCATCAAGGACCTTGGCATACCACTGTGCCTTTCCGTTTTCCGGATTCACGCCCGCATACTTGCGCATGTATGCTTCGTAGATCGAACCGCCTACCTTATATATATAGTTCCCGCCCTTTATGCCCTCGTCGGATACGGATGCGTCGAGGGAGGTTATCCTGTTGCGGTAATGGCTCAGGTTGAGGTTCCATGACCATTGCACGTCGCGGGTGCTCAATATGAGGCCGTCGAAGCTGAATTCAAAGCCGTCGTTGACGATCGAGCCGACATTGACCGGATAATAGCCTGTAGGGTTGCCGGACGAAAGAGGTACATCCTTGCTGTAGAGCAGGTTGACGGTCTTTCTGGAGAAGTATTCCATGCTTCCGTTCAGCCTTCCGCTGAAGATGCCGAAGTCCGCGCCTATGTTGAAGGAATGTGATGATTCCCATGTCAGGTCTTCGTTACCCTTGTATGCGAGGGTCGTCGAATATTCGCCGGTAGCCTCGTTGTATGAATGGGTGTAGTTGTCCGCATATGGATAGTATTTGCGGGCATAGTTCGAGTTCGGATACAGGTTGTCGTTTCCCTGCACTCCGTAGCTTGCCTTGATCTTGAGCATGTCTACCCACCATGCATTCTCCATGAACGCTTCTGAACTCATGAGCCATGCGCCTCCTATGCTGCCGAAGTCGCCCCAACGGTGTCCGGGAGCGAATCTCGATGATCCGTCACGACGGTATGATCCGCTTACGAAGTAGCGGTCGTCATATTCGTATTGCACCCTTGCCAGAAATCCCTGGTTCATGTAGTCTGCTGTGTATGAGGAGGTCTGTTTCGAGCCTGTTCCGTCAGCATTTCCAAGTTCTCCGACATAAGGATTGAACAGATGGTCGTTCTGTCCTTCGAGAAACTGTACCATGAGACTGTATATTTCATATCCTGCCATGACGTTGAGGCTGTGCAGACTGCCGTTGAAGTCCGTCTTGTATTCAGCCAGATACTGGCTGTTCACTGCAAATGTCCTGTCATGGCTGACATAGGCCAGTCCGTCGGTTGCGCTCTGCGAGCCGAACTGGCTGTATAGTGCGTTGTATCGGGAGTTGTCGCTGGTGATGCCTGCGTTCACAGTCAGTGAAAGACCGCGTACAGGAGTCAGTACGGCTCCCCATTTACCCGTGATCATGTCGGAGTAGTTCCTTTTTCTGTTGACTTCGTTGTCCCTGACGGCGTTGCCTACGAATGAAGGACGGATGAAGTTGGTCTGGTTGGCGTCGTAGACGGTCATGCCGTTCTCCTTCATGATATTTCCTTGTGCGTCACGGACGTACAGCGGATAGACAGGTCCCATCATGTTCGTAACATAGAATATGTTTCCAGAAGATCCGTAAGAGCTTGAATATGAGGCTGTCTGCGAGTCGGAGTGCGCATAGCTGAGGCTGCTGGTGAACTTCATCCACGGGCGTACCTGATAGTCTACGTTGATCCTCGCCGTATATCTCTGATAGTCCGAGTTGGCCACGATCCCTCCGTCATTGAGCCATCCTATGCTTCCGTAGTAGTTCAGTCTGTCCTTCGCTCCGCTGACGGACAGCGTGTATTCCTGTCTGAACGAGTTGCTGAATGTCTTGCCGTACCAGTCGTCCGGTATGTAGTAGTATTCGCCGTCAGTGTAACCGAGAGTCGCGTTCGGGTTCAGCCTGAAGTCCGTTCCGATGAATTTCTCGCCGGCAGGGACGGTGAATACCTGATATCCGAGACCTCCGTTATTGTGGTTGAAGAGGTTCTCGTCAGCGTACGCATAAGCCTCGGCGGCCGTCTTCCCGGCATAGTACTGTGAATTGTACATCATCCGGTAATGGGTCTCATAGTAGAGGGCTGGATCATCGATCACGTCGTATTGAGGGATGAGGCGTGAGTTGGATCCCCATTTCGCATCAAGCTTTATGGTAGACCCCGATGTGCCCGAAGCTCTCTTGGTCGTTATCAGCACGACACCGTTCGCGCCGCGTGCCCCGTATATGGCAGAGGCTGTTGCGTCCTTCAGTACCGACATCGATTCGACGTCGGCCGGATTTATGTCGGCGAGCGAGCCGTCATACGGCATTCCGTCGACGATGTACAGAGGAGCATTGCTGGCGCTCATCGAGCCGATGCCTCGGATCCGGATGGACGGCCCGGAGGATGCCGGGTCGCCGGATGAGGATATTACCTGTACACCCGGGGTCGTGCCGGCTAGAGCGCTCGTCACATCGGTCGCTATCCGTGATTCGATCGTCTCCGCACTTACCATGGACGCGGAACCAGTAAATGAGCTTTTGGTGGCTGTACCGTAAGCGATCACGATGGTCTCGTCAATGAACTGCGTGTCGTGCTCCAGCGTGACGTTGACGGTTGCTGCCGATTCGACCGCGACCTCCTTGCTTATGTATCCGATCGATGAGAATACGAGGATACCGTCTACGGGCACTTCGATCGTGTAGCGGCCTTCGCCGTCAGTGCTTACGCCGATCATAGTGCCTTCCAGATGGACGGAGGCATAGGGGACCGGTTCTCCTGTGGCAGCGTCTGTCACCTTGCCGGAGACCTTTATAGGGATGTCCTGCGCAGACAGCGCAAGGGACATCATTGCTGCCAGGACAGTGATGATTCCTTTCATCTTGACATTCATTTAATGTTGTACTTAACTCCGGTCAGTCAGGTCGTCAACAGGATGTCAGACCTCCGCAATCACATTTTTTATGCCATTGTCCTCTTCTGAAGGCTTGTCGGAAATGTTTGTCAAACTGTAAGTCCGCAACTGCTGTTTGGGCCCTTGAATGTCTTTAAGTGCTGATTTTGAAACGTTTGAGTGATGATTTGTAAAAACATGAAAAATATTTGAAAGTTATGGAAATTTGTTTTTGTTTGATTTTCGATTTCGAAATATTGCAGATTGCAACAAATTGCTTATATTTTTAAATTGAATTTGGTAAAACGGCCACTGAATGCTATTTATCAACGTTTTAAGAAGTTTGGATTTTTAAAAAGCCTTTCTTAAATTTGTGCTTTCGCAATTCTAAGAAGGTAATTCCCAAAGGGGAGCAGAGATAAAAACGAAGATAAATCGACATTAGTAATCAAAAGTGTAGTGTAGAAAAATCTATCGTTCAATATTTATGTTTAACAAATTAAAACAAACGACTATGAGAAAAATGAAACTATTTCTTGTGGTGTTGTCGGTATTGATGACTACTGTGGCCTTCGCCCAGAACCTCACCGTTACCGGAAATGTGACAGACGCCGGTAATGGTGAACCTGTTCCATTCGCTTCAGTACATCTCAAAGGCACGATGACTGGAGTCAGCACAGACGCCGAGGGTTATTTCTCTCTTTCTGTTCCATCAGACGGCGTTCTCGTATTCTCTTCAATCGGCTACAAGACCAAGGAGGTTTCGGTTGCATCACGCACCCGTATCGATGTAGCCATGGAGTCGGACAGCCAGTATCTCGACGAGACGATTGTCGTGGCTTACGGTACTGCAACAAAGAGCTCCTTCACAGGATCTGCTGCAGTCGTGAACTCGGAGACAATCGAGGCACGTGTGACAACTAACGTCACTACCGCTCTCGCAGGTACGACTCCAGGTGTCCAGGTGATCTCATCTTCAGGAGACCCTGCATCAAACGGCGCATCAATCCGTATCCGCGGTATCGGATCAATGAGTGCAAGCAATGCTCCGCTTTACATCGTGGACGGCATGCCATTCGACGGAACGATCTCTGACATCAACCCTAACGATGTCGAGTCAATGTCAGTCCTCAAGGATGCTGCAGCTTCTGCGATCTACGGTGCACGTGGTGCAAACGGTGTCGTTCTCATCACTACCAAGAAGGCTACAAGCGGTGACGCTCAGGTGAAGTTCGATGCGAAGTGGGGTTCAAACTCACGTCTCATCCCTCAGTATGACGTCATCAGCGATCCTGCCCTCTACTATGAGACACACTATCGCATGATGTGGAACTCGCAGATCTATGCAGGCAAGACAGCTGCCCAGGCTTATGCTTACGCAGATGCAAACCTCTTCAACCACAACAACGGAGGTCTCGGATATCAGGTGTATACAGTTCCTGAAGGTGAAAAGTTCATCGGTACGAACTTCAAGCTCAATCCTAAGGCGGTTCTCGGTTATACAGACGGCGAGTATACATATATCCCGGATGACTGGTACAACGAGGCATTCCACAATTCATTCCGTCAGGAGTACAACTTCTCTATCAGCGGATCGAAGGACAAGCTTTCTTACTATGGTAGCGTAGGTTACCTCGATGACGGCGGTATCGTCGACAATTCGAACTACAAGCGTTACACTGCACGTGTGAACGTCGACTATCAGGCAAAGAAGTGGATGAAGGTGACTTCAAACATCAGCTACTCGCACTCTGACTCTAAGATCGCTTCATATTCAAGCTCTTACGGTTCGTCAGGAAACATCTTCTACATCACAAACAACATCGGTCCTATCTACCCTCTTTACGTTCGTGACGCAGAAGGAAACATCATGCATGCAAACGGTTACCCTGTATATGATGCCAACCAGACAAACTTTGTCCGTCCAAGCATCGTAGGTAACGCAGTTCGTGACAACGCTATCGACGACAAGACCAACTACGCTGACGTACTCACTGGAAAGTGGGGTGTCGTGGTTACTCCATTCAAGGGCATGAACCTCAGCGCAAATATCGGTCTGATGAATGACAATACACGTTACAACGCTCTTTACAGCCAGTTCGCAGGCTCTTCAAGCACAGACGGATATGCATATGTAAGCCACAGCAGGGCATTTGCTGTCAATACGCAGTACCTCGCTGAGTATAAGACTGATTTCGGCGGTTCTGACCACAGCTTCGATCTCCTCGCAGGTTTCGAGACATACAGGATCAAGTCACAGTCTCTCGAAGGTGAGAACGACCACCTCTTCGATCCGTTCATCGGCGAGTTGAACAATGCAGACGGTAAGGCTAACCAGTACGCTTACTCATCGACTTCAAACTACATGACCCAGGGCTTCCTTGCAAGGGCACAGTACAACTATGGTGAGAAGTACTTCATCAGCGGATCGTTCCGTCGTGACGCATCAACACGTTTCCACAAGGATCACCGTTGGGGTAACTTCGGCAGCGTCGGTGCAGCATGGCTCATCAGCAACGAGGACATCCTTTCGAATGTGGATTGGCTCAACATGCTCAAGCTGAAGGCCAGCTGGGGTGTGCAGGGTAACGATAACCTCGGTTCATACTTCCCATATGCGGACCAGTATACACACTCATACAACGAGACTACAGGCGAGTACTCGCTCACTCTTGCTTACAAGGGTAACGAGGAGCTCACATGGGAGTCATCACACTCTATCAACGTAGGTGCTGACTTCGAACTCTTCAACGGCCGTCTCAACGGTAGCGTGGAGTACTTCTCACGTATCACTACCGACCTCCTTTACAACAAGGACGTTCCGCTTTCTGCAGGTAATCCTACAGGATATCAGCCTGTCAACGTGGGATCGATCAGCAATGACGGTTTCGAGGTGTCTCTCGACGGTATGCTTGTGAACACAAGGAACATCCAGTGGTCATGGAACGTAAACGTCAGCCATTATACCAACACCATCCTCGCTCTCGACGAAAGTGTTTCTGAGAACGGTATCAAAGGTGGAAACTACATCTACAAGGTGGGTGGCTCGCTCTACGATGCATACATGAGAAAGTATGCAGGTGTAAATCCTGAGACAGGTAAGGGCCAGTGGTACAAGAAGGTATACGACGAGGAAGGAAACCATACAGGCGACGAGATTACAGAGGTGTTCTCAGAGGCTGACCAGTACGAGCTCGGCACAGTGATGCCTAAGCTTTACGGAGGTTTCGGTACTTCATTGAGATTCTACGGCTTCGATCTTTCGGCTCAGTTCTCATTCCAGCTCGGCGGTAAGTACTACGACGGTACATATCAGTCACTCATGCACACTTCGACTGCAGTAGGTCAGGCATGGCATGTGGATGCTCTCGATTCGTGGTCTCCAGAGAACAAGGATTCTAACATCCCTCGTCTCGACGGTGACACAAGTGTAGGACAGACAGCTGTCGACAACTATCTCATCAGCTCTGACTACCTCAGCGTGAACAACGTAACCCTCGGTTATACTCTTCCTAAGAAGATGACTGCCAAGATCGGCATCGAAGGTCTCCGCGTCTATGTGGCAGGTGACAACCTTGCAGTGAAGTCTGCCCGTAAGGGTGTGGACCCACGTTACTCTATGGGTCTCGGTTCTTACACTTCAGGCTCAGGTCTGAACAGCGGTGCATACTCTGCAATGCGTACTGTTGCATGTGGTGTTACACTTACTTTCTAATCATTTAAAGGAGAAACAATATGAAACTCAATAAATTTGCATACTTAGCCCTTGCGTCATTGGCATTCGCTGCCTGTGACATGGAAGATGTAGTCCCTCAGGGAGGTACTCTTCTGGCAACTCAGGTGCAGGAGACTTATATCGCTGCTCCGTCACGTGCTGAAGCTCTTTTCTCCGGAATGTTCACAAATCTTGGTGCTCCTACTACAGTTTATTCGGATCGTCCGGATGACTGGGGATTCATCATGATGGCATTCTCAAACGATCTCGAGGCTGCCGACATCTGGATTCCTAACAGCGGTTACAACTGGTTCAGCGTCTGCGGTGAGCTTACCTCACGTAACGCAGATTATGCAAACCCATATATCCGTTATGCTGCAGCATATAACGAAATCGCCGCAGCCAACGATATCATCAAGTCTTATCCTGCAGATACAGAGGATGCTGACGCGATCAACAAGATGGCTCAGGCCCGTGCTATCCGTGCGTTCTCATACCTGAACCTTGCTCCTTACTTCCAGTTCAGCTATGCTGCAGGCGGAAAGGATTTCCCATGCGTTCCTATCGTTACAGAGGCTACAGAGGATTTTACAAACAACCCGCGTGCTACTGTGGCAGAGGTTTACAAGCTCATCGTAGACGACCTTACTTATGCTATCGAGAAGCTTGAGGGATATACACGTCCTGACAAGGCAAAGATCGACCAGCAGGTAGCTTACGGTCTCCGCGCACGTGCATACCTCAATATGGAAATGTGGGCAGAGGCTGCTGCCGATGCTGCCAAGGCTGCAGAAGGCTATACTCCTGCGACTATGGAGGAGGTTTCTCATCCGTTCCTCAAGGACATCGCAGAGCACAACTGGATCTGGGGATATGACATGACCGAGACTACAGCAGCTACTTATCCATATGCAACATCAAGCTCATGGATACGTTCTTTCTCTGCAAACGGTTATGCTGCAGCCGGTCAGGTATACTCAGTCTGCAACAATCTCCTTTATGACAAGATCGCCGACACTGACGTCCGCAAGGGATGGTGGGTGGACGCTAACCTTGAGTCTCCTCTTCTCGAGGGCCTTACATGGACAGACCCTGCAACAGGCAATTCCGCTACAGGCAACGAGATCCCTACTTTCGAGACTGCTGACAAGCTTGCGTTCCTTCCGCTTACAAACGTGAAGTTCGGATGTAATACCGTGGGTACAGTTACAAATGACGAGGACTGGCCGTTCATGCGCGTTGAGGAGATGATCCTCATCCAGGCTGAGGCTGTTGCCAAGGCAGGAGACGAGCCTAAGGGCCGTCAGATTCTCGAGGACTTCGTGAAGACTTACCGTAACCCTGAGTACAACTCGGTAGTAAGCGGCCGCTCATTCTCTGATGAGGTCTGGTTCCAGCGTCGCGTCGAGCTTTGGGGTGAGGGCTTTGCAAACAACGACACACGTCGTCTCAACAAGCCTCTCGTTCGTTTCCACGACAGCAAGAGCAATGTTCCTGAGGCATTCCGCTTCAACATGACTGCAGATGACGGCTGGTGGCTCATGCGTTTCACTACGACTGAGACCAACACCAACCTTGCAGTTGTCGACAATACAGGCGGAACACAGCCGGTTCAGGATCAGAATGCAGATCTTAGAGACGGTGTTACCGACTAATCTGTGTCCGGAGGTTTTAACATAAAAAACAAGAAATCATGAAATCACTTAGATATTTATTGGCAATGGCAGCTATGTCGCTCTTTACTGTAGCTTGTGTCGAGGAGACCCTGCAGTATGAGCCCGGCGAGGCTGACCTTGAGGGATGTTACGGCGTGTACTTCCCTGCACAGGAGGCTAGTGGTGATCATACATTCGATCCGAACATGCCTACTGAGATGACTTTCACAGTTGCCCGTACCAATACGAAGGGACCTATCACTGTTCCGGTGGATACGATCGCATCACATGCAGGTGTCTTCGAGCTGGGCGAGATCAAGTTTGAGGACGGACAGGCCGAGACTACTTTCAAAGTAACTTTCCCTAATTCTGACAATGGCGTGAAGTATTCGCTTTCCATCGGCATTTCAGATCCTCAGTATGCTTCGAAGTATCAGGACGGAGCTACCAATATCGACTTCTCTGTGTTGAGGGTTGAGTGGCTCTATTTCCTTAACCCTGAGACAGGTGAGCCTGCAAAGTTCACTTTCACCCAGGGCTGGCGGGAAGAAACACATACCGGTTATGTGAAGTATTACGAGGTGAACGGTGTCCGCACTTGCGTCACTGAAACTGATCCATATGATTATGAGCAGGAGGACGGTTCTTTTGTTCCAGGCTATGGCTTCTGGGGCGTTCAGGAGACCGCTGATGCAGCTGAGGAACTTGAGTTCATCTGGTATACCGAGAATGTAAACTTCGAGGGCAAGCAGGTCGTCGAGCTTCCGGTTACCGACGTGTATTTCCACCCTTCATATGAGGCTACAGTGCAGCTCTTCGACTATTTCACTTACTGGACTGTCCTGAATCCTCAGGATGCTCTTGTGGGTATGAGCTTCGTTGATTTCGCTGCCAAGTACAGCGATGTATATCCAGTCAGCTACTATGATAACGGAGGTTTCTACTTCTTCACAAGATACTACTATATGATCGGTATCGGCGGATGGGGTACCGAATCTTACGAGCTTTATGCTGAGGCTGAGGGCTTTGTACGTGTTGACTACTCTCTCGGTCTTGAGGCTGGTCTTACTCAGGATGCTGTTGCTCCTGTAGCATTCACTCTGGGCGCAGACGTGGCAAAGGTGAAGTATGCCGTATACGAGGGCGAGCTTAATGTAGCTCAGCTCGATGCAAAGGTTGCTGCCATCATCGCAGGTGAGGAGCCTAATGTAGCTGAGGTTACTGAGACTTCAGTTGTAGGCGTGACTCCGGCTGCTACCGGTAAGTATACATTGGTTGCTGTAGCTTACGATGCTGAAGGAAATGTACAGAATACAGCTTCGACAGTCTTTACATATGTAGCGGCTGATGCTCCGGTACCGGTAGTTGTCACTGCAGGTCTCGGTTCGGCTGACAAGTATGTGCCTTCAGGTGCATCTACAGAGACATCTCTCGAGATGTGGATCTATGGTGAGAACCTTGTTGACGTGAAGTTCGGAGTATTCTCTTTGGCATCTCTCATAACTGACATGGAAGCATGCGAGGCTGCAGTTGTGGAATCTGAATCTATCAGCGCAGAGGCTCTTGCACTTGCAAACGGTGAGGGTTATGTAGACGTTGCTACAGGTCTCGTGCCTGGTACAGAGTACTACATGATCGTATGGGCTTCAAACGGCTATGAGACTACATTCGTGATGAGCGACAGCTACACTACTTCCGGTGATCCGCTTCCAGTATATCAGAACTATTCTACAGCTGATATTGTAGATGAACTTCTTCCTGCTACGTCTGAAGGATACTTCGGTACATACAACTACTACGCAGTCGATTATTTCGGAGAATCTCCGCTCAGGCAGTACCTCGGTCAGGTGACTGTAGCTGACAGCGAGCTTGAGGATCTTCCAGCCGATGACTACGGTATTGTTACTGAGTATGTAGAGGTTTCAGGCTTCTTCGGTGCAGAAGGCGAGTATTATGGCTTCGATGATACAATGACCATGGAGTACTATGG
Organism: Bacteroidales bacterium; assembly: GCA_017937885.1. Classification (GTDB taxonomy): domain Bacteria; phylum Bacteroidota; class Bacteroidia; order Bacteroidales; family UBA932; genus Cryptobacteroides. The sequence goes on from JAGBCS010000004.1 coordinate 16,086, forward strand.
TGGAGTTCTCTATCAGCTCCCTAACTATTACGAGCCTACTGCAGACGGATACTATTGCGCTGTAATGTACTTCACGGCTGACGAAGGCCTTTATGGACATAACAATTCATATACAATGCTCGGAGGCTTTGTTGACGAGGGATACATAGCATTCGTGGATGCATCCGATGGTTATGGTTTCAACGGATGGTTCCTCAGGGCATTCTCTGATGAGGCATACTCTACTCCTGTAGGAAACATGGCATGCTACCAGGATGTCCTCCTTGTGGATCCAGAGGTAGACGACAACGGTCTTGCACCGGCTCCTGAGGCTGTTTCAAAGATGCAGCTCAAGCAGATCGGCAATATGGTCAATGAAATGCCTGCAAACTATGTTGAAACTGAGAGAGGTAGAATCCGCTCTATCATTGACTCTGTCAAGAGCGTGAAGATGTACAGCAATACTCTCGGCATCAAGGGTGAGCGTGAGGTGAATTCAGTTGAATTCAAGGTTTCAGAGGCATCTTTCACAGCAAAGAAGGCTTCAAAGAACAGAGTGATCACTGACGTGGCATTCTAAATCCTTATAAAGGTATGGAGGGAGGGATCCCTCCATATCTTCCAAATGAAATGGAAATGGTACATCGCAATCTAATAACTTTTTTTGCAGCAGCCATGGTCTGCGCCTGCGCTGTAGTTGATGAAAAGGATGTTCAGATGCCTTCGGGAGCTGCCGATGATCCTATGACAAAGGTGGTCGGACTTTCAGAAGAGGTCGACGGACGTACTTTCCTTGTCAAGTTCGATGTGCCGCAGGACGAAGCATCTCTGAAAGAGACAGGACTCAGGAACGGACTGTCCTTCAGCAGACTTTTCAGAAGCACTCCGGGCAAGGAGGCTCTGGAGGCTGAATTCGGCCTTGACAGGTGGTATGTGGCGGCTCTGGAAGGAGACGGCGTGCTGGCCGATGCTGTCAGCAGAATGGCTGAGATGTCTTCCGTGAGCCTTGTCCAGTATAACAGCATCGCCAGAAAGGCTTCGGACTGCGTCGTGTATCCATTCGAAGACGACGAACCTGATACAAAGGCTACGGCATCATCATTCAATGATCCGGACCTTAAGTATCAGTGGCATTATGACAATCAGGGTAATGCTTCTATAGCTACATCAGCAAGAAAGGGTGCGGACATCAACGTCACTGACGTATGGTCGGAACTTACCTGTGGCGATCCTTCGATCATAGTGGCTGTCGTAGACGAGGGTGTGAAGCATTCGCATCCTGACCTCAAGGATAACATGTGGGTCAATGAAGGGGAGATAGCAGGCAACGGCATCGATGATGACGGAAACGGATATGTCGATGACGTACACGGATATAATTTTGTTACAGACGGTCCTGTAGAATGGACTGCCGACGGCAATTCCGGACACGGTACGCATTGTGCCGGTACGATAGCGGCGGTCAACAACAATGGAGTCGGAGTTGCTGGTGTGGCCGGCGGTTCAGGCAGCAACGACGGATGCAGGATCATGTCCTGCCAGATATTCTCCGGGAGAGAAGGAGGAACGGTGATGCAGTCTGTCAACGCCATCAAATATGCTGCAGACATGGGAGCTTCGATTATTTCATGCTCTTTCGGATATACCGCAGCCTTCCCGTCAGACAATGCATATATCAAGAGTCAGGGATCAGCCGAGATTGATGCAGTGCATTATTTCGAGGCGTGCAGGAACAACACTGTGCTGGACGGCAATATCGCAATCTTCGCTTCCGGTAATGACGCCCATGATTATGCGCATTATCCGGGCGCCTTCCATGACATCATAAGCGTAACGGCCTTCGGCCCGGATAACCTTCCTACTCATTATACGAACTACGGCCCCGGATGCAACATTGCAGCCCCAGGAGGTGAAGCCTATCTTCCGCCATGGAAGTCATACAAGGCTCTCGTCCTTTCGACAGTGCCTTCGGAGCTCGTTACAAACGGTGAAGCATCATCGTCCAAAGGTAATGATTACGGATATATGCAGGGAACATCCATGGCATGTCCCCATGTGTCGGGAGTTGTCGCCCTTGCGCTTTCATATGCAAAGAAGATCGGCAAGACCTTCGAGCGTGACAGATTCAAGGATATGATCATCACTTCGGCCAATGATATGGACCAGTATCTCAAAGGCACCAAGAGTTATGTGGGCCGGGCTGATCTGAATCTTGCTCCGTTCTATCATAAGCTCGGAACAGGCTCGCTTGATGCGTGGCTGCTCATGATGCAGATCGAGGGCATACCTAGCCTTACGGCCGAAATCGGCAGAAAGCAGTGGCTCGACCTTTCAGCATATTTCGGTACAGCCTCTACCAGTCTTACGTATCTGGGACTCGAAGTATCCGATGCAGGTCGTGAGTCTCTTGGGCTTGCAGAAGAGCCTTATATCGAATATGGAAGACTCTACATCCATCCTACCAAGCCTGGCTCGGCCAAGATCACTATAAAGGCCGTAGGTGGCGGTGATGAAGTCGGTGGCGGAGATAATGTCGGAGGTATGGAGATATCTCAGGAAGTATCTGTGATAGCCCGCTCCTTTGTTTCAGAAAACGGCGGATGGCTGTAATTTCAAATAGAACCTTCTGGTTATTTACATAAATATTGGCAAAAGGCCGGTCCCTGTGAAGGAACCGACCTTTTTTTCATCTGGTCGAGATGACGTGACTCGAACACGCGACCCCTACGTCCCGAACGTAGTGCGCTACCAACTGCGCTACATCTCGATTGCTTTTAAAAGTAAAGTGGCAGTCCGTTGGACTGCCACTCTCCAGCTATAAGAAAACCCCTAAAAGGGAACCTTTCTTTATGAAAGTTTATTGATATAAACTGCGATACCGCTCTTAAGGTTTGCAGCTTTGTTCTTGTGGATAACACCGATCTTTGCGAGCTTGTCGATCATTGCGTAGACCTTAGGAGCGTTAGCCTCTGCTGCTGTCTTGTCGGTTGTGTTTCGAATCGCACGTATTGCGTTTCTTGTAGTCTTTGCATAATACTTATTATGCAATCTGCGCCTCTCGCTCTGGCGATAGCGCTTGTCTGCTGAAGCGTGGTTTGCCATTGTTCTTATTTTTTATATTTTTCTCGTAGTCGGTAGGGGAATCGAACCCCTCTTGCAAGAATGAAAATCTTGAGTCCTAACCGATAGACGAACCGACCAAACTGACCATTTTTTACAAATGGGAGTGCAAAGGTAAGAAAAGTTTTTTAACTCGCAAAATATTTTTTAATCTTTCTTGACATCTTCTTTCTCCTGAGCCCATTCGAACGAGTAGATCACTGATTCTACCTGCCTGAGATACTGCCTCTTGTCATATCTTGGAGAGTATACGAATGCGAGCAGTACGATCATATCCTTGCCGTCCTTGCTGTAGAAGGTGTGTGACACGAACGGTCCTCCCATGAAGTCGTTCTGAACCTCCCAGAAACCTCTCATTTCCGCAAAGTCAAGTCCCTTGTAGCGCATGTACTCGATCGTAGGACGGACGAAGTCGCTTACGGTCATGTATGTATTGTCGAACATTCCCGGGACATTGTTCTTCAGGACTTCGTTGGTGTTGTCCAGCAGATTGTCAAGTTCCATCATGTTCTCGCCCTCGACGACCGGATACTTGAACACGAGGACGCCCTGAGTCACATACTGCACTGCGTACTCGAGCCATATGAAGTCGTTCTTCTTTGCCTTGAGCTGGTATCCTGACGGGAAGTGAGGAGATCCTCCGATCATTTCCGTCACGGCTGCTGCAAGCTTTCTTTCCTCGTACTTCTTTGTGTTCCTGATGATGCGGTCTCTTTCTGCCTGCTCGATCGTCGCGCGGAGGAGTGCGGTATTCTCCTTGATCAGATTCACTGCCGTATCTGCATCCGGAGCGTTGATGTGGATGACGGTCTGCGGTGCAGCCCATGAGTCCTTCCTGTATACCACTCCCGGTTCTGTAACCGAACTGCTGATGTTGACCATGATGATGTTCCTATGTACCTGGAACATGTGCGTAAAGGCCGAGTGAGGGACATTCACGAGGGTAAACAGAGGCTCGCTCTGGGCAAGGTAAGGAGTTTCGCAAGCAAGCGAATCGCGCAGTACCGTACCGACGGCACCTTCCCAATCGCCTTTGTCGATGACGATCACCACTTCTCCTGCCTTTCCTGTGATGTTAGGAAGAAGAGCCTTCCTGGCCTTCTGCTGGTTGCACGAAGCGAGAACGAGAACTGCGGCCGTCATTATGGCCATGAGTCTTATGATCCTTTTCATGTCTGGTAATGTTTTATGTTATCTTATGAGTCTTGCAATATCGTTGCCGAAGGCAAGGAACATCAGACCGAATATCAGCAGCATGCCGATTATCTGCGTGATGTAGAGGAAATTGTCGCTAGGCTTGCGCCCTGTGACCATTTCATATATGGTGAATACTATGTGTCCTCCGTCAAGGGCCGGGATAGGAAGCAGGTTCATCACTCCGAGCATCACTGAAAGCATGGCGATGATGCTTAAGAAGCTGAACCAGTCCCATGTCTCAGGGAATACCTGTCCTATCGCTATGAAGCTGCCGACTGACTTGTATGCCTCTGTCTGCGGAGTGAATACGAGCTTGAGATCCTTCAGGTAGTCTCCGATGGATGCGAAGGTCTTCCTGAATCCTGCCGGAATTGCGGAAACGAAGCTGTATTCCCTGGTCTTGAAGTCTGGCTGCTGCAGATATACTCCGATCCTTCCGGCTGTGTCGACCTGGATTTCCATTGCGAGGGTGTCCGCGCCACGCAGGATCCCTACCGATACGGGACCTCCCGCGTTCGCTTCAAGTACCGGCCATGCGTCCTGGACGAATGCCGTGCTGACGTCCTGTACCTTTATTATCCTGTCTCCCTCCTTCAGTGCGGAACCGGCGTTAGGTGAACTCTCCGGGATGCTGCCGATGGCGAACGGTATAGCGAGCGAGAACATTCCAGGGGTGTTCAGTATCTCTCCTATCCTGCTGTGGTCGATGTAGATGTCCAGCGTGTCGCTTCCTCTCAGCACGGTCGCTTTCTGTGCGGTCTCACGGGCGAGGTCTACCTGGAGCATATGGAAGTTTTCCGGTACATAGTCGTCGAAACTGATGATATGGTCTCCGTTGCGGAAGCCCATGTCGTATGCCAGTTCGTTGACATATATGCAGCTGCCTTCGTTGGTCACGTATTGCTCTCCCCATCCTGCGAGAAGCGTCGTGTACATGATTATCGCGAAGATGAAGTTGAACAGAACGCCTCCGGCCATGACGAGCAGCCTCTGCCATGCCGGCTTTGTGCGGAATTCCCATGGCTGAGGGTCCGTCTTCAGATGCTCGGTGTCCATGGATTCGTCTATCATTCCGGCGATCTTGCAGTAACCTCCCAGAGGAAGCCAGCCTATGCCGTATTCCGTATCAAGCTCCTTGCCTTTAGGGAACAGTCTGGAAAACCATCCTTCCTTTGTGCTGAGAAGCTTCCTCTCTCCGGCGTCAAAGAAAAGATAGAACTTGTCGACCCTGATGCCGAAAAGTTTTGCGAAGGTGAAGTGCCCGAGTTCATGCACAAGAATAAGCACCGACAGGGCGAGAATCACCTGAAGTATCCTGATGAGTATGGCCATTTTTCAGTTTGAATTATAGGGATTTTCCTCCGGCTATCCTGTCTATCAGCTCGTTTGCCTTTGCAAAGGCAGCCTCGTTCGTCCGGAAGATCGTGTCCAGATCCGGATCCGCTACAAAATCCGCACCAGCCATGCATTCCTGCACGACACGCGTGATGTCGTAGAAGCCGATGCGCTCCTTGAGGAACGCCGCTACGGCGGCTTCGTTCGCCGCATTCATTATGCAGGCCATGTTTCCTCCCTTCTCGAGAGATTCGTAGGCGAGCTTGAGAGCAGGGAACTTTTCCGCATCCGGAGCGAAGAAGGACAGGCTGCCGAGTTCTGCAAAGTTCAGCTTCCTGTTGTCAAGCGTGAGTCTGTAAGGATAGCTGAAGGCGAACTGTATGGCTTCGCGCATGTCCGGATGCCCCATCTGTGCTATCACCGATCCGTCTGCGTATTCTATCATCGAATGGATTATGGACTCAGGATGGATCACTACCTGTATCTTGTCTCCCGGAGTGCCGAACAGCCAGCGGGCCTCGATGATCTCGAGTCCCTTGTTCATCATGGTCGCGGAGTCAATCGTGATCTTGCTTCCCATGCTCCAGTTCGGATGGTTGAGCGCTTCCGCCCTTGTAGCCTTCGCGATCTGTTCGCGGGTCCATGTCCTGAACGGACCTCCGGAAGCCGTAAGGTGGATCTTTTCGACAGGGGCGCCTGCCGATCCCATCAGGCACTGGAAGATGGCAGAGTGCTCGGAGTCTACCGGCAGGATGTGGGAGCTGTGTCTTGCTGCCAGATCCATCACGATCCTTCCCGCCGCCACAAGCGTCTCCTTGTTGGCCAGCGCTATCGTCTTGCCTGCCTTGACGGCCGCTACGGTCGACGAAAGACCGCTGAATCCTACCATGGATGTCAGCACTATGTCTATGTTGTCTCCCGTCACAAGGTCGCAGACGGACTGCATTCCGGCGAATACCTTTATATCGTGCGGGTCCAGTGCTTCCTTGACTTCCCTGTACTTTTCCTCGTTGCAGATCACTACCGCGTTTGCGTCGAATTCGATCGCCTGGCTGATGAGCAGGTCTGTACTGTTGTTTGCTGTCAGAATCTCAACCTCGAAGAGGTCCCTGTGCTGACGTATGACGTCGAGGGCCTGTCTTCCGATCGAACCGGTGGAGCCTAATATGGCTATGCGTCTCTTTTCCATGTCAGAACTTTATGTATTTTGTCGGGTCGACTGTCTCTCCCTTGTGCCAGAGCTCGAAGTGGAGATGGTATCCTGTCGTGAGTTCTCCGGAGTTGCCTACGAGGGCGATCGGAGAACCGGCAGTGACCTTGTCGCCGGCTTTCTTCAGGAGTTTTTCGTTGTGTTTGTATATTGAGATGATGTCTCCGTCATGCTGGATCTGGATCGTGTGTCCTGCGTCGTCGCTCCATCCTGCGAATATCACTGTTCCGTCGAGCGGAGCCTTGACGACAGAACCGGCAGGGGCTGTGATGTCGACGAACGGATGCTCTGCGGGGTCATATCCCTGAGATATCACACCCTTGAGCGGGGTGAAGAAGTGCAGGCCTTCGATAGGGAGGTTCCTTCTGTCCCTTTCGGAGATCCCGAACTGCTCCTCTTCCTTGACGTGCTGTCTGAGAAGTGAATCCTGTCTGAGCATCTGGGCCTCGTCAAGACTTATCTCCTGACTCTTCCTGCCTGCATTGATCAGACTGTCGATCTTCAGCGGCTCTTCACCTTCCACCGCCCTTCGCAGGTTCTCGGAGTAGAGTTCCCATTTGTAAATCACGCTTTCCAGCGAGTCGATCGTGATCGCGTTCTGGATCGCGGCCCTCTTCGAACGTGCGTCAGGATAGCCTGGGATGAAGGTCCTGGCCGGCGTGTAGGCAAGTATGAGGTATACGGCAACGAAAAGCAGGACCACTATGGTCACGATGGTCACGAAAAAGCTCGTCTTCGTGAAGTGTAGTGTCGCCAGCTGACGGTGCGTCGTGTCGTCGATTACAGCCAGTCTGAACTTCTTGCTTTTCTTTTCTCTTGTACGTTGTGACATAAATCCGTTTTTATTAGTAACTTTGCACCCAAATGGACAGAATCATAGGCATAGATTACGGTAGGAAAAGAGTCGGAGTGGCGGTCAGCGACCCGCTCGGAATCTTTGCATCTGCACTTGAAACGGTACATTCTGCAAAGATAATAGATTATCTTAAAAAATATGCTGAAAATGAGAATGTAGTGCGTTTTGTTGTCGGTTATCCGATCAATATGAACGGCGCTCCTTCCGAGGCGGCCAAGGATATAGATGTCTTTCTCAAGCATCTTGCCAAGGCTTTTCCTGCTATTCCTGTAGAGCTTGAGGATGAACGCTTTACGTCGGTGCTGGCGCATAGGGCGATGATCGACGGAGGCATGAAGAAGCAGGACAGGATGAAGAAGGAGTCGGTCGACAAGATAAGCGCAGCCATTATTTTACAGAGTTACCTTGACAGAACGAGATAGAATTATGATACTACCAATATATTTATACGGTTCGGATGTTCTCCGTCGCGAGAATACCGATGTTGATCTGAACGACAAGGAGGGGATTGCGAAACTCCTTGAAGACATGAAGGAGACCTTGAAGAATGCGGACGGCTGCGGTCTTGCCGCTCCTCAGGTCGGAGTAAACAAGAATATTGTCATTGTCGACGGACGTGACCTTACAGAGACTTATGATTACCTTAAGGATTTCTTCAGAGTGATGATAAATCCGGTCGTGCTTGAGGAAAGCGAGGAGACCTGCGAGTTCTCCGAAGGCTGTCTGAGCGTACCTGGCATCTATGCGGAGGTTACACGCCCTTCGAAGATAAAGGTCGAATACTACAACGAGAACCTCGAAAAGGTCGTCGAGGAGTTCGATGCGTTCGCATGCCGCATGGTGCAGCACGAGCTGTCCCATCTGGACGGCAACCTTTTTGTTGACAACGTATCGCCGATCCGCCGCAAGCTGATAGCGCGCAAGCTGCAGGCGATATCGAAAGGAACAGTGCAGACACGATATAAATCAAAACGCTGATGGGAGCATTTCACGCATACGACATCAGGGGAGTCTACAATGTGGACTTTGACAAGGAGACGGCCTACAAGGTGGGCTATTTCCTCCCGGAACTGCTGGAGGCAGACAAGGTGCTGGTAGGAAGGGACGCCAGAGTGTCCTCTCCGGAGATCCATGAATACCTTCTCAAGGGTATCACGGATGCCGGTGCTGATGTGTACGATATAGGCCTCAGCACTACCCCTATGGTGTACTTCGGTACTGCAAACTACGGCTTCAAGGCCTCGGTGCAGATCACTGCATCACACAATCCGGCAGAGTACAACGGACTCAAGGTGTCACGTGAAAATGCACTTCCTGTCGGTCTGGATACAGGCCTCGGGCAGATAAAGGAGTGGGTGGAAAGCGGCCGCGAGTGTCCTGTCGCGGCAGTCAGGGGACAGGTCCGCGAGATGGACATCAAGGCTGACTATCTGGCTTTCCTGCTCAAGTACAAGGGCGACTGGAGTGGCCTGAAGATAGCAATGGACGTCTCGAACGGAATGGCGTCCCTCTTCGTCCGCGACATCTTCGGAGACCAGCCGGCATATATCTATGAGGAGATGGACGGAAGTTTCCCTAACCATGAGCCTAACCCTCTCGTCCAGAAGAACGTGGAGGCCCTGAAGAGGCTTGTGGCGGAGACGAAGGCCGATATCGGAATCATATTTGACGGAGATGCCGACCGTGTCATGTTCGTCGACGAGAACAGCCGTTTCATCTCTCCGGATCTGATGATTGCCGTTCTTGGCCATTACTTCCTCGAAGAAAGAGGGGAGAAGGGTTACATCCACCAGGATATAAGAAGCTCCAAGGCCGTGGGCGAGTATCTCGCGCCGATGGGAGGAGTGATGAACACATGGAGGGTAGGGCGTGCATATGCGGCCCTCAAGCTTCGCGAGATCGACGGAGTATACGGAGGCGAACTTGCCGGACATTATTATTTCCGCGACTTCTTCTATTCTGACAGCGGAATGCTGGCGGCCATCCTGATCGTGAATGTCGTGGCTAAGATGAAGGCTCAGGGTGTGTCTCTCAGCCAGCTTATATCACGCATCGAGAAGTATCAGAATTCGGGAGAGATCAACTTCCGTGTCGAGGACAAGAAGGGAGCGATGGATGCCGTGCGTGACCATTTCATGAGTACGGAAAAGTCTACGGCATATATGGATTTCGACGGTTATCGTGTGGAGTTCCCGGACTGGTGGTTCAATATAAGGCCTTCCAATACGGAACCGTATCTGAGATTCCTGTGCGAGGCTACATCAAAGGAACTTCTTGACGAGAAGGTTGCGACTGTCAGGAAGATCCTCAAGGAACAATTCGGAGCTGAATAAATGAACATAAGGACCGTAATAAGAAACTTGACCATGTTCGCTGTATGCGCGGCCGGATTCCTGTCCGCAGGCCTTGCCTATGCAGTGAACCCCGTAAGGATCGATACGGCGAAGGCTCATGTCATGATCCGTCGCCCGGCACTGGAGTCGATCCCGTCGCTGATCCATTCGGAATCAGATCCGATAGACACGCTCGATACCGTCAATGAACATATCAAGGTGATCCTGTTCGGAGACAACACATGGAAATACTACAAGACGCCCGGCTTCCAGCAGGAGACCGATATCTTTGACGAGGCCTGGGATGAGGTTAACTCCAATCCCTACAAGCTCGCTCAGGAGGACCTTCCGTATTCGTGGTCGGTGTGGCTTGTCGACAGTCTGGACCAGTACCATTGTCCGTTCCAAGGCGATATCCATCCTCGCGGCAAGTTCGGTCCGCGTCGCGGCCGCCGCCATCAGGGAGTCGATCTGCCTCTGAAGACCGGAGACCCGATATATGCAACCTTTACAGGCAAGGTAAGGATGTCCAAATATCTCGGCGGATTCGGCAACCTTATAGTCATCAGGCATGTAAACGGCCTTGAGACCTTCTACGCGCACCTTTCCAAGAGATATGTGGAAGTCGGTGACTGGGTGAATGCCGGTGATGTCATAGGCCTTGGAGGCTCTACCGGACGTTCGACCGGCCCGCATCTGCATTTCGAGACCAGATACAAGGGCTTCGCATTCGACCCTCAGTGGCTTATCGATTTCAAGACAGGGGAACTGCGCCATCGTCTCTTCGTGCTGAAGAAGAAATACTTCAACATCTACAGCAACTACGAGCAGGACTTCGAGGATGAGATGAGGAACGAAGAGGAGGATAAGGCCGAGGATGCGGAAAGAGCGGCCATGAAATGGTATGTCGTCCGATCCGGCGACACGCTCAGCAAGATTGCCCGCAACAACGGCACGACCGTGAACGCGATATGCAGGCTGAACGACATCAACCCTAACGCTACCCTCCGCATCGGAAAGAAACTTCGCGTGAGATAAAGAAAACAGGCTCTATGTATTCAACACATAGAGCCTGTTCTTTTATGATTACTCCTGATTACTCCCACTCTATCGTTGCGCTTGGCTTCGGTGAGAGGTCGTAGCATACGCGGTTCACGTTCGGAACCTCTGCAAGTATGCGGTCTGTGATCTTCATCAGGATCGGCCAGTCGATCTGTTCGATGCTTGCTGTCATCGCGTCGATTGTG
>JAGBCS010000041.1 GCA_017937885.1 Bacteroidales bacterium
ACTCCCTGGGGGAGCACAAACGGAGTTCAGAAATGAACTCCGTTTTTTTGTTATATACCTGAAAATCAGCGCTTTAATCTAAAGTGCAGTATAGGGGAGTTCACTGGTAGGTTGAAAACCTTTTCTTCGGTCATCTGATATGCTCAGGAACGTCGGCGAGGCAAATCACAAGTAATGGCTGACTATGTGGTAGGCATGCAATATGTCTGCATGACCTCATTTTTTGACATGTGTCAAATAAAACGGATTTTTTGAAAAATACTTGATGAATTCTGACCATTGAAGCTGCTAAGCCCATAAATTCGCACCAGAAAATAGAGCAGTAAATTATGGAAACAACTGTTTGATATCAGAACAATGATGTTGCTGAAAATGCTCTGTAATAGTTATTAGTAGTGTAACACCCGAAAGGGTTAAAAGATTGAAGACTATGAATAAGAACGTAACAACTTTTGGCTCTGTGTTTTCAGGCCACTCAAAGAGATACATGCTTTGCATTATCCTTTTTGAAGTATCTGCGCTTATGGCTGTGATGCTGAATCTGTAAATGGTTCAGGCAAATGACCTTGCCGGCGCAAGACGCGCAAAAATCAGTCAGAATTAGAAGTCGGGAGGTGCAATGAAATGAAAAAGTTAATTCACAAGATATTATCAGTATTTACGAATATGGACAACAGATATCTCATATATCCTCCTTGTCCAACTCCGATTATTTATATAAAGTACAAGAACAGGTTTATAGTAGTGTAGAGGAGTACAAGGTACTCAAAATGAACAATTATCAGTGGTAAGAGGATGTCGTGATGACATCCTCTTTTTATGTATTCTGTTCCGTTCAGATAGACGATCTGACACGACTGAGAGTCTCTAGAGACATCTGAAGATATGAAGCCACATGAGTGAGAGGAGCTCTCTGGATTATCTCGGGAAACAGTTGCATCAGTTTCGTATATCTGTCCTTTGCGGACTCAAAGCGAAGGATGTCAGCCTTGACTTGTGAGAGTATCAGGGATTTTTCCATGAACCGTCTGTATAGGTATGCAAGATCAGCATTGGTTTCTGCCAGTTCTTCCATCAGTGTGCGTGGCATCTCCCATATGATAGTGGGTTCCAGAGCTTCCACTACCAGATGGGTTGGAGTCCCGTTGAAATAACTGTCGATACAGAAAACTACGCCGCCTTCGCATGAGAGATGCTCGGTCATCTCCTTTTCGTGTTTCACGTAATGCTGCCGGGTAAGCCCTTTCTCAATATATGACAGGCAGGTGCATATTTCTCCATCTGCCAGAATTATTTCCCCTTTGTGGAATTTCCTGCATCGGATGATTTCCGAAAACAACTTGATGTTTTCCAAATTCAACCTTCTTTGAGGACAGGTCTCCTCAACGATCTGTCTTGCAATTTCCTGACGGTCTGTCATAAGTTCAGATTTATGATGATTCTAGAGAAGACCGATCAGCATCTCCACTTCTTCGTCGGTCGTAGTCCAGCCTGTGACGAAGCGTACTGTGCTGACAGTCTCTCCGCGTGGTCCCCACATTTCGAAGCTGGCATTCTCCTTCAGCCTGTCTATCACTTCGTTCGGAAGCCTGAAGAACTGCTGGTTGGTAGGGGAGTCTACAGCGGTCTCGTAACCTTTTGCCGTAAATCCATCTTTCAGCTTTTCGGCCAGACGTACCGTGTTCTGTGAGATGCGTTCGTAGAGTCCGTCTTCAAAGAGCGCTGCAAACTGCACACCGAGAAGCCTGCCTTTGGCCAGCATCGCTCCGTGCTGCTTTACAAGCGGAGTGAAATGCGGCAGAAGTCCGGGACGAGTGACCACAACAGCTTCTCCGAACAATGCTCCGACCTTCGTACCGCCGATGTAGAATACGTCGCTCAGACGCGCAATATCCTTTAGGGTCACGTCGTTGCCTTTTGCCGCGAGACCATAGCCAAGGCGTGCTCCGTCGATGAACAGAGGTATTCCAGCCTCATGGCATACTTCACTGAGAGCCTCCAGCTCCGAAAGTGAATAAATCGCACCATATTCGGTCGGGAATGATATATAGAGCATTCCTGGCGCAACCATGTGCTCATATGTATCGTCGCTATAAAAGTCGCGGATGTATTTACGCACATCTTCGGCCGCTACCTTACCTTCTTTCTGAGGAAGGGTGAGTACCTTATGCCCGGTCGCTTCGATGGCTCCTGCTTCGTGGACGTTTATGTGGCCGCTTTCTGCTGCCAGAACACCTTCATGGCGAGAAAGAAGGCCGTCGATTACTGTAGCGTTTGTCTGTGTGCCTCCTACAAGGAAATGAACCTTGGCATCAGGGAGTCCGCATGCATTGCGTATCAGTTCGGCTGCATGAGCGGTGTATCCGTCGCATCCGTAGCCGACTGTCTGTTCGGCATTTGTCTCGACAAGGCGGCGCATCACATCCGGATGCGCCCCTGCCATATAGTCTGAATCAAAATAAATCATGATTGTTCTTATTTACTCTTCATGAAGCGGAGACACTTGAGGATCCATGCCGGAAGCGGCTTTGTGTCGTCTCGGTTCTCAAGATGCAGGTATAGGCCTAACTTCTTGAGAATAGGAATCTTGAACGTCTCAACGAATTCGATCAGAGTGCCGTCCGGATCTTCGATGTATGTGAAATGTCCGTTGGCCTCGCCCATCTTGAAATCGCGTCCTCCGTCGCATACGAACTCATGGCCGAAGGCCGCTGCCGCCTTGCGTATCTCCTCCATGTTGCGGATGTCGAAGCAGAGGTGGATGAAGCCCGGGTCGCCCCAGAGACGTCCTTCGTAAAGTTTGCGCGCAGCAGGTACGCCTTCCTCGTCAATTCTTTGGACGAGTTCGATGTGGGAGGTACCCATGACTTCGCTGAGCGGACCTTCGATCGGCTTTGATCTTCCGAGCATTACCCTGCGGAGCTTGTACTGCCCTCCCGGCACACCCTTGAGGTCGTCAAAAACTTCAGTAATATCGTATTCCACCTTGTCATAGTCCATGATGGCGCCATAGAACTTGATGGATTTGTCCATATCGGAAACACCGAGGATGGCACCGTTGCCGCCTCCTGTATTCTTGTCTTCGTTATAGAAGCAATAGTCGTCTGTTTCGATGTCGAACAGATTGTTCCATGGGTCCATCACGAAGAAGTGCTCCTTTCCTGCCGGATTCTTCTGCGGCTCCGTGAGTATGTTCACTCCTTTCACCTTCATTTCCTCGTACGCAGCGCGTACGTCGCGTGACTTCACCTTGCAGCAGAAGATACCGTAGTCTCCGAATTCCGGGGTGAATTGTATGTAATTGAGTTCGCGGCCACGTGGCTCCCACACTTCGAATCCACCGCCTCCGCGAAGATTCAAGACAAGAATGGCGTACCTCGGCTGGGGCTTTCCGCCTGTGTAAGGCAGCATGCGCTCCGCCACACCTTCATCACCGAACATCTTTATATCAAAGCCGAAGACGTCCTTGTACCATGCCCATGACTCTTCAACATTCCTAACTCCGATTCCGACCTGCTGCACTCCGCAGATCACTTTCCTTTTTGCCATAATAGTATGATTTGCAACTGCTTTTATATCAATTATTTAATCGTATTGTCCCGCCTTCTCTTTCTTGCAGGACGATTGTTTATTTGCTTGATCTGCAATCTTTTACGCATCACGCTAGCGAGCTGAAACGTTGCGTGCGATCAGGCGGAAGAGCCATGGCACATATTTGTAGAACGGTACCATGATCGTGTCGAAACCTCCGATTACCTTCTGGTGCTTTCCTCGTGCGATGGCGCGGATCGCGACCTTTGCGCATTTGTTCACGTCATATCCGTTCGCCTGTCCCGGATCCATGATACCGGTAGCTTTTCCGTTACCGTCAAGGGCGTTTTTCGATACATCGGTATGGATACGTCCCGGAATAATGATGGTGGTCTTGATCTGCGGATACTCGAGGGCGATCGTCTCGTAGAATCCATGGATAGCATGCTTCGATGCGCAGTATGCCGAGCGGACAGGGAAACCGAATACTCCTGATACAGAAGAGACTACGGCAATGTGTACACCTCTTTCGATGAACATGTCTTTCAGGGACTTTACAAGGTATATTCCTCCGAAGTAGTTCACTTCCATAAGTCTGCGGTCAACGCTGATATCTGTATCGAGGGTAAGCGCTCTCTGCGAAATACCTGCATTAAGAAGGAGAAAATCTATCTTGTGTCCTTCGCTGTTCACCCATGCGACAAGTTCGTCTATAGACTCGCTTTTTTCTACGTCAACCGTCTTGCACCATGACTTTACTCCCAGTTCTATGCACTTCTTCTGTACTTTCTCAAGTGTCTCGATGCGTCTTCCGGTAAGGATTACGTTGCATCCCTTCATGGCATATTGGTAGGCCATTGCCTCTCCTATGCCTGTACCGCCTCCAGTGATGAGAGCGGTTCTTCCTTTAAATTCCATAATATAGTTCTGGTTTTAGTATTTGTTCCGTATCTTGCTTACGTCGCATTCCCCGCAGGGTGGTGGGGTGAAAACCGTGGCCGCCCGTGGCCCTCGTGAACGGGAGGGGCCCGCTCCGAAGGAGTGGGAGGGATTTGGTTTTCACCTCACCACCCTGCGGGGAATGCCTAAAGCATCAGGCCGGCTTTCACCTTATCTGCGACTTCCTGGCCCTTGAGGCGGGCAAGAATCGCCAGACCGAATTCTACAGCCCAGCCGGGGCCGCGTCCTGTAATGATGTTGCCGTCCACGACGACGCCGTCCTTCACATATTCTGCTCCCTTCGCCTGCAGAGCCTCCTCGAATCCGTCATAGCAGGTCATTCTCTTGCCTTCAAGGCCAGGGAGAAGACTCAGTACGACGCTTGGTGCAGCGCATATTGCCGCAACTGTACCTCCTTCAGCATAATGCTGCTGCATGATGTCCATCAGCTTGCTGAAAGCCGCCAGATTTGATGATCCGGGCATGCCTCCAGGGAAGATCATGACGTCCGACGGCAGACATGGACCGAAAGTAGTCGACGCCCTGAATTCTCCGAATGCCATGTCGGCAACTACCGGAATCCTGTTGGAACTGGTAACTATCCTGTCATCATATATGGATACCGTCTTGACGTTTACTCCACCTCGGCGAAGCATGTTGACTGTAGTCAAGGCTTCAGAAACCTCGAAGCCGTCAGCTAAAAATACGTATACACCTTTCATATCCTCTTGTTTTATTTTTCAATCTTTATCCAGAATGGAGCCACAGGCATGCCTTCCACATTCTTGAGATTTCCTGGGTTGAAGTCTCCCCAGCCGTAGCGTACCTGGCATGGATCCCAAACGAATTCAGACCTTATCTTCATGACCTTAGGCTCCCATTCGAAATATGCATAAGTCACAGGGTAGAAGATCCCTTCGCTACCTGCCACTTCAAGACCTTCGATTTCCATCCAGCGGTTCAGGCCGTTCTCAGTGTGGGTCAGCTCTACGGCTATTTCATTACTGTTCTGCATGATCCAGCATTTCACAGCCTCAGGACTGTAGCATGCCACGCGGCTGTATCCGTAATCACGGTTGAGGGCGAGCCTTGCAAGTCTGTCACCTACTTCCAGCTTCTTGGTAGGATGAATGTTGTCCTGCTCGAAACTTGCGACAAGGTCGTTGGTGACCACGATGCCGCAGTTCGGAATCACTTTCGCTGCCTCATGCTGGGCCTGACGGAGAAGGGAAGCATAGCTTACCTCTGTTGCAGGTTTGTAGCGATAAGGGGCGATTTCCACCATGTAGAAAGGAAGTTTGGCGTCCTTGTCTCCCCAGCACTCTCTCCAATGGCTTACCATGGTGTTCATGCGTTCTACGAACTGCTCGTGTTTTCCTACGTTCGAGCATCCCTGATACCAGATGAATCCCTTTACAGTATAACCCTTGACCGGATTCAGCATTGCGTTGTATGCAAGGTACGGACGTACATAATGCGTCTGCGCCTCTATTGCCTCGCGGCTGAGGTCTTCGTCCGGGTAAGTCTCGAGGATCTCCTTAGGCGTCCAGCTTTCGATGCGTGCTCCGCCATATGCACATGAAACGATACCTACAGGGATGTCCAGCATCTGATTCAGCTTATATGCGAAGAAGAATGCAGTCGCGCTCATGTCAGGAATCGTTGCCGATTCTGCACCCTTCCATTCCGCATCCACCTCTGTAAGTGGCTCATATGACTGCTTGACCGGCACTGTGAACATCCTGATCTTCTCAGTAGCAGCAGGAGCGCATACGAAGTCCTGAGCATGCTCTATCGGGCTGTTGTAGAAGCCGCGCATAGGCATTTCCATATTGCTCTGTCCTGATGCGAACCAAACTTCTCCTACGAGAATGTCGCTGACTGTCACGCTTTCGTTTCCCGAACTTACAGTCATTGTATAGGCCTCATAACTGCCTTCCGGTGTCTCGACGGCAACTCTCCATCTTCCGTCCTTGTCTGCCTTGCATGTGTAAGCCTTTCCGTTCCACGACGGAGTGACTGTCACCTGTGAACGAGGGTCGCATGTACCCCATACGGTGGCTTCGCTCTTCTGCTGAAGGACCATGCCGTCCGTGCAGATATCCGATACTGTCAGTTTTGCTTCTGCGCATGTAAAAGCGGCAAGCAGAAATACGATGGAAAGCAGTCGTTTCATGTGTCTATGGTTTTAAATGGTTATTGTTATAACAAGCAAATTTAAAAAACTATCTTGAGAATATGGCTATTTTAAGGAAAAAATGAACTTGTGGTTTAAAATGAGGCAAACATGAAACAATAATGGTTGCGATTGACAAAAAAATCTGTGAAATTTGTAGAAATTAAATATCAGAAGATGGAAAAGACATGGAGATGGTTCGGCAGGAAGGACAAGATCACTCTTGCCATGCTCAGGCAGATCGGAGTTGAAGGCATCGTGACAGCTCTTCACGATGTGCCTAACGGCCAGGTGTGGACACGGGAAATGATCCGTGACCTGCGTGAATATATCGAGAGCTACGGCATGAGATGGTCTGTCGTAGAAAGTCTTCCGGTGTGCGAGAGCATCAAATACGGCGGACCGGACAGAGATATTCTGATCGGGAACTATAAGGAGAGTCTCCGTAATCTGTCAGCTGAAGGCATACATACCATATGCTACAATTTCATGCCTGTACTTGACTGGGCACGTACTGATCTGGAGCACCCCAATCCCAACGGAACGACCAATCTTTATTTCTCTTATTCGGAATTCGCATATTTCGACATATATATTGTAGGTCGCAAAGGTGCCCGCGAAGAGTGGGCAGGATTCAAGGTCCCCGGACTGGATTCTGACAGGGACATACTGGCAGAAGTCGATGCTCTTCGCGAAAAGATGACTCCGGAAGGCGAACATAAACTGGTGGAAAACATCATCGTGAAGACCCAGGGCTTCGTGAGCGGAAACATCCGCGAGGATGACGAACATCCGATCGAACTGTTTCGTCAGCTTCTTTCGTTGTACGACGGCATAACCAAGGATCAGCTTCGTGAAAACATGCGTTATTTCCTTTCGGCGATAATGCCGGTATGCGAGGAATGCGGTATGAACATGTGCGTACATCCTGATGATCCTCCGTTCCCGGTGCTCGGCTTGCCGCGTATCGTGACTTCTGATGAGGACATCGAATGGTTCCTGAAGGCGGTTGACAATCCGCATAACGGCCTTACATTCTGCGCCGGATCGCTTTCAGCGGGAGCTCAGAACAATGTGGTGGAAATGGCCCGCAAATACGCTTCACGTACGCATTTCGTCCATCTCCGTTCATGCCATATCTTCGACAACGGTGACTTCACTGAGGCGAGCCATCTCGGAGGCCGGGCAGACATAGTCGAACTCGTGCGTATCTTCGAGAAGGAGAATCCGTCACTGCCGATGCGTGTGGACCACGGAATGACCATGCTCGACGACGCTTCGAAGGGATACAACGCAGGCTACTCGTTCCTCGGGCGTATGTTCGCCATGGGACAGGTGCAGGGAGTGATGGCGGCAGTGGACAGAGAATTGGGTATCGAATATAAACAGACTGGTTTCTATGAATAATTTATTTGACATCAAGGACAATGTCGTCGTTATCACCGGCGGCACAGGTGTGCTCGGACGCACAATTGCGAAGTATCTCGCTCTCGAGGGAGCTAAGGTCGTCATCCTCGGTCGTAAGGAGGATGTGGGAAATGCCATAGCGCAGGATATCGTCGCTGCTGGTGGATGCTGCGAATTCATGAAGACCGATGTCATGAATGCGGAAGTCGTGAGGCAGAACTGTGCTGACATCGTTGCAAAGTACGGTCGTGTCGACACTCTTCTCAATGCAGCCGGCGGAAACATGGCAGGTGCCACGATACCTCCTGACAAGACTTTCTTCGATCTTCAGGTCGATCAGTTCCAGACAGTTCTGAATCTTAATCTTACGGGAACCGTGATCCCGACCCAGGTATTCCTTGAGCCTATGGTAAAGCAGGGCAAGGGAAGCATAATCAATTTCTCGTCGATGGCTGCCTTCCGCCCTATGACGCGCGTCGCAGGTTATGCTGCAGCCAAGGCTGGTATTTCCAATTTCACAGCCTTCATGGCAACAGAATGTGCAAAGAAGTTCGGTGAGGGCATAAGAGTCAACGCCATAGCTCCAGGATTCTTCATCACAGAACAGAACAGGTCACTTCTTACCAATCCTGACGGCACCTTCACTCAGCGTGGCCAGGATGTGATCCGTCAGACACCTTTCGGACGTATGGGTGATCCTGAGGAGCTCTGCGGTACCATCCATTATCTGATGTCGGATGCTGCAAAGTTCGTTACAGGAACCGTAGCAGTTGTTGACGGCGGCTTTAATGCTTTTGCCATGTAGCTTCATGTAGGTCACGAGCAATTTAGTGCGATTTTGCTCCTGATACCCTGAATTTCAAGGGGGGCAGGAGCATTTTTTTGCAAAAATGCACGCGACCTGCCTGTTTAATTTGGTTTATATTATAAACTTGTTTATATTTGCATCGTGATCACAGGGAAGGATTCTGTCCTTATCCGTCCGGAAGGGTAGGGGCAGGGTCTGAAAGTTTAACAATCAATCACTATTTCAAATGGAAACTAATGGAATGACCCCTGAAAAGAGCTTGCAGATCATCAATGATGCGATAGAGAAGAGCAGAAAAGACTTTGAAAAGGACGCCGGAACCCCGATGATAATCTGGGGTAGTGTCGTGCTGATATTTTCAGTTGCCGTATGGATGCTGCTGAAATTTACCGGAAACCAGAGCTGGAACTTCCTCTGGTTCGGTATACCTGTAGCGGGCTGGCCTTTGTCGTCGATACTCCTTAGGGGAAAGTGCAGAAGTGAAGGAAAAACCTTCATCAGCCGTACTCTGGGGCAGATATGGGTCACTTATGGTGTCTTTGCTACAGTGCTTTCTGCAGTATTCGCCTTCATTGCCCCTCAGTTTACGGGATATCTCACAGCTGTTCTGCTCGGTTTCTCGGCGGTAATGACGGGACTTGTCCTGAAAAATACCTACGTTACAGCAGGAGGCTTCATTACCGGACTGGGTTGTACGGTCGCATTGTTCTTTTCTCAGAATGAATTTGTACCTTTGTTCTTTGCAGCGGCAGCGATTCTGAATCTCATCGTTCCGGGAATGATGATGAATAAAAGAGCTTAAACGATACCGTTATGTTCAAGAAACTTGATCCACTTTTACATTCCGAACTGCGTCTGGCGGTAATGTCGGTGCTGGTGAATCTCGAAGAAGCGGACTTTGTCTATCTTCGTGAGGCCACAGGTGCTACAGCCGGCAATCTTAGTGTACAGATTGACAAACTTACTACCGCCGGATACATAACTGTCGAGAAAGGATTCAAGGGAAAGAAGCCTCAGACCATCTGCAGGATTACTGCTACAGGGCTAAAGACATTCGAAGAGTATGTAGATGCATTGAAAAGCTATCTTAATCAGTAGTCTGATATTATTAACGACATCCGCCACTATTTTGAAAACAGTGGCGGATGTCGTTTTAGTACGCTAATTGTGATGCAGCATGTTCAGTTTGATCTTTTTCAATTCTTCGAGCGGGCGTTCGGGCTGCTCGACGTCAGCAGGTACAGGAAGGCCGGAGAATTCACCGAAATACTGCACGCAGGCGTCTCTCCACCATCTTGCGTCGCTCTCCTGTATTTCAAGCTTCGCCCGTACAGCCTCCCATCTTTCTGCATCGACATAAGGTCTGGCCGCATCCCATACCTTGATGTACTCACGAGCTTTCTGTATGCCTCTGTCGTATCTGTGGCACATCTCGTCCCAGAATGTTCTGCCGGACGACATCTCATGAGTCCATGGAATGTGGTGGAACCAGAGGAGAAGCTCTTCAGGGCAGGTGTCCGTACTGTTGTACATTGATGCGAGAGGCTCATGATACTGGTCTACATTGCCGCTTCCTTTGCGGGTCCTGTCGAAACCGATTCCGTCCGGGCCAGCCTGATGGTAATATTTCGGCAGCCAGTCTGAACGTGCTCCTTCTGGTGCATACCAAGGTTCAGGACCGTAATGGTGGATGCCGGCGAAGATGTGATGCAGGCCGAGCGGCATCATGTAATCTACAACCGCTTCTCGTGATGTCATCATCATGTCGAGTACAGGCTCTACAAATTTCTCTTCAGAAGTGAAGGTCTGGGCCAGCCATTCGCGAGCGATCTCTTCAGAACTCAGGGATACGTCCCAGCCGAGGCGGCCGAAACAGTACCAGGACGACTGGGCGAATTCATGGCCGCACCAGTTCGCATCGCGTCCGATGTTTGCGACGCCGGCAATTGCGGATGTCTTGTATGGTTCCGGATAGATCTTTCCGGTGGTGACAGCAGCTACTGTAGAGCCTTCTCCTGCGCAATAGGTGTCACTGTCAAGGCACTCTTCGAATAAGGTGGACAGATATACCAGGTGGTTAGATCCTCCGAGGTATTCCATGGTGATCTGGAATTCCACCATCATGGCAGTCTTCGACATTCCACCGAACAGCGGACTGAAAGGTTCGCGAGGCTGGAAGTCCACCGGACCGTTCTTGATCTGGATTATCACGTTGTCATGGAACTTTCCGTCGAGCGGCATGAACTCTTCGTATGCCTGATTCGCTCTGTCCGGACTATCTGGGGCATATACAAAAGCCCTCCACATCACGATACCGTCATATGGTTCAAGAGCTTCTGCCAGCATGTTTGCTCCGTCAGCATGGGTGCGGCCGTAGTCCTGCGGTCCCGGCAATCCTTCAGAGTTGGCCTTTACAAGGAATCCGCCGAAGTCCGGAATCAGCTCATAGATCTCCGCAACCTTCTCCTCCCACCATTTCTTTACCTCAGGGTTGAGAGGATCGGAATCTTTGAGGCCTCCCAAAGCAGCAGGAGAAGAGAAGTTTACTGACAGATAGACATGCACTCCGTATGGACGCATGATGTCGGCTATCTCGGCAACTCTTTCGAGTTTTTCTCTGCTGAGCATCTCAGGAGTTGCATTTACGTTGTTCAATACGCTTCCGTTTATGCCTATGGAGGCATTGAGCCGTGCATACTGCTTGATCAGTTCGACAGGTACTGGTTCGCCCCAGTGCCAGATAGACCAGCCTGCATAACCTCTCTCGATCGTATTGTCGAGATTGTCCCAGTGGTTAAGGATGCGGCGCTCGTAAGATGGCTCTTCTCTGATGTCGAGTTCGCAATCGGCCTTGCCGGTCCTTTCCATGCGCTGAAGGGCGTATTTGCCATACATCGCTCCGATTCCGGTCTTTGCAATGATCACTCTGTCTCCAGGTGCACCTTTGATGATGAAACCGTCATTCTGAAGATCGGATGTGTCATCAATGATGACTTGTGCCTCCACTTCGCATTCTTCAGCCGGAAGCCATAGCAAATTGTCATTGCCGACAGGCTTTGAGCAGCCGGCAATGACAATGCTTGTCAGGATAAAAAATAATAATCTATTCATCGAGTCCATCTATTGTCTGGATTGTACCGTCCTCATTATATGTGAGTTCGCAAACTTTCAGGCTGCGGAGCCATGATTTGCCGCCTGATGGAACACTGTCATGGTGGAAAAGATACCATTTGCCCTTGTATTCGATGATCGAATGGTGGGTAGTCCAGCCCACTACCGGGGTAAGGATCACTCCCTTGTATGTGAACGGTCCGTATGGGTTATCTCCGATTGCGTAGCAAAGAAGATGAGAGTCTCCGGTTGAGTAAGAGAAATAGTATTTTCCGTTGTATTTGTGAACCCAGCTGGCTTCAAAGAAACGGTGAGGGTCACTTGCCTTGAGAGGATTTCCCTCTTCATCCACGACCTGTACCGGCCTTGGTTCCTCTGCCCACTGGAGCATGTCATCTGTAAGCTTCACGCAGCGGCTAGGAAGAGATGGCTCGTCACCTTCAGGGAGGTATGCGCTCTCAAGCGCCTTATTGTCCTTGTATCTCTGAAGCTGGCCGCCCCATAGGCCACCAAAGTACATGTAATATCCGTCATCTTCCTTGAGTACACAGATATCCATGCTGTAACTGCCGCGGATAGGGTCAGGCTGAGGGATGAATGGGCCTTCAGGCCTGTCTGCAACTGCAACTCCGATGCGGAATATATCGCATTTGTCCTTCATAGGGAAGTACATGTAGTATTTGCCGTCTTTTTCATGGCAGTCGTTGTCCCACATCTGGCGTCCTGCCCATGGAACATCCTCCAATGCGAGGACGCATCCGTGGTCTATGACCTCACCGTTCATCGGATCGTCTGTCGACAATACATGATAATCCTTCATTACATATTGGTCTCCGTTGTCATTCTCGACATTTTCACACTCCCAGTCATGTGACGGATAGATGTAGATGCGGTCGTTGAATACATGTACAGACGGATCTGCCATATAGTCTGCAGGGAAGAGGTATCTTTTCTTTGTCTTCATATTGTTGGTTATTATTTTGTGTATTCGTTAAGGAATGGTTTAGGCTGGAGGTTACGGTCGAACAGGAGAGGGTATTCCATGCGGCCCTTCATCGGCCAGTCGTTCTTCCATGAGTCGTTGTCGCTTACGCCCCATGCGGTGACGCGTGTGATTACGTCAGAGTGCTTGATGAACAGGTCCATGAATGACTTCATGCGCGAGTTCCATTCTGTCGAAACGTCTTCAGGAAGACCGTCAGGATATGGGTTCATCGCTGCTCTGAAGGCAACGGTGTCGCTCACGTTGGCTCCCATGTTCACGGTCGGAAGAGCTGACATGTCCCATTCTGTGATCATGACATTGCAGCCGGTACCGGCGAAGGCTTCGATGCTTTCCTCGAATTCCGTCATATCCGGATAGTCCATGCCCATATGGCCCTGCATTCCGATTGCGTCGATGCGCAGTCCTTTGGCCTTCAGGTCGTTGGCGATCCTTACATATGTCTCGCGGCGGCCCGGTACGTTCATTCCGTAGTCGTTCAGATAGAGCTCGGCGTCAGGATCCGCTTCGTGTGCATACTGGAATGCAAGCGGAATGAACTCCTCTCCGAGGATCTCGTAGAAAGGACTTTTTCTGTATGAACCGTCCTCCACGATAGCTTCATTCACAACGTCCCAGCCGTGGATGCGGCCCTTGTAGCGTGTCACGATTGTGGTGATGTGGTCCTTCATCCTCTGCTTGAGGACTTCCGGAGTCACATAATTGCCGTTATCGTCGTATGCGAACCACTTTGCAAGCTGAGAATGCCATACAAGACAGTGTCCTATGATGAACATGTCATTCGCTTCTCCGAACTCGACGAACTTGTCTGCGAGGGTGAAATCATAGACTCCTTCTTCAGGATGTATCTCTTCAGACTTCATGCAGTTCTCTGCTACGATCGAGTTGAAGTTCTGCTTGATAAGCTCGACTCCAGCAGCGTCGGTTCCGGTGATTTCAGCCTCGTTGAGAGCAGCTCCTATGTAGAAATGATCTGCAAAAGTGTCTTTGAGGCCGGTCTGTGCCGGAGCACTGCATGCTGCAATCAGCAGCATCGATGCAAATATTGAGATAATCTTCATGCCTTATGCGTTTTTAGCTCTTTCTTCGATCTTTCTGTTGATGTCGTCGATCACGTCGTCCTCAAGCTCATACTTTGAAATAATGAACATCGCGAGGAGGAGAAGGACTGCCGGGATCACGCATACAAGCCAGAGGATACCCTGCTCGGCAATCGCTGTCTGGTGTGAAAGCGCCGCATCGAATCCCACGATTGAAAGAACGAGGCCAGGTACGACGCCTCCAAGTGCCATTCCGGCCTTGAAGAAGATACCGGTCAATGCGTTGACGATGCCGGCAATACGCCTTCCTGATGTGTATTCGCCATATGAAACGACTTCAGGGACAAGAGCCCACATGTAACCGGTCGCTACAATGATACCTGTGCTCTTTACGAACTGCGCGATGCAGAGAAGCCAGAACTGCTTCAATGCTTCTACCTGAACGAATACATACATCATTGCCATACCTACGACGGCTGTGCCCAGGAAGAGGTAGAACATACCCTTCTTTCCGATCTTGCGCTTGATGGCCGGTACGAGAGGCATGAATATGAAAGCAGGGATGGTGCCGAGCCACATGAATGCGGTTGTCATTACAGGAGTAGCTCCTACGTTATAAGTCATGAAGTATGCATCTGCGGCATTTCCGATGCTCATCATCGCGAACGCAGTGATGAAGAAGAATGCCAGCACTCTCAATGGCTTGTTGCGGAGGAACTCCATCCACAGGTCGCTGACCTTCACGTTCTCGGACTCCTTCTTGTCCATGACGACTCTCTCCTTGCACTGCGAGAATGAGAATACAAGGAGGGCGAGACCGGCAAGAGAGAAGATAGCCATCGTTATGAACCATGCAGAAGCCGATTCAGGCTTGTCGATGATTGCGGTGCCGTCAGCGGCAACCGGTGCGAAGATGGCGATCACCATAGGAAGCGACTTCACGATGAGCGCTCCGAGGTTTGCCATGAACATACGGGTCGATGTGAGGATTGTTATCTCCTCAGTGTCTCTTGTGAGGGATGAGTTCAATGCACCGTAAGGCACGTTGACAAGAGTGTAGCACATGCTCATTCCTACGTAGGTGACGTAAGCGTAAGCTACAGAACCGCTGAAGCCGTTCCAGAAGCAGAGGATGGCGAGTCCCGCAAGAGGAATTCCGCCAAGGACGAGCCATGAGCGGTATTTGCCCCATTTAGGATTGCTCTTGTCTACGAATGTTCCGACGAGAGGGTCCCAAAGTACGTCGACCAGACGTACTATCAGGAACATCACTGCAGCCGTTCCCGGGCTGAGGCCGTAGACGTTGGTGTAGAAGAACAGAAGCCATATGCTGACTGTCTGGTAGATGAGGTTCTGGGCCATGTCGCCGCTTCCGAATCCTATGCGCTGGATCCAGGATAGCTTGTAGAAGCCTTTCGCTTCATTAGAGGTGTTCTGTGCCATGGTTATTGATTTTAGTTGTTATATTCCATTCTACATACAAAGATACGAAATACAAGTCATCAAAACTTGCATTTCTGTTTCATGATATATTAATAATGTTGTCAAAGTGTCAAAAAAAAGGCAATTTCTGTCAATTTTGGGACATAGGCGACTCATTTTGCAGGCTATATGACAGGTTACTGATGATTCTCTGCAGTATCTCCTTTTTATGCGGTTTTTGTACAAATTCCGTTGAATATTTTGAAAGGTCGATTAAAAATATTATTTTTATGCGATTTTTTAAAGACTTTGTCATTATTCGGTAACTAAACCACATTATTAAATATTATGAACGACAAGAAAGTTATGAATCTCGCTGCGGATAATATCCGTATCCTTGCAGCTTCGATGGTTGAAAAGGCTAAATCAGGTCACCCTGGTGGTGCGATGGGAGGTGCCGACTTCATCAATGTGCTCTATTCTGAGTATCTCCAGTATGACCCGCAGAATCCTAAGTGGGAAGGCCGCGACCGTTTCTTCCTTGATCCGGGCCATATGGCTCCGATGCTTTATTCTCAGCTCGCTCTTGCAGGCAAGTTCACTCTCGAGGAACTTCAGCAACTTCGTCAGTGGGAGTCTCCTACACCAGGTCACCCTGAGGTAGACCTCATGCGCGGCATCGAGAATACATCAGGCCCACTCGGACAGGGTCATGTGTTTGCTGTAGGTGCAGCTATCGCAGCAAAGTTCCTTGCGGCACGCACAGGAAACCCGACATTTGCCAAGGAAACTATCTACGCATATATCTCTGACGGTGGCGTTCAGGAGGAGATTTCACAGGGTGCAGGACGTATAGCAGGTCACCTCGGACTTGATAACCTTATCATGTTCTATGACTCTAATGATATCCAGCTCTCTACAGAGTGCGGTGAGGTCATGACTGAGGATACAGCGATGAAGTATCGCGCATGGGGTTGGCATGTGATCACAATCAACGGTAACGACTTCGACGAGATCCGCAAGGCTATCGACGAGGCTAAAGCCGTAAAGGGATGCCCTGTCCTCATCATCGGTAAGTGCGTGATGGGTAAGGGTGCTCTCAAGGCTGACGGTACATCTTACGAGCGTAACTGCAAGACTCACGGTGCTCCTCTCGGCGGAGATGCATTCAAGAATACAGTAGCAAATCTTGGTGGCGATCCGGAGAATCCGTTCGCTATCTTCGACGAAGTCAAGGCTCTCTATGCAAAGCGCGAGGAAGAGCTCAAGGCTATTGCGGCAGAACGTCACGCTGAGGAGGCTGCATGGGCAGCTGCAAATCCTGAGAAGGCTGCCGCACAGGCAGAGTGGTTCAGCGGTGCTGCTCCTAAGGTTGACTGGACAGCTGTCCAGCAGAAGGCAGGCGACGCTACAAGAAACGCTTCTGCAGCGGTTCTCAGCCAGCTCGCTCAGCAGGTTCCTAACATGATCTGCGCTTCTGCAGACCTTTCTAACTCAGACAAGACTGACGGCTTCCTCAAGATGACCACATCTCTTACAAAGGATGATTTCAGCGGTGCATTCTTCCAGGCAGGTGTAGCTGAGCTTACAATGGCTTGCTGCTGCATCGGTATGGCTCTTCACGGTGGTGTAATCGCTGCCTGCGGTACATTCTTCGTATTCTCAGACTATATGAAGCCAGCTGTGCGTATGGCTGCCCTCATGGAGCTTCCTGTGAAGTTCATCTGGACGCATGACGCATTCCGCGTAGGTGAGGACGGTCCTACTCATGAGCCTGTAGAGCAGGAGGCACAGATCCGCCTCATGGAGAAGCTCAAGAACCACCATGGAAAGAACTCAGTCCTCGTGCTTCGTCCTGCCGACTCTATCGAGACGACACAGTGCTGGAAGATGGCTATGGAGAACGTAGACACTCCTACAGCCCTCATCTTCTCACGCCAGAACATCGAGCAGCTTCCTGACGGAACAGACTATACTCAGGCAGAGAAGGGTGCATACATCGTTGCAGGTTCAGACGAGAATCCGGACGTTATCCTCGTAGCTTCAGGTTCTGAGGTCTCAACTCTCGTTGCAGGTGCAGCTCTTCTTCGTGAAGACGGCATGAAGGTACGTATCGTAAGCGTTCCATCAGAGGGACTCTTCCGCACTCAGCCTAAGGAGTACCAGCAGGCTGTCCTTCCATGCGGTGCGAAGATATTCGGTCTTACTGCAGGTCTCCCTGTAAACCTCGAGGGTCTTGTAGGTGCAAACGGAAAGGTATTCGGTCTTGAGAGCTTCGGTTTCTCAGCTCCTTACAAGGTTCTTGACGAGAAGCTCGGCTTCACGGCTCAGAACGTTTACAACCAGGTAAAGGCTATGTTCTAGCATTACCTTCATATAAGCAGAACGGTCTCTGAAGAGGTTCAGAGACCGTTTTTTTTGTCTTAATGTAACCGAGACCTACTTGTATTCGTACAACTTTACGTGAAGTACCTTGTAGTCGCCGACCGATATGCGTACATGCCGTCCCTGATGATCCTGATCACCGTTCATGCGGCGGATGTATCTGAAAGATCCGTCAGGAAGGACCTCGACTTCATCTACAGATCCCAGTCCGCAGCGACTGCCGTGCCATTCGCTTTCCGCTTGTTCCATGGTACCGCCTCCGGCCGCGACGAAGCCGTCTTCGCCGAGCGCTTTCTTCGCCGACGTCCTCTGCTTCTCGGTCGTCTTTGCGAATTCTACAACAATGCCGTTTCCTGCAACAATGTATTCGTCCGCTGCAAGCCTTATGATGATTCCACCGCCTTCAGGCCATACGCTCCCGTCTGTGGCACGTGGGTCCCATGGAAGAGTGAAATTGTGCCGGCAAGTGATCGTCAGGTCTCCGTCAGTGATGATGCGTTCTTTGTCTTTCTGGTCAAAAAGGAGCCCCCACATGGCATCCTTTCCCTGCCATTCCGTAATCAGAGGCATCATTTCGCGGAGCTTTTCATATCCTTCTACGAAAGGTGTACCCTGCTCGTCAGAACCGTCTTCGATAGCGAAAGGACTGATGCCTATGGCGTCATGTTCTCCGAGGACATAGAATGCACGTACTCCATTGTTCTGCATGTGTTTCGTCTCGGGGATGAAGAGAGGATTGTTGTGCAGGTCGTACTGTGCGACCCAGCCCTTGAAGCCGTCATCATAAAGATCCGGCGACAGGAAGTCGATCGACGGTGCGGCGCAATGCCAGATATCTATCAAGTGAGCGAGAGGACCGGCTGACGGATATTCTCCAGGTTTGCGTCCTCGGCTGTTCATTGCGGCGTTGACGTAAAGCGGTACATCGTATATCTTCCTGGCGGTCTGTGCCATTCTTTCGACATATCCGGCATAGTGCCATGCCATGAATATTTCATCCGTGAATATGTCCTCTCCGAACACTTCGGCCCAGTTGCCTTTTGTCTTCAGACCGTTCGATTCCCATTTCTCCTTCATATACGGATGCATCTTGTCTTCCATATTCTTCAGATAGGAAGTAAGTTCTTGAGGAACGGGGGAATTGAACTGCCTGTCCGCTTCTTTTGAATGGTCACGTGCGTCCTCAAGCATTCCGATTTCATTTTCTATCTGGATCATTATGACCGTACCATGCCCTCTGTCTTTTTCGGCTATGTGCGTCAGCCATGCGGCAAATGCCTTGTTGTCTGCCCTGAATACATTTTCTGAGAATGAACTTGCTATCTCAAGAGGCTTTCCTTCGCGTGTGCGCGCACGCGGATACTTTTTATAATCCTGCTTGAACCAAAGCGGTGCGTAGCAGCTCATGGAGTTCTTCCATGCTCCGAACCAGAGGAACACCACCTTGAGGTCATTGGCCCTTGCCTCTTCAAGCACCTTGTCTGTAAGAGAAAAGTCGAACTGTCCTTCAACCGGTTCGATAAGGTCCCAGTAAGCCGGAACCAGAACTGTATTCAGGCCCATCCTGTGCAGTCTGGCGAAATTCTGCTCGATGTCCTGAGGACATGAAGCTGAAGAATTGCCCAGTTCGCCGCCCAATATGATGAAAGGCTTTCCGTCCACCATGAGCTGAACGGCATCTCCATGACTGCGTAATGAACTTGTCTGTGCGTAAGCCATACATATGCAGAGTAAGGCGCAAAGGGTAGCTGCAGATTTTCTCATCTTTTGTGTGTCTTTCCTGCAAATTTAGCATAATACTTGGAATTAAGGATGGCAAACGATTAATTGTTAGTGCCATGAAACGCCATTTTGAGAACTTGATAAGTAAAGTCGGCCGTGCTGTGCAGCATTGGTGGCTTATGATGCTCGCGGGCATCCTATGCATTGCCTTGGCAATTGCAGTATTCATCTTTCCTCTTGAGAGCTATGTGACCATCAGTATCCTGCTCGGAGTCGTGATGCTGATTTCCGGAGCCGCGCAGCTCATCATTGCAGTAACCAGCGGAAACTACCTCGCTGTACGCGGATATGCGATTGTTGGAGGTATACTCGATGTGCTGCTCGGTATCTTCATGTGTGTATATCCTGGAGTGACGCTGGTTGTCCTTCCGATAGTCGCAGGCATTTGGATAATGTACCGCAGTTTCATGATTCTTGCCTTTGCAAGCGACCTCAGTACGTTCAGACTCGGAGGCAGCGAGTGGGCAATATGTGGCGGCATCCTGCTCCTTATCCTTTCAATCCTCGTTCTTGTGAATCCGTTCGGTGCAGGAATTGCAACGGTCGTGGTCATTGCCGGACTTGGCCTGCTTGTCCTCGGACTTATGTTCTGCGCAATCTCGATCAAGTTCAGGGATATCCACAGACAATTTGAAAAGGAATACCCCCGTTAGTGTGTAGTGTAGTGTATTCCTGCAGGCGGTTGCTGATGTTGTGTCAGTGGCCGCCTGCAACATTTGTGACCCCATTGGGCAACAAAACAGCTTGCCAATTTTCATCCCAAAAGCTAAATTTGCTCTGTAAATGATTCAGTGCGCACAGCTGGATGATACAAATCACGTCACACATAACTATTAACCAACAAACAACTGTCTAATGGAAAAGATTTTCCCTAAAAGACTCGTAACAGCGCTAATGGCGCTGTTTTCGATTGTTGCATGGGGTGGGCTTGCCAATGCTCAGACTCATGTGACCGGTACTGTCACTGCAGCGGCAGACGGCAGTCCGGTTGTCGGTGCAGGCGTAGTGGTTCTTGGAACCACAGTCGGTACGATGACCGAGGCTGACGGTACCTACTCGATGATGGTGCCTTCCGGCACGACTGAACTTTCGGTCGTATGCCTCGGCTACAAGACAGTCACAGAAACGATCAACGGACGTTCTGTGATCAATTTCGTCCTCGAAGAGGAGACTGACTATCTTGATGACGTAGTCGTTGTCGGATATGGCGTCCAGAAGAAGAAGCTCCTTACAGGTGCAAACCTTCAGGTAAAGGGTGAAGAAATCATGAAGCGCAGCACAGGCAGTGCACTTCAGGCTCTTCAGGGTCAGACTCCGGGTATGCAGATCACCTCGACCTCAGGTCAGCCTGGTGAAGGAATGAAGGTGACCATCCGTGGTATCGGTACCACAGGAAACTCAGGCCCTCTCTACATTGTCGACGGTGTTCCTGGAGACATCAGCAAGATCAATCCTGCCGATATCGAGAGCATCGATGTGCTCAAGGATGCGGCATCTGCTGCAATCTATGGTAACAATGCTGCGAACGGAGTGGTCCTCGTGACTACA
This sequence comes from Bacteroidales bacterium, assembly GCA_017937885.1. Classification (GTDB taxonomy): domain Bacteria; phylum Bacteroidota; class Bacteroidia; order Bacteroidales; family UBA932; genus Cryptobacteroides. Next base: position 21,153 of record JAGBCS010000041.1, read on the forward strand.
AAGGGTGGCAAGGCAGGCCAGGCTCACGTCTATTTCGACGGATATTACGGTGTTCAGACAGTCTATCGTCAGGCACGTATGCTCAATGCGGAGCAGTATAAGGTCATCATGGACGAGCAGGCTCTGAACTCTGGCTCGGTTCCTTATGACTGGTCTCAGTACAATCTCGCTGATACAGACTGGGTTGACCAGATGTTCCGTGAGGCTGCTCCGACTCAGAATTACACTGTGGGAGTCACAGGCGGAAACGATCTTTCAGTATATGCCCTCTCTTTCAACTATACCAATCAGGAGGGTATCGCAGGAAGCAAGGAGAAGTCAAGCTACGAAAGTTATAAGGTGCGTCTGAACTCAGAGCACAAGGTGTATAAGGATCTCCTTAAGGTAGGAGAGCACATGACCTTCGTATATGGCAATTCTGCAGGCATCGGAGTCGGCAACCAGTACAACAACACTCTTCGTGGAGCATTCAACACATCTCCTCTTGCCCATGTATACGGAAACAACTATTATGGCTGGGGCGATGAGAACGGCGTTTGGAACGACTCTGCGTACGACAATACAAACTGGTTCAACAACGACGGCAACCCTTATGCATCGATGATGCTCGGAAGATCTGCATCTTCATCACAGAACTTCATAGGAGACCTTTATGCCGAACTTACTCCGGCTAAGGGCCTTACAATCAGATCGACCGTCGGCTTCTCACATTATGCATCCAACGGTCACAGCATCGGATACAACTCACGCTGGAACTCTTATGGCGGTATCCCTTCAGGCGAGACAGACTATTATGCATCTGTAGGCCAGAATCTTTCAAGCGGATACAGCTTCTCATGGATCAATACCGCCACATATCAGACAACCATCGCCGAGAATCACAACCTTAATGTGATGGTAGGTTCCGAGTGGGATACGAATTACGGCGAGTGGATGTACGGAAACAACAAGATTTCAGTAGAGCAGTTCAAGGATTTCGAACATGCATGGCTCAACAACGGTTCCGATGACAATACATTCTGGGGCAAGCCTCAGGGTAATGTCAACGACATCGACAAGACCTTGTCGTTCTTCGGACGTCTCGGTTACAACTATAAGGAGAAGTACCTTCTCAACGCGACTCTCCGTGCAGACGGATCATCGAAGTTTGCAAAAGGTAACCGCTGGGGTGTCTTCCCTTCAGTATCGGCAGGATGGGTTCTCACCGGAGAAGACTGGCTCAATGATGTGGATGGCCTGAACTTCCTCAAACTCCGTGCATCATGGGGACAGGTCGGAAACAAGAACATCACCAATTATGCGTTTACCGCTCCGATCTCGACAACAAACCATTCATATACATTCGGTACCAATTCAGGTGCAGAGCTCGGTTCGGCTGCGGAGACTTTGGGAGCAGTACAGGAAAGACTTGCAAACTCAGACATCAAGTGGGAGACATCCGAGCAGCTTGACTTCGGAGTTGACGCGCGCTTCCTTGACAGCCGTCTCTCTGTGAATGCAGACTGGTACCGCAAGGTGACCCGCGACTGGCTCGTGACAGCTCCTATTCCTGCAACAGCAGGTACCGGTGCTCCTTATATAAACGGTGGTGATGTGACCAATACCGGTGTCGAGCTCGCATTCAACTGGAATGACCGTATCGGTGACTTCAGCTACTATCTCGGAGTAAACGGAGCTTATAATAAGAATGTCGTAGGAGAGATCCCTAATACTGACGGTATCATTCATGGTAATACAAACGAACTTTTCGATAACGCGAAAGAGTTCTACCGTGCAGAGAACGGACACTCCATCGGTTACTGGTGGGGTCTTCAGACAGACGGCATCTTCCAGAACCAGCAGGAGATCGATGAACATAAGGCGGCAGGTCTTGGCGTCCTTCAGTCAGATGTCCAGCCAGGTGATGTCCGCTTCGTCGATCAGCTGACAGTCGATACAGACGGCGACGGCATTGCTGATGCATGTGACGGCAGGATCGATGACAATGACAAGGTCGACCTCGGAAACGGTATGCCTGAGTTTACATACGGATTCAATCTCGGATTTGACTGGAAGGGTCTTGATTTCAATGTCACTGCATACGGTGCAGCCGGTGCAGAACTCGTGCAGTCATACAGAAACTTTGCAAACAAGTATGCTAACTATACTACTGCAGTCCTCGGTCGCTGGCATGGTGAGGGCACATCAAACAGAATGCCTCGCGTTACAGACCAGAACATCAACTATGCAGAGTTCTCTGACCTCTTCCTCCAGGACGGAAGCTATCTCCGTATAAGCAACATCACTCTCGGATACGACTTCGCACGTGTGGCGAAGGCAAAGTGGCTCAGCCAGGCGAGACTCTATGTTTCTGTACAGAATGCCTTCACATTCACAAAGTATGACGGAATGGACCCTGAGATCGGTTATGGTACATCAGGCTGGTGCTCTGGCATCGACCTCGGATACTACCCGCATCCGCGCACATTCCTCCTTGGTGTAAACCTTCAGTTCTAACCGTTTAAATCAAAGAGAATTATGAAAAAGTTTTTTAGAAATACTGCAATAGTTCTGTTGGCTGTAAGCGGTACTGCATGTTCACTCGACACTGAATCGATGTCAAGTATCGACTCACAGACATATTACAAGACGATGGCTGATGCCAAGGCTGCCCTTGTGGGTTGTTACGACGGCTACAGGCGTACAGCATCAGGTGGCCCGTCACCTTCATTCTTCGAAGCTTCTGAAATCATGGGTGATGACTGCTTCGGCGCTACCGGAAACGGTGACGGCCGCGGCTATCAGGTGGTTGACCGCTTTGACCAGAGCCAGTCTCCTGCTGACATGAACCTTTTCGAGAGCCTTTGGAAACTGTATTATGCAGGTATCTTCAATGCGAATTCCCTTCTTGTCCAGCTCGACAACATTTCATGGGAGGCTTCTGCAGACTTCAATACATCTTCTCCGGAAGAGACAAGAGCTGCTGTGGAAGGTGAGGCACGTTTTCTCCGCGCAATCCAGTACTTTGACCTCGTCCGTCTTTTCGAGCGCGTTCCTCTTCTTACTGAGCCAAGCAAGGATGTAGTGCCTCAGGCTACTGCAGACCAGACATATGCACAGATCTTCGCTGACCTCAAGTTTGCGGCAGAGAACATAAAGTACAATCCTACAAAGGAATGGCATGCAGCTAATGACGGCCGTGCTACCGCAGAGGCAGCCAAGGCAATGCTTGCACGTGTCTACCTTTATTATACAGGCTATTATGGAAAGGATACGGAGGCTGTGACAAAAGATTATGTAATCAAGGGTCTTGAGGATATCGTAAACGGTGGCAACTATGGTCTCGTGCAGACTTCCGAGAACAATGGTTTCGCGCGTCTGTGGAGAGCGGCTGTAGCTACCGACAAGGGCGACGGCCAGGGACTTGATTATCATGACTGGGTTGGAATCGGATGTAAGGACGATGCTGTCAACGAGTATCTCTTCACAATGAAATTCAACTATACCCAGGACTACAACGGCGTAACGACAAGTAACCGTTGGCTCGTGATGGTAGGTCTCCGCGGCATCTCTGATGCATGCGCAGTTCCTTACGGAAAGGGTTGGGGTGCTTGCACAGTGAATCCTGATTCTTGGAATGTATTCGAGGCAGGTGATGCCCGTCAGGCTGCGACCATCATCAATATCGCAGGCGAAGGACGTCAGGCAATGTTCGGCGATGTAGAGCTCGCAGATCAGCGCGAATATACAGGATACAATCTCAAGAAGTACATCCCTCTTTCTTACAATGTAGGCGGACAGGCAGTTCCTGAGGTTCAGGCTGAATCTACATGGGAAGGCAGTCATGATTTCCAGATTTCACAGTATCAGGACTTTATCGTGATGAGATATGCCGATGTACTCCTCATGCTTTCCGAACTTAAGCAGGATGCTTCATATATGAACCAGGTACGTCAGCGTGCAGGTCTTGGTGACACCACATATTCAACCGACAACCTCTTTGCAGAACGTCACCGCGAGTTCATGGGTGAGGGCATCCGTTATTGGGACCTTCTCCGTCAGGGCGTCGAGGTTGCTGCAAACGAGATTGCAGGAACATGGAACGTGCTCAGCGGAAATACTGCGGACGTAGTCACGATCGA
>JAGBCS010000005.1 GCA_017937885.1 Bacteroidales bacterium
CCCTTGATACCTGCAGTGATATCCTTGATCTTTGATTTCTTCGCATCAACCTCATAAGCCTTCTGATAAGCCTCGAGAGCACCTGCAAGCGCATCCTCGTAAACCGGCTTTGTAACATAGATGAGAGCGAGCTGACCAGCCTGGTTGAAATAGTACTCCTTAGTCTCGTAAATCTCCTTTACGCAAGGCTCGCCGTTAAGGACAGCCTCTTCTGTAGAGATAGGCTTGTCATTGCCTGCGATGAGCTGGAGTTCCTGCTTTGTTGCACCAAGCCAAGCAGATCCTGCAGGAGCAGTATAAGCGTCCATGTACGAAGTCGCAAGCTTCAGCCATGTAGCGACCTTAAGAGCCTTCTTCTCGTTCTGAGAAGCCTCTTTTGCTGCCTCGACTGCCTTCTTTGCAGCCTCAGGAGTCTTTGTCTGTGCATCAGCCATCTGTACTGAAAGAAGCACTGCCAATGCGATCAAAATTCTTTTCATAACGTTGTTGTATTAAGTTGATTATTCATTAGTCTGTTCCTGAACCTCGGAAGGCTGCTGAGGCTGTTCTTCCTCGCTCTTGTTCACAGCTGATATGGCAGCTATCGAGTCACCTTCCTTGATGTTGATCAGTCGCACTCCCTGGGTCGCACGACCTGCTACACGAATGTCCGAAACTGCCATCCTGATGGTCAGTCCCGAGCGGTTTATGATCATGAGGTCATTTTCGTCAGTAACATTCTTCATCGCCACGAGAGCACCTGTCTTTTCGGTGATGTTCAATGTCTTGACTCCCTTTCCTCCTCTGTTTGTCTTGCGGTACTCGTCAAAATCCGAACGCTTTCCGTATCCATGCTCGCTGACTACGAGGATGCTGTGTGCAGCCGCATCTTCGGCGGTCGGATCGTATGTGATCATACCTACAACTTCGTCGTCATCCTCAATATTTATGCCACGAACGCCGGAAGCGGTTCTTCCAAGAGCCCTCGCATCATTCTCATCGAAGCGGCAGCAGCGGCCGTTGCGTCCTGCAAGAAGGATCTCGCTATGGCCGTTCGTGAGCACAGCATCGAGGAGTTCGTCTCCTTCACGTACGGTGATAGCGATGACGCCGTTAGTACGCGGACGTGAATATGCCTCGAGCGTAGTCTTCTTGATGATACCCCTCTTCGTACCGAGTACGATGAAGTTGTTGTTGATGTATTCCTCGTCCTTGAGGTTCTTCACGTTGAGATATGTCTTGATCTTGTCGTCAGGCTCGATGTTGATCACGTTCTGGATCGCACGTCCCTTTGAAGCACGCGAGCCTTCTGGAATCTCATAAACCTTGAGCCAGTAGCAGCGGCCGTTCTGCGTGAACAGGAGCATCGTGCTGTGCATGTTGGCCACATAGATATGCTCGATGAAATCCTCGTCACGGGTCGCGCTGCCCTTCATTCCGACTCCTCCCCTGTTCTGGAGACGATACTCGGTCAGAGAAGTCCTCTTGATATATCCGAGATGCGAGATGGTGATCACCACATCCTCGTCAGCATAGAAGTCCTCAGGATTGAATTCCTCTGCAGAAAGAGCGATCTCGGTCCTTCTGGCGTCACCGTACTTCTCCTTCATCTCCATGGTCTCATCCTTGATGATTCCGAACTGGAGCTTCTCGTCAGCAAGCACATCCTCGCAGTAACGTACGAACTTCATGAGCTCGTCGTACTCGTTCTGCAGCTTCTCACGCTCGAGTCCGGTCAGCTGACGCAGACGCATCTCGACGATCGCAGTCGCCTGCTGCTCGCTGAAGTCGAATGTCGACATAAGCTCGCTTTTCGCCTCATCAACGCTCTTTGAAGCACGTATGATGTTGATTATCTGATCGATCACATCCAGAGCCTTGAGCAAGCCCTCGAGGATATGAGCCCTCTTCCTTGCCTTTTCGAGATCGAACTTCGTCCTTCTTACGACGACTTCGTGCCTATGCTTCACGAAGTACTTGATCAGCTGCTTGAGGTTCAGCGTGCGAGGACGTCCGTTGACAAGGGCGACATTGTTTACAGAGAAGCTCGACTGAAGCGGCGAATACTTGTAAAGCATGTTCAGAACCACATTTGCATTCGCATCCTTCTTAAGACGGATGACGATGCGTACACCCTTCATTGTCGTCTCATCGTTGATGTATGCTATGCCGTCCACCTTCTTCGTCTCCACAAGCTCGGCGATCTTCTCGATCATCTCGCGCTTGTTCACCATGTACGGAATCTCGGTCACGACTATCGTCTCACGGCCAGAGTCGCTGACCTCGATATCTGTCTTCGAACGGATCACTATGCGGCCACGACCTGTCTCGAATGCATCCTTGATGCCCTGGCGTCCCTGAATGATACCTCCGGTCGGGAAGTCGGGACCCTTGACATACTGCATAAGCTCCTCGATGGCGATCTCAGGATTGTCAATGTATGCACATATCGCATCGCAGCACTCAGTAAGGTTGTGCGGAGCCATATTGGTCGCCATTCCGACCGCGATACCCGACGAACCGTTCAGCAGCAGAAGCGGAAGCTTCGTCGGAAGAACCGTCGGTTCCTGAAGTGAGTCGTCGAAGTTGTTCTGGAAATCTACCGTATCCTTGTCGAGATCCGCAAGAACCTCGTCTGAAAGCCTGGCAAGCTTCGCCTCTGTATATCGCATCGCAGCCACAGGGTCGCCGTCCATAGAACCGAAGTTACCCTGTCCGAATACGAGAGGATAGCGGAGGCTCCAGTCCTGAGCCATACGCGCCATCGCGTCATACACACTTAAGTCGCCGTGCGGATGGAACTTACCGAGCACCTCACCGACGATACGGGCAGACTTCTTTGTCTGGCTCGAATATGTCAGTCCAAGGCCTTCCATACCGAAAAGCACCCTTCTATGAACAGGCTTGAAACCGTCTCGTACGTCAGGGAGCGCCCTGGATACGATCACAGACATTGAGTAGTCGATATAAGCGCTCCTCATCTGCTGGTCAATGTTCACCTGCTCAATCCTACCTGTCTTTACCTCATTTTCCATATATTGTTTCTTATCTTTTTACACTTTTACGCATATCCCCGCAAAGTTACAATTTTTTTAGTAATTTTGTGCAATCAAGATGATTTTATTCACACCATCCGTTAAATTTGACAACATATGGAAATCGGCATATCAGACGAGCTCAATTCGATAATCAACTACTCCCGCGAAGAGGCCATGAGGACCGGCAGCTACGGCATTGCTCCGGACCATATGTTCCTCGGCATCCTGCGCCATAGGGAGAACACTGCCGTAGATGCGCTGAGAGGAGTCGTCATCGACCTGGAAGAAATGAAGCAGTTCATTGACACCCACATATTTACAAACGAACACATCCCTTACTCCGACATCGATCAGGTAAGTTTTTCACGCGGAGCGCAGAACGTGCTCAGCTACACGATCCTGGAGGCCACCAAGCTAAGAAGCGCACAGGCTTCGTCACAGCATCTGCTGCTCGCCCTGTGCCGCGTAGGCAGTTCTTATGGCAGCACCTACCTCCGGGATCTCGGAGTCGACTATGCCCGGATATTCAAATATCTGGACAGGAACGAGCTCCTTGACAGAGGTACAGCCGATAAGGAAGCATCGGAGGAAGCGGCACAGGAGGCCGAAGGAGACGAAGAGACACCTCAGATCCGTATAAAGGCCGTAGTCAAGGAGGGAGAGCAGAAACAGTCCCCTCTCGAAGAGTTCGGATACGACATCACCCAGGCGGCACGCGAAGGAAAGCTTGACCCGCTGGTAGGAAGGGATGACGAGATACAGAGGGTCATACAGATCCTCGGACGCAGGCGCAAGAACAACCCGATGCTGGTCGGTGATCCGGGAGTCGGAAAGTCAGCCATTGTCGAAGGGATAGCCATCAAGATCGTCACAGGTGACATACCTCCCGTACTTGCAGACAAAAGGCTGATATCATTGGATTTAGGTTCGATTGTGGCAGGCACGAAATACCGCGGAGATTTTGAAAAGCGCCTCAAGTCCATAATCACGGAAGCGGCCGAAAGTCCGGACGTGATCCTCTTCATTGACGAATTCCACACCATCGTCGGAGCAGGTGGCGCATCAGGCAGCCTTGATGCGGCGAACATGCTCAAGCCTGCATTGGCACGCGGAGACATCCAGTGCATCGGAGCGACCACTCTGGAGGAATTCCGCAAGATCGTGGAGAAGGACGGAGCGCTCGACAGGCGCTTCCAGAAGATAGTCGTAGAGCATACGGACATCCCGCATTCAATATCGATTCTGGACAGGTTGAAGACCAATTACGAGAAGCACCACAACGTGATCTATACCGACGGAGCCATCGAAGCATGTGTCAGAATGTCAGAACGTTACATTACTGACAGATGTCTGCCAGACAAGGCTATCGATGCGATGGACGAAGCCGGTTCCATGGTACGTCTGAAGAATCCTAAGAAGACAGGACATGTGACGGCGGAAGACGTTGCATGCGTAATATCGAAAATGACCGGCATTCCTTCGGGACGAGTGGCGGAAAACGAGGGCAGCAGGCTGCTCAAGATGCGCGAGATCCTGCAGAAAAGGATCATCGGTCAGGACGAAGCGATAGACAAGGTAGTAAGGTCCATCCAGCGCAACAGGGCCGGCATCAAGGACCCTCACAAGCCGATAGGCACCTTCCTTTTCTTCGGACCGACAGGTGTGGGAAAGACTCAGCTGGCCAAGTCACTCGCAGAGTATCTGTTTGATTCTGAAGAAAATATGATAAGGCTGGATATGAGCGAATACATGGAGAAGTTCAATGTCTCCAGACTTATCGGAGCGCCTCCGGGATATGTAGGATTCGAGGAAGGCGGACAGTTGAGCGAGCGTGTCAGACGCAAGCCGTACTGTGTCGTTCTGCTGGACGAGATCGAAAAGGCGCATCCTGACGTCTTCAACCTTCTCCTTCAGGTAATGGACGAAGGACGTCTGACCGACAGCAACGGAAGGACAGTAAGCTTCCGGAACACCATAGTCATCATGACTTCAAACGTAGGAAGCCGCGAACTTGAAGAATACGGAAACGGGGTCGGATTCAGCACTGCCGGAAGGAATATCTCCGGCAACAGGAGGAATGTGCTTGAAAAGGCCGTGAAGAAGGCATTCCCTCCGGAATTCATAAACAGAGAGGACGAGCAGGTGTTCTTCAGTGCCCTTTCGAAGGAGGACATAGAAAAGATAATCGACATCGAGCTCCGCGGACTCAAGCGACGAGTAAAGGAAGCCGGATTTGACCTCGTCGTCACGGCAGCTGCAAAACGGTTTGTCGCAGAGGAAGGCTATGATCCGAGCTATGGAGCAAGACCGCTGAAAAGGGCGATCCAGAAACATATCGAGGACCCGGTCTCCGAACAGATCATCACAGACCGCATGATGGGCGGCAAGAGACGCGAAGGGAAGCTTAGGGTAAGCTTAAGCAAGACAGACGTCCATAAGCTCGAGGTCCATTTCATTGATCATGTCGACAAGAGTCCTGTAAGATGACTCTGATGAGAACATTGAGCTGATGCATGCGAGAGTGTTTTCTGTATTCATGACTTTAAGTATTTAATGTTTCACTTGCTTTGTTGATGCAAAGGTAAGGCCCGCTTGTGCCAACCCATAGCACACTTAAAAAATATCATGACAAAACTTGTAATTTTTGACCTTGACGGCACCCTCCTCGACACCATGGAGGACATAGCCAACTCGTGTAACCATGCATTGGAAGCCTGCGGATGCCCGGTGCGCCGGCTCGAAGAATACAACATGCTCGTAGGGCGAGGGATATACAACCTGTTCAGAGGAGCACTTCCGGAAGGATCGCGTTCAGAAGAGATGGTGGAACGCATGGCAAGCCACTTCATACCGCACTACAACGAGCATAAATGCGACTGTACGAAGCCTTACGCCGGCATAATCCCGATGCTGGAGACGTTGGAAGCCGGAGGCATATCGTTTGCCATAGCTTCGAACAAATACCAGCAGGGCACAGAGGAGCTCGTAGACAAGATATTCGGAAGATTCACATTCGTCAAGATACTGGGCCAGAGGGACGGAAAGCCGATAAAGCCGGACCCGGAGATAGTCAACGAAGCCATGGAAGGGATCCCTGGCCTGAGACTTGAGGATGTCGTCTACTGCGGAGATTCTGATGTAGACATGCAGACAGGGATCAATGCAGGAGTAAGGACTATAGGAGTCACTTGGGGATTCCGCACAAGAGAAGAACTGGCCGCATATTCTCCGTGGATGTTGGCGGACAGTCCATCAGAAATTTCCGCTGCGATACTGCACGGAACAAAATAAAACCTTAACTTTGACAGGTAAACGGATAAGATATTACATATGGAACAGAACGAAAGATATGTAGACAAACTGGCGAAGTATATCCTGGTCGCAGCCGGCATCGCGATTGCCGGAGCAGCATGCTGGTATTTCCGCAACGTCCTGGTATATATCCTTGTCGCAGTCGTTGTATCGCTGATAGCAAAGCCTGTCGTCGGTCTTCTTCGGAAGATAAGGATAAAGGGGCACAAGGCTCCCGACTGGATCCTGGCGGTCATATCACTGATATTTGTACTTGGTCTTCTGACCTCTGTCGTCTTAGGCATCGTGCCTATAGTAAGCGGCATACTGAAGAACATATCCCTCGTCAACATAGAGCAGGCGGCACGCAGCCTGGCAGGGCCTCTCTCAGACCTCAACATGTTCCTGAGGGAAAGTTTTCCGGCTCTGGGCAATGAATTCAGGCTGGAAGTAGCAGTCATCCAGGAACTCCAGAAACTTGTCAACGTCTCAGCCTTCTCATCAGTGCTCGGATCGGCAGCTTCGTTTGTGACCAGTCTGGGAGTTGGACTGTTCTCCGTAGTCTTCATCGGATTCTTCTTCATAAAGGACGACGGTCTGTTCACCAATATCGTATGCGCCCTTGTACCGGACAAGCATGAGAAGATGACGGAGAAGGCGATATCCGACATCGGATATCTTCTGTCAAGATACTTCATCGGAGTCATGCTTGAAGTGACGGGAGTGGCACTGATCAACTTCATCGGCCTGCTGCTGATCGCCCGCCTCGGCTTCAATGCAGCAATCGGAATCGCCTTCCTGACAGGTATCCTCAACATCATCCCATACGTAGGTCCCCTCCTCGGAGGTGCCTTGGGAACCGTCCTCGGGCTTGTGATAAAATACAGCAGCGCGGTTCCTGTAGGCCTGGATGTGAACTTCTGGATATTCACGGTCATACTTATAGCCATATTCTGCTTCACCCAGCTGATCGACAACATGCTGTACCAGCCTGTCATCTACTCGACCAGCATCAAGGCGAAACCTCTCGAAATATTCATCGTGCTGCTCATCGTCGGACACATCGGCGGTCCTCTCGGCATGATCGTGGCGATCCCATGCTATACAGTCGTCCGCGTCGTGGCCTTCCGTTTCTTCCGCCATATCAAGGCGATACGCAGACTCATTCCATCAGAAAGACTCATAACAGACGAAAACAATGACGAATAAGACATTTACCATCCTCGCGATCATGCTCGGACTGTTCATTTCTGCCGCAGCAGACGCACAGACAGCAAAGATAACTCCTGACGGTACATACATGTACGAACGCAGGGACACCTGCGACCTCTTCCTCGACGTGTATGATCCTGCCGACGGCAGCGAGACGACATACATGGGAATAGAGAAGCCGACCGTATTGTTCATGTTCGGAGGCGGATTCATCCAGGGCACCCGCGATGACAAGAGCTACAACTCATGGTTCAGGATGCTCACAGAGAACGGATATCGCGTCGTTTCAATCGATTACCGTCTCGGACTGAAAGGTTCGACAAAGGTCGGCATAGCCCAGGTCAACGTGCTTGACAAGGCAATACATATGGCGGTAGAGGACCTGTTCAGCGCCACCAACTTCATACTTGACAATGCGGACCAGTTCGGAGTATCTGCTGATAACATCGTGATCAGCGGTTCGTCTGCAGGTGCGATTGCAGCCATGCAGGCCGAATATGAAGTCGCCAACAGGACTGCATGGGCTTCCGTCCTTCCGGAGGGCTTCAATTATGCGGGAGTGATGTCATTCTCAGGAGCCATTCTTTCGAGAGAAGGCCTTGTAGATTATAAGTCCGCTCCATGTCCTACCCTTATGCTCCACGGCACCTCTGACAAGCTGGTACCTTACAGGCAGATCAAGGTGTTCAAGCTCGGATTCTTCGGAGGTGGAAAACTTGTGAAGAGATTCCAGAAGTTCGGATACAACTATAACATGTACCATTTCATGGACTACGGACACGAAGTGGCCGGATCCATGTCCACCACACTTGATCTTCAGCTCAAGTTCCTGGAATGCAACGTAATGCAGAAGAAGATGCGTATCGTAGAGGCCTGGATCTCAGATCCGGACGTATGGAAAGGTACCGGCCCGCAGTCCCGCAAGGAACTTTACGGCAATTAGTCCGGAAGAACCTTCAGAAGCTTGCCGGAAGCGGAGTAATGCTTGCCGCCACGACGGCTGCCTTTCTCGAATCGGCCGACAAAGTAAGTTCCATCCTTGTAGATGCACTTGCCTTGTCCATGGTAATTTCCGTCCTTGACCTCTCCTTCGTATATGGTGCTGTACTTGTCGACAGCCCTTGTCGTACCGTTGAGCTGGACACCACCGGAGAATTCTCCCTCCATCCAGGTACCGTCGGATACCGACACCCTGCCTTCAAGAAGTGAATCATCCCCGAAAGTTCCCTCGCATGTAACTGAAAGGGAATCCGTTCCGCGCGTGACGATACGTACCCCGCAGCTGCGCAGCACCCTTGCCTTGCCGGCTTCGACCGGGATGCCGGTAAATGTCTCTACAGTCCTCCGGATCTGCCATGGCGAATCCATCCAGAACAATCCTTCTACCCTCAGGCTGGAAGTCATTCCGTTCTCGAGGAGAATGGTCCTTACATTTACGGCATCCCCATAGAGATGGCCTTTTACGAAAGTACCTCTTCTCTCAGTACTCAAGCTGTCCATCCTGACAATATCGATTCCCGGTCCATCCAGCATGTCATTGTAGGTAATGAAGCCCTTGCGATAGCGACGGACTGCTCCAAGGCTGTCATAATACGACAGTTCTCCTTCAAGACAATCGTCATGGTAGAACTTTCCCTTGAACTCCCGCCTGCCTGACTTATACTTCTGCAGACGCGTTCCCTTCTCACATCTGTCATTGCAGAAAGTTCCATACACGACCTTTTCCTCACAGATAGGATCAAGATCGTCAGGCCCGGTTATGGACCCTAAGCCGTTCAGACGGCCGTCCACAAAGTGTCCGATATAGGTATCATCCCCTTTGATGCACGCGCCATAGCCATAAGGCATACCGTTTACAAGGGGAACCGAAGGCACAGAACCGTCGGCAAGCATTCCCAGGCTCTGAGGCTCGACCAGCTTGCCTGAAGCCCATACCTGAGTCACCTGACCTTTTTCAGCAGAGGAAGTGATGACAAAGCCGTTCTTGAGGCCATACTTGTATGTACCGACCTCTCGCGATCCATCCGCAAGCGTCATTATGCCTTTGCCATGAGGCATACCGTCCCTGACCTGCCCCTCATATCTACCTGCTGCAAGTTCCAGCCGAGCCGTATATGATCTTGGAGACTTATAAGGAAACGGAATCTCCCTGAGACGTACCGCTAAATCGATTACATCCTCCCTTTGCGCCCCATCAGCTATAGACATGACCTCATGTTCCGTTGCAGCAATCTTATCGTATAGAGGATCCAATCTGCGGAAAGCGGTCATGGCATAACCTTGATGATGAATATCCGCAAGGAACACATCCAGGAACATATTGAAGTCACGGATCTTTCCACCGCAAAGATCAGAGACCTTCCTTCCGGTCTCCGTTGCAGGATAAGCTAGAAGATAATCCAGATCTTCATGGTCAAAATAATCGATAAGGGTCTGAACAAAGACCTTGTCTGCCTGACGGCTCATCCTGTCAAAGGCAGTAAGATAGCCTGACCCCTTACTTAAGGATAAAGCCATGCTTGCGCGGCAATTCCGTACATATGATGAAACGGCATCAGACAGTCCCATCATTTCTATCAGGCGTTCAGCCTTGTCCGCATATTCCTTATCATTGACCTCAAGTCTGACGGCCGGATAATTCCCTACCGACGAATCCACCACATCATAAAGAAGATTGACAAAAGAACTCCACAAAGACGTCGAATTCAGACATCTGAAGGGCTCGGACGTGACGTATCCGACCAATGAAAGAAGTTCCTCATCGGATAGAGCGCTGAAACGATCACACATCTGCTTATGTGCGTATGTGAATACGGCATATTCATATACCGTACGTTCGTCGGTGCCATTCATCACATACATCACATTATCCACCGCATTGGAGAAGCGCAAACGGTTCAATGAGCCATACGCAAGCGAATCGTGCATGACGTTTCTTTCCGGTGTCTGAGCGGAAAGAGCAAGCGTTGCGTACAACGCGGACAAAAGCATGAAAAGCCTTCGCATGTTACTCCGCCAGTTTGTCAAGACAGAGTTCGATCAGTTTGCGGACCTGAGGTTTGTAATCGGGATTCGAAGCCTTGTGGTGACGATGCGCGATGATGCAGCATACGGTACCGGCATTGTGGCCCAGATGGGCTGCTATACCCGCAATCGCAGAGCCTTCCATCTCGAAGTTCGTCACCTTAAGGTCGCCGAAACGGAAACTCTCGAAAGTATCGAGCATATCCGGCATGGCGAGAGGCATGCGGAGGACGCGGCCCTGAGGACCGTAGAAGCCAGATGCGGCGATCGTCATTCCCGGGAATGTGCAGTCGCGGAACTTCGCCGACATGGCCTCACCTGCCTTCACGAAATACGGATCAGGAAGATGCCTGTCCCATCCAGTATGTTTCTTGAAAGCCTCCTCTATATCAAGCATGGCAATGCTGTCACGGTCGGCATACCAGTTCAGAAGGCCGTCGCAGCCGACGGAAATATGAGAAAAGACAAATCCTCCGAGCGGAATTTCGGGCTGTATTGCGCCCGAAGTGCCGATACGGAGAATGTTAAGCGTGCGATGCTCCGGCTTGACTTCACGGGTCGCGAAATCGATGTTTGCAAGGGCATCAAGTTCATTCATGACGATATCTATGTTGTCAGTACCGATACCGGTCGACAGCGCCGTCATCCTGACTCCCTTGTATTTACCTGTCACAGAGACGAATTCACGCGACTCATGTCTGAATTCCCTCTCATCGAAATATTCTGCGATCATATCTACACGGCCAGGGTCTCCGACAAGTATCACATTGTCCGCAAGTTCTTCCGGACGCATATGAAGATGAAACACGGAGCCGTCTCCGTTTATGATAAGTTCTGATTCTGCGATTCTCATATGTACTGCTGTTATCAATAATCGTTCAAATATAGTTTTTTCATTTGAAAATTCCTATTTTTGTGTTTCTTATCAACAGCATGACGGCTATGTGGCAAAGAATTCAGACGTTATATCTAGGAGTCGCAACGGCTCTGATCTTTTCAATGTTCTTCTGTACGTTCGCAAGAATCGTAGGTCCGGACGGAGCGGAAGTGACGATAGGATACTCGGAAAAACTGGGATACCTTTCGCTGCTGATCATGACATTCATCGCCCACGTAGCAGCGACAGCAAGCTTCAAGGCATTCTTTCTTCAGGCAAGGGTAAGCGTAATTGCAGCCCTGCTTGCGACAGGGCTGCAGATATGGCTTGGTATCGACATTCTGAGAAACATGGATGCGATGTCATTCTCCATCACGGCGCTCTTTCCGATGGCAGCCGCGGCCTTGGACTTCATGGCCGCAAAAAGATCGATGGTTGATGAGATGACCGTCCAGGCCGTCAGAAGCACAAGAAAAAGCAGACGGAAAAGGAAATGACGTCTACACCAGTGCAAAGGAGAGGTCTCCCTTGCAGCAAAGCTTGCCGTCAACATGAAGCTGGGCTTCACAGAAGAACATGTTTCCTCTCTTTGCCTTAAGCTTTGCCGTAACCTCACATAGGTCTCCAGGTTTCACAAGGTGCTTGAACCTTACATTGTCAATGCCGCTGTACAGCGTCGTCTTTCCGACAATCTCGTCCTTTACAAGCAGGGCGCAGCTCTGCGCCATAATCTCGCACTGGATCACTCCCGGAACAATCGGATTCCCAGGAAAATGTCCCATGCAGAAATACTCGTCCTCCTTCACGCGATATTTCGCGTGAGCGATGCCGTCGGCATCGATATCTATCTCATCGACCAGCAGCATGGGGGCGCGGTGCGGGAGATATTTCATCAATTCGTCTCTGTCCATAATATGTGTGCAATTCAGTTGTTAAAGTACATTTGGCATAGGTCAAGTCCGGCCAGAGATTATCCGTTATATTTTCTGAAGGCTACACAGCCGTTATGGCCGCCGAAGCCGAGAGAATCCGATATCGCAATCGTAAGAGGAGCCTCTACCGGTGTGTTCGGAGTATAGTCCAGATCACATTCCGGATCCGCTTCATCGAGGTTCACCGTAGGCGGAACGATACCGTCACGAAGTGCCATCACTGCCGCCACAGCCTCAGCAGCACCTGCTGCACCGAGCATATGGCCGGTAGAGCCCTTTATCGAGCTTATGTGGGCCTTGTAAGCGTCTTCGCCAAGCGCAAGCTTGAATGCCGATGTCTCGGAGACATCGTTGAGCGCTGTACCGGTGCCATGAGCATTGATATACAGCACGTCATCGGAAGTATAGCCGGCCTCGTCAAGTGCCTGGCGGATCGCCGCAGACTGGGTCACACCGTCTGGACGCGGAGCCGTAACATGGTGAGCGTCACAGGTATTGCCATATCCGCACACTTCTGCGATGATGTTCGCTCCACGAGCCACAGCATGTTCGTACTCTTCCAGTACAAGCATTGCCGCACCCTCAGCCATCACGAAACCGCCGCGATTCCTGTTGAACGGAAGCGAAGCATATTTCGGGTCTTCCGCACGCGACAGCGCCTTCGCGTTTGCGAAGCCGGCGATGCCGAGAGGTATGACCGCAGCTTCTGCTCCACCAGCTATGATCGCATCGGCATAGCCATGCTTTATGGCACGATAGGCCTCTCCGATAGCATGAGTCGATGTCGCACATGCAGTCACCACCGGAAGGCATGGGCCGCAGGCATTGTTGCGGATCGCGATGTTACCAGCCGCAATATTGGCGATCATCGTCGGGATGAAAAGCGGAGACACCCATTTTGCACCTTCCTTGATAATTTTCTCAGTCTCACGCACCTGCGTAGAAAAGCCTCCGATTCCTGATCCCACATATACTCCGAACCTGAACGGATCCACGTTTCCACCGTCTGACGAATCTATGCCTGATTCATTGACAGCCTGCCATGCTGCTGCAACAGCATAGACTGTGAACTTGTCCTGCTTCCTTGCAAAAGGTGTCTCGATGCCATAGTCGGCAGGCACGAAGTCCTTGACTTCACCGGCGATCTTCACCGGAAGGTCGTCAGTTGGGATGGATCTGATGAAATCAATGCCGCAGACTCCTCCAAGGAGATTCTTCCAATACGTCTCGACATCATTTCCGACAGGTGTTATGACGCCTGTTCCTGTCACTACTACTCTTCTGCTCATATTTATATTGTAATCTATATTAAAGTATTATTATGCAAACCTCGCCGCTGTATGCTTCATCACCGTCTCGGCACCGAGTATGAGGTCTTCGACAATAGCCTTTGCGGGCTCGATCTTCTTTACCATTCCTGCACACTCTCCTGCCATGTAGCTGCCGTTCCTATCCCCTTCCTTCACTGCCTTTCGGAGCGCACCCGTACCGAATGAAAGGATATCTTCCTGCTTCACTGACGGATCTGATTCCATCTTTGCGAAGGTCTTCGAGAAAGGTGTCTTGAGAGAACGGACAGGGTGTCCGAGCGTCTTTCCTGTAACGATAGTGGAAATGTCGGTAGCCTTGAGGATCTTGTCCTTATATTCCTGATGCGCTGTACATTCCTCCGCAGAAAGGAAACGGGTTCCGACCTGGATCGCATCTGCGCCCAGCATGAAGGCTGCTGCAGCACCTCGACCGTCACAGATTCCTCCGGCCGCTATCACAGGAATATCTACAGCATCAACGACTTGCGGGATCAGAGGCATCGTATGGAGTTCGCCGACATGTCCGCCGGACTCGGCACCTTCGGCAACGACTGCATCGGCACCGGCCGCCTGCATCTTGAGCGCAAGGGCAACCGAAGCGACTACCGGAATGACCTTGATGCCGGCCTCTTTCCACATCTGCATATACTGAGCTGGTGAACCGGCGCCGGTAGTCAGGATCTTCACTCCTTCCTCTACCACCATCCCAGCTATTTCGCCTGCGTTCGGTGCCTGAAGCATTATGTTGACTCCAAATGGCTTGTCCGTAAGTTCGCGGCACTTCCTGATCTCATTACGCACAGCTTCGGTGCCTGCATTGATCGACGATATCAGGCCAAGGCCGCCTGCATTTGATACAGCAGCTGCAAGGGAAGCTTCTGCAACCCATGCCATTCCACCTTGAAATACGGGATACTTTATCCCCAGCATTTCACATACTCTGCTCTTTATCATATCTTACTTTCTTAAGAATTTACAAATTTAACAAAATAATCCTACCGATGTACCCTTACCACTCAAACAGAACAGCTCCCGAAACAAATCCTGCACCGAAAGCACTCATGGCGATAATATCTCCCCTTTTCAGAAGCCCGTTCCTGCTGCACTCGTCGAGCAGGATAGGACAGCATGAGCTTGAAGAGTTTCCGTGATCTTCTATGTTGGTCGGGAACTTCTCCGCCGGCTGTTCAAGATAATCCTGTATGGCGTTTATGATGCGTATATTGGCCTGATGGAGAAGATAATGATCGACATCATCCGCTTGCAGTCCCGTCTCTTTCAATGTACGTGTTATGTCCTTGCTGGCAGCCTTGACAGCAAACTTGAACACATCCTGTCCCTTCATCTGCAGAGGGACATCCACTTCTTCCTTTGTAACATATGGAGTCGGATGGAGAAGCCTGTACTGCCAGAGCTTGTCAGTAGAGCTGGATGCGGAGAGCTTTATGCTCTTTATGTTGTCGCCGGGAGTCAGCACCGCAGCACCTGCACCGTCTCCGAACAGGACGCATGTCCTTCTGTCATTCCAGTCTGTCATTCTCGTGGGTTCCTCGGCACATACCACAAGCACGTTCTTCACCCTGCCTGCCTTATAGAATGATTCTGCCATTTCAAGTGCGTGGATGAAACCCGCACAGGCGCAGTTGATGTCAATACACGGACACGATGCTCCGATGCCACCCTGGATGATACAGCTGAGCTGTGGGGTCACATACTCGTTCACAACATTGGAGCATATGATGAAGTCCAGTTCTTCCGCACGAAGTCCAGCATCTTCCAGAGCCTTCCGGGCGGCCTCTATGGCCATGTCTTCAAGTCTTTCATCCGAAATCACGTGACGGCTCTTCACACCGGTCCTCGTCGTTATCCACTCGTCGCTGGTGTCGAGAAACTGCGAGAGCATGTCATTCGTGACCACTTTACTGGGAAGCACGCTTCCCGTTCCTGAAATTTTCATCTTAGTCAAAATTTATTCGTCGGATGCAAAAGTAGACAGGCTGTTACAGTTACGGAAATTAATGTGGCGAGCTACCGTTCAGATTGGCAGAACACAGAATGAAACGGCCCGTTCGTGGTGATTTTTTGTTATTTGGGGCAAAAATTTCTAATTTTGCTCTCACTAAAACCAGACTGAATATGATTCTTGACAAGAAAATCCCGGGATATCTCCTGGGAAAATACCAGCTTATAGGCACAGTGACCTTCTCTGTCCTGTTTGCCATCGTGTTCCTCAACATATACATACCGTTCTCAGATACAGCGTGGTTCGCTCTGGGCGATTCCGTCCTGTTCATCAAGACTCTGGTCTATGTCGCAATAGCGATCTTCACACTGATCTGCAGCAGGACACTCATGTACAAGTCGAAGAAGCTCTTCCACATGAACTACCTTGCGTACATCATATGGTGCATTCTTGAAATAGTTACGGTATGCGCCCTCTACACGTGGCTGACGGAAGGTATTCCGACTCCGCACGATGAAAGCACACTTAAAGTCTTCGGCCGCTCACTTCTGTATGGAACGATAGCATTGGGGGTTCCGTACCTGATATCGGGAATGTATTTCGCGATCAACGACAAGAACAACACGATAAGGCTGATGAGCTATGAAAACGTGGTGACTGACGAGCCTGTCCGTCCCGAAAGCCATATGCACAAGATAACCCTCTTCGACAACAGCGGATCTCTCAAGCTTTCGCTCAACCCTGACAACCTGTATTACATCGAATCAGATGACAATTACATAAAGGTCTGGTACACAGACAGCAAGGGGGAGCTCAAACAGTACATGCTGCGTTGCCGTCTCAAGACAGTGGAAGAGAGCTTCAAGGGCAGCGGACTCGTGCGATGCCACAGGAAGTATATCGTGAACATAAAAAAAGTGGCAATGCTGCGCAAGGAGAGCGAAGGTTATGTGCTCGACCTTGACAATGAAGCAATACCACCGATTTCAGTCACAAAGACCTATACAGACACGGTGCTCAGCCATTTTACCGAGCAGTCGCCTCTGCTGGAGCCTATAGAGGAATAGAGTCTACGCGGACAAATTTCTGGACGAACGTCTCGTCGTCCTTGGCTATCCATGTCATTTCATTTTCCGTCAGATTCCTGACAATATAGCGATGCGCCCAGTCACCGCTGTCGTGGTCGTAGTTGCCACGGATTACAGCTCCGTATTCCGGATCGGTCTCGATGAAATAGGATCCGGTCAGGATGTGCGGCACATCCTTGAAGGTGTCAAGATTCTGATACATGGTATATGTGCGGTCATTTCTGACGATATCGAGATACACATATGTACCTTCAGCCAGAGCGGTTCCGTTCCACTCTGCCAGCTCCCATGTACCGGAAATGTTATGCGCATTCACTTCCAGGTATGTCACCGGTTGCGAAAGGTCATTGGGATCACAGGCTGACAGCATCAGAACTGCAGCCATGGCGATCAGCAAGGTTATAATTCTGTTCATATTCTTATAATTTCATTTTCACTTTAATTGACGACTGACGTGGAGGAACTCCAAGTCCTTTAATCACTACAGGCACTTCAGCCTTTTCACCACCCTTCTCGGGATCGTATGATATGACTATCTCACCTTCCTCATCAGGCCCTGTCATCTCAGGACGCGTCGTAAAGTCCAGGCACTCAGGCAGAAACACCCTTTCACATTCAAGAGACACCGGCACCTTTCCGATATTGACGAAGCGTATCTTCTCAACGGCCTTTTCACCTTTGATGAACATCACTTCCGCTCTCCTGAGACGTATATGACCCATCTGCACAGGATACTCGTCAGACAGATCAGAGCCGGCAGTGACATCAACACTCAAGCGAAGTACTGCTGCAGGATCATCTCCATCCTGCGTGTATACGAATATCTTCCTCTCGAAACGTCCCGAGTGTCCTTCCGGGTCATATCTCACGACGATCTCGGTTGTTTCGGATGGTCTGAGAGATGTCCTCGAGCAGGTCGCTGTCACGCAGGAGCATGTCGTGGTCAGTCTCTTTATCTCCAGAGGGCCGTCCCCGGCATTAGTCAGTCTGTATCTGTAGACGGACGGAGCATCATCCTCGCTCATCTGTCCTGCCTTAATATGCCTTGTATCGAAGGCAAGGGCGGCGGAGTCGCGCGACAGACGCGGCGAAGCCACCTTTGCCAGTTTCTCCGCTGACACCGTTCTGATCTGCGCACTGCAAGTCAGGACCGATGTCAGAGCAAGGCAGGCCGACAGTATGAAAGAGAGGTATGACATTACAGCCAGCCGTTTGAGTCTGCTCCCTTACGGACAGTTATGAAGAACTTGTCTGTGCGGCTTCCTGTCACGGAAGCCTCTGTCTGTCCAGCTGACAATCCCTTGATCTTCAGCACATTCCCCTGCATTTCCGCCGCGGCTACAGATGTATCTGCCACCGTCACGGTAAAGCTGCTTCCTTCCATATATACGGAAGGAAGGACGTTGACTTCAGCCCCTTCCTCAACTAAGATGTTAGGAAAGGTCATTTCGACTCCTGATCCTTCGACGGCCTTGAGAAGGGCATAGGCATTGACCTGGCCTGAACCCATCTTGCCTTTAAAGTCTCCCATGTCTATCTGCTGCATCGGGGCCGACTCATACAGGTCGATGACATATTTCTTATACTGCTTGACACCATGCATATAGCTGTCGATCGGAGTCGCTGTCTCATACAGAAGATTCTTGAAATCTTCGGCCTTGAAGTGTCTCCTGAGCTGAGCGGCATATGAAAGTCCCAAAGCTGCTACACCCGAAACATGAGGACATGCCATGGAGGTTCCCTCCATATAGCCGTATCCGCTCTCGCTCACATGGACCGGAAGAGTCGAAAGTACACATCCGATCTCACCGATCGCATGCGTCTCGTCTACGTAATCCCAATAATAGTCCTGATCTCCGCCTGGAGCGCTTATAGTCGTTCCTGGGCCATAATTGCTGTACACAGCCGGAGTGAAGTCCGCAGCTGTCGCTGCAACAGCCACAAAGTCAGGATAGGCTCCCGGATAGCTGGCAGCAGGAGCCGCCTCATTGCCTCCGGCAAAGATCACAAGTCCGCCATCAATCACACCGTCAGGAGAACCCGCATTGTGCAGGAAATAGTCAAGAGCCTTTCTCTCGAGCACATTGTAAGTCTCCCACTGTTCGTCTGTCGCATACTGAGGAGTCCATTCATATGGATTGGCTGCACCGGAGATGTAGCCCCAGCTGCACTGAAGGATGACGGCTCCGTTGTCTGCCGCATACTTTATAGCCCTCACTTCCTCGAGAACTGTTCCGGCATAGGCTCCGGAGAAGATCTGACATGACATGATCTTTACGCCCGGCACCGAACCGTTTCCTCCGGCGATCGAGCTGATACCCACGCCATTGTTGTTTGCAGCAGCGATTACTCCTGCCACATGTGTTCCATGTCCTGTATCGTAGAGGCTGTTCACCGAAATCACGCCATGATCACCCACAAAATTATATCCATGTATGTCACCGGCATATCCGTTTCCGTCGCCGTCCTCATGAGATCCCCAGACTTCACCTTCGTTTACCCACATGCTGGTATGAAGATCCGGATGTTTCACGTCCACGCCTTCATCCAAAACAGCGACAATGACTGACGGGTCTCCGGTTGTAAGTTCCCATGCCTTTTCCACCTGCACGTCCGCATCCTTGACAAACTTCGTAGGGCGAAGGTCGCCGTTGTTCACAAGATGCCACTGATCGCCAAGGAGAGGGTCATTGAATGCTCCGGAAGCACGTGAAGCCAGTTCGGCAAGTCTTTCAGAAGTCAGCGGAGTCGCCTTCTTTTCCGTAGCCCTCTTGAGTGTACGGTTATACTCGACCCTGCTTACCTCGCCTAACTGCGCAAGATCAGCGGCCACGTCCTCTATAGAATGCTTCTCATCAAAACGGACCACATACCACAGATGAAGTCCCTCTTCGCGAGCCTTGGCCTCCGTACGGATATCCACAGGGAACACTCTCTCGATATGATAGCCGTCAACAAGATCCAGGATTTCGTCAACACTCAGGACACCGCTGCGCGTCATCGGCGTTGCAGGGCCGCTCTTGGTAAGACCGGCCTTGTCAAGGATCTCGCTCACGCGGGCATCGAAGCGAACAAGAAGCTGTCCGGGAACGGCATCAGCCGACATCTGTGGAATTGCCACATCATCCGGTTTCCCATCATTTGACCTAGGGGCATCCACAGAACAGGCTGCCAGTCCTGCCAGCAGAACCAGCGCCACTATATATAATGTCTTTCTAACCATCATGTCTATTCCTGTGTTTTGTTAGGGTTATACTTCTTGTTGACGTAATGCTCGTAATAATAGTCCAAGCTGGTCGGTTCATTAGAGAAACCGGCATTGACGCCGTCTCTGGTCTTTCCTTCCTGCGAGAAGATGAGTGAATAAGGCAACCACATGTCAAGCTTAGGATGATATAGGAGCCAGTCAGGAAGCTTTCCGGTCAACCTGTTGAAGTTGATAGCGAAGAAGTTCGTGTTAGGAAGCACCTTCGGCAGTCCGATCAGAATGTCCGGAAGAGTATCCGTCGCATGCACTTCTTCAGATGTCCATCTTGGAATACCCGGTTCATCTTCAAGATCAGGCAACTGTCCCTGAAGATAGTTCACGGAAAGTCGAATCGTATCAAGAGCAGACCACTTGAGAAGTCTTGTAGGAAATTCGGGTTCGTCAATGAAGCCTCCGACATTCTCTCTGGTATCATTGCTCAGATCATAGATCGAATTACGCTGATTTGCATTGAGAATCAGGGAATGAAGCTTCGGGAAGTTCTCCGGCGTCAGGATATCAGGAATCTCCTGAAAGCAGTTGGAACTTAAATCCAGATACTCGAGATTCTTGAGATTCACAAAATCAGGATGAAGGCTGACCAGCCCATAGGCACCTATAGTGAGACGCTTGAGCTGAGTAAGCTTTGTAATATACTCACCGGTATCAAGACTCTTGAGGAACTGATTGGCATTGGAATAGAACGCAATCTCCTCTGCTGCAGTAAGATACTGAACCTCATAAGGAAGGGGCTCCTTTGTGTTGAACATAAAGAACTGCACATATCTTACACGTCCCTTATTCGGGCCATCCTTCCATATTGCGACGTTATTCCAATGTTCCATCTTCTCAGACGTATCGAACTCGATGAATCCTCCGAGGGCACGGCTCACTGCCAGAAGTGCAAGAGAATCGCCTTCAGGTGTGTTCTCCGGTATAGGAAGTGCAGCCTTCTGCACTACCTTCAGACCATCCTGGCGTCCCATCTCGACCATCTCCTTAGGCTGGAATGTCACTTCGGCAATCCTTTCCTGCGCACGTGAATTCACCTTCCAGTCAAAGCGTACCGTCGAACGGCGAGGTCTGGCTCCCCTGTCCAGAGTAAGGTCCGACTTCTTATATGAAAGCCAGTTCTCAGCTCCGCCTGGAAGCACGACGTCATAATCCACATTAGAAATGATCTCGACCTCGAAAAACCTTGATTCGTATTCAGCATAATCCGCCACATCTACCGATGTCTCCTCAAGAGATATCTGATATGGGAATCCTTCCTGCACAATGGTAAAATCCTGTCTTTCATCTGACGATGACAGACTCTGAATTCGCACTGCGCCACTTCTGGAGCTGCTTAAAAGGGTCGAATCCACACTGACCTTACACTCGGCAGTTCCGCGTCCATTGGCCGGCGATACCGATATCCATGGTTCTTCTGTCATGACCACCCAGTCTCCCGGCGAAGTCACCGTAACAGTCTTCACACCACCGGCCGGACCGATTCCGACCGATCCGTCCTCAGATCCGGTAATGACTCCGAACGAAACCTTTGCCTCATCCGGTCCACAGGCGGAAACAAGAGCAGCAGCCGCTGCCAATATCATCATGTATTTCTTCATATCTTATCTCCTCCTGTTCAATTAATTCATCATGTAGTCACAATTTCTGATATCCTGAGTCTTGTCGTATATCAGATAATAGGCTCCGACCTGATATGCGTAGCAGATGTCTGTGGCATCGAATATGATCTCAGGATTGTCGCTGATATCCAGGTAATAGATGAGAGTAGATATAGTATCCTCGATCTTTCCAAGATTGTTCGAACCGATGTAGAAGCCTCGGAGACCTCTGTGATTGTATAGTCCCACAGGCCACTCGGAAAGACATCTCTCGCCGTTCTCATCACGCTGTCCTCTGATCGCATAGACTGTAAGATACTGACTGTCGAGCGGTTCCCAAGGGAAATTTGAGAACTGGTTATATGACAGTTCGACGCCATACAAATACGGCATATTGCCGGCATGCATATCGCCAGGCAGGTCCTTCAGGTCATTATATGAAAAGTCAAACGATTGAAGGAACACGGCATTAGGATAAGTAAAGCAGTCTTTCGGGAACTCCTTGAGGTTACATCCTCTGAAGTTGATGTTCATGATCTTCGAGTCTGATGTCTTGAGTTCTATAGGATAGACTGTCAGCTCAGGATTGTTGGCTATTGTAAGGGTCTCGACATATACTCCCTTGAAGTCCTTTCCGTTCTGAAAACGACTGATATGGTTGTATGAGAAGTCAATGGAAACCACGGCATAGAGCGAGCCTGCATCGAATATGTCCGGGAACTCCGTGAAATTGTTGTTCCTGACTGAGAATGTCTCGGCATCCTCCATATAACAGAACACACCCTTTTCATCCACAGGGAAAGATGAGAGCTGGTTGTTGTCAAGATATATCTGAACCGGCTTGATGTCATTGCCCCATGCTTCCTCGATCGTATGGATCCTGTTCGATGAGAAATCCATCATACCGAGCTTCTTCATGTTCCTGATCTCGGCAGGCACGACCTCAAG
Organism: Bacteroidales bacterium; assembly: GCA_017937885.1. Classification (GTDB taxonomy): domain Bacteria; phylum Bacteroidota; class Bacteroidia; order Bacteroidales; family UBA932; genus Cryptobacteroides. Next base: position 22,523 of record JAGBCS010000005.1, read on the forward strand.
GTTATTGCTGTTCATATACATAATCTGGATTTTCTCCTTCGATGGTCCGGTAGCCACTGCCTTGAATCCCTTGAGAATCTCTTCAGCACTCCACTGTCTGTTATTTCCTATATTAAGGGATATAAGCTCCGGCATCATTGCAAGAGCCATCGGGAACTGAGTCATCTTAGGGCAGTTATATACCTCTACATCAGTACATGAAGTAAGGTTTGCCAATGATTCAGGAAGCGTTTCTATCTCACTGTTCGCAATGAAAAGCTGCACCAGCTTGGTCAGGTTTCCAATCTCATCCGGCAGGCTCTTAAGACCATTGTTGATCTGGCCTGAGATCATATCCATCGGCCTGATCCTCATGCCGCCTGTTTTCCTGTCAATGATATCGGTTTCTGAAAGATTCTCATACAGAGAAGTTTCCGGAATAGTCTTGCCATGCTCGGCATATGCACGCGCAATCGGCTCGGACATCTGTGTTACCGGATGCATCCGGTTCAGGTACTCCCTATGTCTTTCCATCCTGCGTGCTGTTCCTTTACCTACAGCCGCTGTAGGATCATACGTCACCAGATTTATGTCATTGTGCGAGCCTAGATACAGCTCGACCATCTCGGTAAGCTGGCCTAAGGCCGCAGGCATGTCTCCATAGAAGCCGAAGTCACTTATATTCAGAAGAGCCACTCGGCCGTTTGCATGCAGCGATACTCCCGGCTGGTCTCCCCAGAGATCGGGATCCTTGTTGAAGTTCCAGTTTGTTCCGCGAGGATAGTTTTCTCCGACATAGTACCACTCCTCTCCATGCAGGGCCTTCCAGATTTCATAAAGAGCATAATAGTCCTTTATATACTCGTCCGTCTGATCCAGTTTCACCGGCACCTCCACCTCAGTCGTATTGTTGTCATATATAGTAAACGGAACATTCAGCCTCGAGTTGACCTCAAGAAGATAATTCCTCTCGTCGTATACCATATAGGACTCCAAGTTGTACTTGCCTGCCCTCAAGGAAAGGAGTGTATCACATACAAACGAAGAAGTCTGATATCCGTCCTCCACTCCGTCATCAGTGAAATGGATGGAGAAATCGGCCGGGAGCTTCTCAAAAGTAGTGAGCACACCTGCATCAGACCTGACACCAATAGTCACGGTATTGATGACGTCAAAAGTATATTCATTGTCCGCCTTAGTCTGAGCGAACCCGGACATGTCCTTGACAAGAGAGAACCTGACGCTTCCTCTCTCAACAACATCCGCGAGAAGGTCATGTATCTGAAGGCCTCCCGGAATGACTTCAAAAGCAGACTGTTCCGATGCTGGCGTGCCTTCATACACCAGTTCATCAACCTTGTCGTAAAGGGAAAACATCACGACCTGATAGTTTCCTGCCAGAAGCTTCAGTTTGTCGCTTCTCAGACCGAATTCAGCCGCCTTATCGTCGGACGAATTCAGCACAAGCGTCTGTGACATTATGTTTTCTCCATATCTCAAGGTAACCTTGATCTTGGATACATCCTTCAGATAATCCAACTGCGTCACAACGGCCTTGGTAGCATCATATGATGCAGCTTTGTAAAGCTTGAACTGAACATATCCATATGCATCTTCCCTATAGTCAAGCTCCTGAATGTCAGCGCAACCGGCAAGAGTCAGAGCGATGGCCATAAGAAGGCATCGGACAATCCCTATCAATTTCAATCTCATATATAAAACCGAATTATATTTTTATTATTCGACATCAAGAACACATATAAGAGTTAAGACCACCTTATTATTCTTGTCGTAGAACAGCACATTCGCTGTCTCAGAACCGGATGATGCACCATCAAGGAAGGCCATAGCTATATCGACGGTTCCGTCAAAAGTACCCACGTACGAATTCACAGCGTCATCCCACTCAAGCAGTTCTCCGCCTTCGTCACTGTATTTTCCATCAACAGACACGGCCCTTACCTTGCTCCATGGATTGACTGTGAACCTCATTGACATTTCAGGCACTTTAATCTCCAGAGCTGTATCAGTTCGGGTATATTTCAATATCTTGACAGGGCACTGGTTTTCCTTGTATGCTTCATATGTAGGTCCGGCAGTCACTTCAACAAGAGTGGCACCTGCAGCAGCCGCAGCATCCTTGTCGACAAAGTCATCACTTGCATCAACAGTCACATCGACGACCTCTTTCTTCTCCTTGACATAAGTACAATGAACCACAGCAAGATTCTGTCCCTTCGAATCCTTGAAGACGATGTATCCTTCAGCCTTTTCACCACTGATGTTATCTTCAATCATATCGATCACGCCGTAGTTGTCACCGCTCAGAAGGGTAAAGCCAAGCCAGAATGACTCCAGTGCATCTCCTGTAACCTCCTTCTTGTCAGATCCGTAAACAGAATATGAAGCGAAAGGAGTGGTCAGGCGCATATATGCCTTCTCACGTGAATATGACTTGGTGTAAGAAAGTTCGTATGCATACGGAGCATTTCCAAAGGCTGTAAGAAGGCTTGAATCAGAAGACTTTCCGAAGGTCACACCTGCAGCTTCCATCACTTCCATGCTTTCATCCGGAGTAAGATAGTTGTCCGGAAGGGCTGCCTGGGTAATAGCTACAGCATATCTTCTGAACTCATCACTGAGACCTGTCATATCCGAAGTGAAGAGTTTCGAGCAGTCATCACCGAACGTGGCCGGAAGGAAGAAGACGGCTGCCTTACGCTCCGCACCGTCATTGATGGTCACTGAGACAGAAAGGCCTCTAGTCTGAAGGACAGGTGCTCCAGACGTATTGTCCCACACATCGACCTCCAGGTTAATCCATGATGGAGTATCGACCATCTTATACTTGCCGTCAACCACCTCTGCAACAGCAACTCTAGAAGCGGAAGGGCCATATATCCAGCCCAGAATCGCCTCGTTCGAATATGTATCGTTACCCTTGTAGTAGCCTGCATAATCATATTCCACTGAAGAATAGCCATTGAACGAGTATGAGAACCTGTCTTTGCACCCAGGGATGCTGATGCCATACTCCTTCACAGTCTCTGTAGCTGATTTGAAGACAACATTTCCGGTCTCATTATCAAGAGGGAGTTCGGACGGTACGCTGTACACATTGAAGTTTACGACACCTGTCTTCACCTCAGGGATGTCTGCACGAGCCCAAACAGGGAACTCTGCAGTCCATTCAAAATTAGATTCAACCTTTACAGGAAGCGCAAAGCCGTCCTCCATATCCGACCACATCAGGTCAATTGACTGAAGTTCAACTGTTTCATAGACGATTCCTGAGCCATCTTCCGCATATACCAGAGCGCCGTCTGCGACCTTTGCAGCATATGCCGTAAGAGTCCTTGACTTCGCCGGACGCATATACTTGGCTATCACCTTTGACTCCCCACCCATCGTGAGAGTGACCTCGCATGAACGGTTCTTGTCGAATTCCTCGGTTTCCGATACACCGATGCTGACTGTAACAGCCGACTCGGAAGCAGTTCCCTTCACCTTGTCTGACTTCATGCCTGAGTCAAGAAGCCAGAACCATTGGAGATTGTCCGTCGGAACAGAAAGTTCCCAATCCATGTTTGGAGTAAAGGTCAGTGAAAGTGTAGATCCCGGAGCGACATTACTGTTCTCAACTGCAGTCGGGAATACCGGGGTGACCTTCTGGTCCGGTTCCGGATCAGGTTCAGGCTTTGAGCATGCTGCCAATACTGCGCAACCCACCATCAGGGCTGCGAAAGATCTTATTATATCCATTGTTTTCATATTTATCCGTATTTAGTCGTTTTACATACCTTCCTCTATTTTAAGGCGCTCGGCCTCCTCGTCGCTGATCCACTCCATGATATTGTAGAAGTGTCCGACCGTTCCTACGCTCTGTCCGAGATTCTCGACATACATCTCTGTCCATACGTACAGATAGCTGCCGCAAGGATAGAATATGGAGTCGTAATAGAAACTGTCTGTAACAAGAATCTTATCATCTCCGTGAGCCGTGCCGAAAAATGAAGCCTCATCACTTGCGACCTGTCCTTCTTCCATCGTCACGAAAGGCTTCATAGGGTCTTCCGGATGGAAGGTCATTGTCACATCATAGCCGTCATTGATCCAGTCATGACAGATTATCATGTTCTCCTCGACTGGATGCTTTTCAGTGCGTATCAGCCTCTGGTACGAACCTGTAATGCTGTAATCGTACAGGAACATGGAAGTAAGTACGCAGTATCCCGTGAAGTCGTTGATGTCGAACGGGCAGCTCTTCATAAGCACGGCCTTTGTCTGCTTTCCGTACAAAGGCATCTCGAGAGCATCATTCATCACGAGCTGGAGCCTGAATCCAAGAGCATCTGTATCTCCAATATTGTCATAACAGCCATGCACGAGCACATCAGCACGGGTCTCTCCGGCCTTGATTGTGATCGTGTTTGACTGAAGGCGGTAGTGGACGTTCTCGATGGCATCACTGCCTTTGTCGATGATCTCCACACCAAAGGTACGGTCATAATCGCGAGTCACCGTCGACACGACCGGTATGCTGAAATACTCGACATCCTGCTGCACCGGATAGGTTGCAAGAGTGTCGGCAAACATGACATATTCGGCATCGGAATATGTCACATAACTCTCATGGCAGCTGCCTAATGACAGGACAGCCACAAGAGGAAGTGCTATATATTTCAAAATCTGCTTCATATATCATTGTCTTTATCTGTTGCTTTCATTAGGCTGGATCTGCGAGCCCGGAGCCTCGAGTTCATGCTTCGGTATCGGCCAGACAAACAATGGATCGCCGGCCGCCACGGCAAGTGAGCTGCCTTCCGCCTGGCTCTGGGACTGAGGTGTGCGCTCGAAACCCTTTCCCCAGCGCTTGAGATCATGGAGACGGAAGCCCTCCATATAAAGTTCGCGGACACGCTCGTCCGAGATTGTTTCAAGCCAGTTTGATTCTGTCACACTGATATTTCCTCCGTTTGTATATCTTGTCTGGCGAAGTGCCGTAAGGTCAGCCGAGCCGGCATTGTACTGACCCTTCCTGCAGTAAGCCTCTGCGCGGATAAGATACTGTTCCGCAAGACGAAGAGGCTTCGGCATGTTCACATGATATATAAGATATGACATAAGTTCCGCATTGCCATAATATTTGACAAGCAGAGGCCATGTCAGCCCATGAGAATAACCTGTCGGGAGATTGGCAAAATATGCATTATATCTTCCGTCCCCGGAGCCATACAGGTCAAGCACCCACTGAGCCGGAACATAGTCCGGATAGTAGTATGTGAAATCATTGTTGAAGTTCAGGAAGACCTGTCCCTGAGGAGCTCCATAAGAAGTCGGGGTATAGCCTATTCTCCATATGTTCTCATACGAAGTGTCATTCGTCCACAGGTAATCAAGAAAGGTCTGTGACGATGTCACGTATGCCCTTGCGGTGGCCAGAGTAAATGCATCCGACTCTATCAGTACGGTTGAGTGTTCTATCGCAGCATCCCAGTCCTGCATGTACAGGGCCGTTCTGGCATGAATGGCATGAGCGGATGCATGAGTGAAATATGGCGCATCGAAATAGTCGTTCTCACTGTCAAGAAGTTCCTCGGCCTTCGCAAGATCTGCAAGGACAAATTCATATGATTCCTTCAAAGATGCCCTTGTGACAGGCTCTTCCTTGAAATAGCTCGAACGGAGCACGACACCAAGTTCGCTTTCAGCTGTCGCCGGATCATAAGCCTTGCAGAAACATTTGATCAGTTCGGAATATGCAAGTGCCCTCGCACAATAAACCTCTCCGGTATAATAGTCAAGGATCTGTATCATATCACCGTCCGTAAGACTGTCGCGAAGCTTTTCCACCTGGTCAAGATAGAAGTTGCATCGTCCGATAACTCTGTAGAGAGAGGCATAGACGGCTTCTATCTCAGCGTTGGTGGAAAGTATGTCCCACTGCCATATATTGCCATAGGTATTGGAATTTCCCTGAACGGCATACACCAGATCGGACTGGATATCAGGTACAAGCGTAAGGTAGCCGCTGTAAAGGCCGCTGCTCATATATGCGGCATAGATGCCGGTCACGGTCTGCTCCGCATCCTCGAATGTCATCATTCCCTCATCTTCCAGGATGAAATCGCCAGGATTCTTCTCCAGACACGAGGTAAGACAGAAGACCGCCGTCAGCACGACTGCCGCCTTCAAGATTATGTTATATATATTCTTCATCATTTTCCGTAATCTTTAGAACATGATATCCAGACCGAAGGTAAACTGGCGTGACATAGGATACTGAGCAGCATAGACATTGGTAGTTCCTTCCGGATCGAGGCCGGAGAAGTTGGTGAATGTCAGCAGATTCTGGCCCTGGACATACATTCTGACTCCTCTGATGAATCCTGTCTTCTTCATGAGATCCTGAGGAAGAGCATACGCAAGCATGAGATTCTTCAGACGAAGGAAGGATGCGTCCTCGAGAAGACGGCTGTCAAACTGAGTATACACGCCGTGACGAGGAATATCTGTCACATCACCTGGCTGCTTCCATCGGTTCAGCAGGCGGCGTGACTGGTTGTATGTCGCAAAACGTCCGTTCGACTCATCGAAATAACGGTCATTGTTTATCATCCACCGGTCGCCTACCCAGCTGAACTGGGCGCTAAGGCTGAGGCCGAGCCAAGAAAGTGTCGTTCCAAAACCTCCCTGCCATGGAGCAAAGTAAGACTTTCCGACAAGCACCTTGTCCTCGTCTCGGAGTTCGTTAGTGATGTTTCCTTCCGCATCATACCAGAGCGCATCTCCATTAGCAGGATTTACACCGGCATAGCGGTTTACATAGAACTCGCCGAGAGGATGACCGACAACAAGCTTGGTACTTGTATTTGCCGTCTCATACTCATCAACTCCGTTGTAAAGTTCCACTATCCTGTTGTGGTTGTAGCCTACATTGGCATTCACTTCCCATCGGAAGTCCCTGTATGCCAAGACTGTGGCATTCACATTCAGTTCCACTCCCCTGTTCACCATCGCACCGACATTGTCCCACACATAGCCGTATCCGTTTGACTCGGCGTATGACTTGGGAACAGACATCAGCATATCTGTAGTCTTCTTGTTGTAGAACTCGAGATCCACGTTAAACCTGCTGAAGAAGCCGAGATGGAAGCCGAGATTCGTCGTCCATGTGCTCTCCCACGTCAGGTCCTCGTTGCCCGGCTGCACCGGAGCGACTCCCGAATCGCCGACATAATCATATCCTCCTCCGATAAGGGCAAGATGCTCATAATTAGGGATTTCAGAGTTGCCTGCGGTTCCGGAACTGAAAGAGACCTGAGCCATATTCAGCCAGTCGGCCTTTCCTTTCATGAAGTCCTCGTTACGCAGGTTCCACATCATTCCGACAGAACCGAAAAGTCCCCAGCGGTTGTTCCTTCCGAAGCGTGACGATCCGTCCGTACGAAGCGCTCCCTCAAGGTAATACCTGTTCGAATAATTGTATTCACCGCGACCGAAGAACGAAACACGCGAGTAGTCGGACGTCGAGGTGCTTCCCCACGAAGTCGCTCTGGTTGCTGTAGAAATATCTGTCAGTTTGTCGTTTGTCTGACCGGCTGTGCTCACGCTGAAACCTTCACTGTGGTAATCCTGCCACTCATGACCGAGCAGAAAGTTGAAATCGTGAATATTGTCTATATCAAAGCGATAAGTCAAAGTGTTTCCCCACTGAAGGTTGAGACCGTCGCTTGAGCTTCTTGCCGCAGATCCTTCTCCCTGATTAGGCAGATAGCTCGGGAAAGACTGGCTGAAGCCTGTCGTATGAGAGAAGTCGGCCGAGAACTGGGTACGGAACACGAGGTTGCGATACAAGGTCAGGTCAGCAAAGACCGTAGAAAACACCTTGTACTTCTTGTATGCCACCGGATTGTTTTCAAGCCACTCCAGAGGATTCTGTCCCTGGCCTGTCCACGAACCGTCATCGATAGAGGCCAGCGAGCCATCAGCCTTGTATGGATTCCAGTATGGAAGCATGAAGCGTGCTGCGGAAATCGGAGTCACAAGGGTATAGGCTCCTTCGTCCGCCTGACGGATGTTCTGCACATTGAACATTGTATTCGTGCCCATCTTCAGCCAGTCGCACATCTGCTGCTCGAAATTGAACCTCATCGAATAACGCTCGAACTGAGAACCTGGCGCAATACCGTCCTGGTTGTAGTATCCCCCTGAGAAATAGTAATTTGTCTGATCGGTCGCTCCGGAAACAGCAAGTTCGTGGCTCTGAAGCATGGCCTTGTTGTTGAAGACAGCCTCCATCCAGTTGACATCCGTCTTTGACAGCAGTTCATAATTCTGTCCGTCCGTCATTCCCGTCTCCTTCTCATACTGGATTCTCTCCTGCGTGTTCATGAGGTCCCAGTTTCCATGAGCTATCGATGACACTCCCATCTGCATACGGTAATTGATGTTCGGGCGGTCGATGTTACGTCCCCTCTTTGTCGTGATGACAATCACACCATTCGCTGCACGTGCTCCGTAGATCGAGGTCGAAGACGCATCCTTCAGGACTGACATGCTCTCGATGTCCGCAGGATTGATCGTATTGAAGTCTGAAGCGGAAATGGCAACGCCGTCAAGAATATACAGAGGTGCGGTTCCCGAATTGATGGAGTTCGTTCCACGTATCGTCATTGTAGCCGAAGCACTTGGCTCACCCGTGCTGGACAGGACGGTAAGGCCTGCCACCTGTCCCTGCAGAGCCTGGTCGAAAGCAGCGGATGCCGTATTCTCCAGTTTCTCTGACTTGACGGTTGATACAGAGCCGGCAACAGTTCCCTTCTTGCGGACACCATATGCAATAACGACGACATCGTCTATCGTCATGGTCTCAGGCTGCATCACGACATTGTGAGTGAACGATGCCACCTGAGGTACGACAACCCTTTCCTCATTGAATCCGATACTCGAGAAGACGAGTTCGGTGCCGGGAGTCACCTCTATGACGTAATCACCGTCCAGAGATGTCGTGACTCCGATTCCGGGGCCGGCCATCACAGCCACACCGATCATCGGCAGGCCGTCATCTGCAGATGTCACTACACCTGAGACTTTCACAGGGGTCTGCGCATACAGCGCAAAGCCTGTTACGGCCGACAACAGAGTTGTCACAATCAGTTTCAAATATTTTTTCATCCGTTATGTTATGTATAGATTATTCCAACCTGCAAAGATATACTTTTTCGAGTTTAAAACAACGTACCGGACAGTCACTTCAACATTTTCTTATCAAAGATAAGGGATGGGGACCCTCACGGCCGCCATCCCTCACACAATGATTTACGTATAGTTGAAACAAAGCAGATTTTTAAAGAAGATCAAGCCATCCATATGTCAGAGGCGCCTTATCTTCGATGAAATGTATAACATGATATCCACGTTCTTCCTCATCCCTGTATTCCGACAGGCTGGTCGGAGAATAATAGAACGGTTCCTGTCTTCTCACGACATTGTATTTCGGATCGGAATCCACATTCAGGTCATGTACCTGATAACATGGTGAATATGACTCATATACAACATCCTTGCTCTTGTCATATCCGAGGAACCACAGATCAAGCTGGTCAGAGGTCGGAGCAGAGGTCGTCTGAGTAGTCCTCAGCATTCTGTAGAGTACCGTACCGATACCTTTTCTAGGGCCCGTAGTCTCGCCTCCGATGATCACGATTTCACCTCCCGACCCGTCTACCGAATACAGCAAGCCTTTGGAACTATCGATTTCTCCATGCTCCACAGTAGGTACCAGCATGCTCAAAGCTTCATACTGATTCTGGCTTCCATTCACCAGTGTCTTCAACCTGTTCAGCAGCCACACTCCGCTCACATCTGTCAGATACTCAGCGGAAACATCCATATAGGTTATCAGTTTGTCATCGGATGAGAAGACGGTTTTCCCGGCAATCTCATTATAAAGTTGGGCAAAGGTCTTTCCACCGGTTGGAGCATGGTTTCCGCTGACAGATGCGAACTTTGTCCTGGTACCTACAACTGTGTGCACATACACATCCAAGGTTCCGGCCACTCTTCCCATACGTTCGCCCGAATGCCTGTTCCTGACATAAGCCCATACTTCATGCCTTCCGACACTATGGGAGGTCGAGCCTGACACATCATTCTGGGTGACGCTCATACCTATGCCTGTAAGCGACAGGTTGGTAGACGGTTCATACTTCAGAGAGAAGACCCCGTTATCCGAAGAACTGAATCCAGAAGTCCATAGTGGCACAAGCTCTAACTCCATGCAGTCAGCAGAAGCATAAAGTTCAGGGAATTCGAAGAAATATCCCTTGCCGTCATCGATTTCGCCCTGGAACAGATTGCGTATGACCAGATCGGTATCAGAACGTCCTATGAGCGAATAGTCATCGACAAATCCGAAATGCTTGTCCGCTTTCAGATTTGAGAAAGGGCTCTGGATGCCGATGAAGTATCCGAGTGACTTAGCTTCCGGACAGCCTCTGCCACGGAAATACAAAGCCGGAGTAGTATTTATATCAAGCACGACGCCATCAACATACAGCTTTGCTATATACAGGCTGAGTTCGTCCCCTTCGCCTTCCAGAGCGAAGTATCCGTTATCAATTATTTCCGGTGTAAGGAGTTCATAATAAGTATCCGTATCCACATTGTCAAGAGGATCTCCCGCCGGAGTCCTGTAATAATATTCCAGCGTGGTCGGAGTTCCGTCCGGACTGACTCTAGGCTTAGGCGAATTGACCCAGAGATTCGGAGCAGTCACTGTCAGCGGCACAGAGACAGACTGAGTCCCGTTCGAGTTGGATATCTCTATCACAGTATCTCCAACACCTCTGGCGACCACCCTGAACGTATCATCATCCACTGCCGTACAGCTGACGATACTTTGATCTGAAACGCTGACTTTCAGTGGCATACGATCTGAAGGCACACCCGTTATCTCCAACAGTCCATACTGTGACACATAGGATGGCTTATAACTCCATGCAGCCTGCATCTTACCCAGACGTGCGATATTGATCACGCTGTGATCAGCGATCGATCCGTCCCAAGAGTATATCGAAATAGGGATGGTCTCTCCTTCGACAGCATCATCCATTGCAGTCAGTTTCAATCTGTAGTTTCTGATTCCAGACGCATCAGCCGTCAGAGAGGATTTGTCCTCATTCAGTTCCAGACCCAGGTCGCTCATCAGTTCTTCGTCATAGCTTATGTACCACTCGTCTGGAAAATGGGACGACGTTCCGCTTGCAGTATACCTGTTATAATGGACGACTATGTCCTCTGTCTCACCGATATACGCGACATAAGGTTCTTCAAGGAAACACAGACTTCTGGTATCCCTCCAGTCACTACCTTTGGTCACCTTCCAACTGTCCAGAAAGATTCCCTGCTCCGTAAGATCCAGCGTTATATCATAAATGTTGTTCCTCCTTATGCTGAAATCCCTGGTGCTGTCTTCTCCGAGGAAGAACTTATATACAAGACTTCCGGAATATCCTATGCTTCCTACTCTATAGGCATTGAATTCCACATAAGTACAGATATCAGAATATGTGGCACCGTTCACATTCATTATACTTTCATACACTTTGCCGGAAGGATCATCGTTGTCAGGAAGAAGCACACCCTGCACATTCTCTGGGACATAGAATACAAGAGTCGTATCCTGGAAGAAGCCCGGTCCAGGCCCCAGTTGACTTGCATCGAGATGTCCCTCATATGCATTTCTGTCGTCCATATCCGGATTATAATCAGACTCTTCGAGGACATCTCCTGCATGTTCTGCCCTGGACCCTCCTTCTGCAAACGGCACGATCCTGGCGTTCGCCTGTCTTATATACAGACTCCTGTTCCTCATGTTAGCTGCGTATATTCCCGATGTCGATTCCTTGATGTTCTTGTGGAGCACCCTTATCCTCAGTTTGGCGAACAATCTTTCTACAACCACGTTCACCTTACCTCCTGACACATATCTGTAGTCATCTATCTTTCCACACATAGGCATACCGTCCTCCAGGACATCGTCGTACCCTGTCAGTTTCCATTCCATCTCCTCAAGTCCGGCCTCATCATGCGGGAAGGAAGTCCTCATGTCGCCCATATTGACCACAGCATAGATTCCGTTCCTGCCCTCTGCATTCACATACAGTTTCATATCCGAGAGATCGCCCTCATAATAATGACGGTCAAGCAGACGTCCCTTGGCATCATATGAAGCTATCGTGACCTGAGACATCTTTGACTCGATAGTCTCTTCCGGAAGTATGCTCTTCACATCTGCCTCCATGCCGGAAAGCGATGCAGAGAATTCCACCAGAACTTTCCCTTTTTCCGACGCCTTGACAGTCTCCACCTCGGGAACCATGCATCCGCACATCATCGCAGCGACGGATAATGCCGCATAGGCACGTACAACCAGATCACTGCACCTCATAATCAGTAATATTCTTTATTCCAGGTATTCCGTAATATGCTTCGACAATATCTCCCTTCAAGTAGACTTTTCTTCCCAGCATTGAAGGATTGTCGACCAGATTGAGATCGTCTCTCAGGTCCCCTGCAGCAAGCTGGACCGAAAGACATACATCCTTATCCTTAGTAGAGGATCTAGGACCGATCAGGATATTTGTCTTCGAAGAAAAAGGCTTTTCAAACGACGCGGATGAGGACGACAGGTCGCCTCCGACTACGTATCCGCACACCCATATATCCTCTTCTCCGACAGAAGCCAAAGCCTGGGATACAGTCAAGGCATCCGTGAAATCATCACCTTTATCAGATGTGCCGCCTATAACATAATCTTCCGTCATCCAGACACGTGAAGTATCCACGGCAACGGATATGCTCTCCTTCGCTGGAGATGACGCACCCGAAGATGCTGCACTGACATTGATTCCGAGCATTTCCTGAGCATTGAGACTCCTGGTCATCAGGACTTTGTCCACACCGCCCTCATTCAGCACAAGCGATACGCTGCCAGGGTGGAAGTACGCTGTCCTTTTCTCCGAGTATCCATACATCAGCTTCCCTTTGGAAGACTTGAGGAAAAGCACTCCGTCAGGACATCCGGTCAGGAAACTGCTGTCAATCTTCAGATAGATACCGGCATTCAGCTGGACGCATGTCAGCTTCACATCCGCTACTCCCCCGGAAGGCACGACGACAACCTGCTCATCACCATACTGCGGAGATGAGAATGCCGGCTTCTCGAATTCGCAAGAACGCACAAAGATCGTATAACTGCCGGCATCGACCATCATGGATTCAGGCGAAGCGCCG
>JAGBCS010000042.1 GCA_017937885.1 Bacteroidales bacterium
AGTCTTTCGAGCTTCACTGTGAAGTGGCGCATGAGCTCTGTCTCCCATACGATCTTCACACCGCGTGTGATCTCGTGACGACGGTCATATACGTTCTTGAGAGCTGCTGCGATAACGTCCATGTGGTTGTTTGTGTAGACACGGCGGGCGATGCAGAGACGGAGAAGGTCAAGACCTCCGAAACGGTTCTCACGAGTCACAGGATCACGGTCAGCGAGGATATATCCGATCTCACATCCACGCACGCCTGCCTCGATGTAAAGTTCGATTGCAAGAGTCTGTGCAGGGAATTCTTCCTTAGGAACCTGATCAAGAACGCGGTCTGCGTCAACGAAGATTGCGTGACCGCCGACAGGACGCTGGTAAGGAATGCCATACTCGTCAAGCTTGGCTGCGAGATACTGCACCTGACGGATACGTGTCTCGATAGTCTCGAGTTCTGTGTTCTCGTCAAGGCCTACTGCAAGTGCCGCCATGTCACGGCCGTTCATACCGCCGTATGTAAGGAATCCCTCAAATGGAATACAGTACTTCTTTGCTCCCTCATACCAGTCCTCGTGACGTGTAGCGATGAAACCACCCATGTTCACGAGACCGTCCTTCTTTGATGACATTGTCATACCGTCTGCATATGAGAACATCTCCTTGCAGATCTCCTTGATGCTCTTGTCAGCATATCCTTCCTCACGAGTGCGGATGAAGTATGCATTCTCAACGAAACGTGCAGAGTCAAAGATCACGCGCTTTCCATACTTGTCAGCGATTGCGCGAACCTCGCGAAGATTCTGCATTGATACAGGCTGTCCTCCGGCTGTATTGTTGGTAATAGTAACGATGATGAAAGGAACAAGCTCTGCCTTTTCTGCAAGCACCTTCTCAAGCTTCTTTGGGTCGACGTTACCCTTGAAAGGAACCTCGAGCTGAGTGTCCTTTGCCTCGTCGACCGTGCAGTCTACCGCGAACGCCTTGCGGCTCTCGATGTGGCCCTTTGTTGTGTCGAAGTGTGAGTTTCCCGGAACGATGGCATCAGCCTTCACGAGGTGGCTGAAAAGCACGTTCTCTGCCGCACGGCCCTGGTGAGTAGGAATTACATACTCGAAGCCTGTGATCTTGGTGATAGTATCCTTAAGCTGGAAGAATGATGCCGAGCCTGCATAGCTCTCGTCGCCCATCATCATGGCTGCCCACTGGCGGTCGCTCATCGCGCCTGTACCAGAGTCTGTAAGACAGTCGATGTAAACCTGGTCTGATTTGAGCTGGAAAAGGTTGTAGTCCGCTTCCTTGATCCACTGCTCGCGCTCCTCGCGCGTACTCATGCGAAGAGGCTCCACCATCTTGATCTTCCAAGATTCTGCAAAAGGTAATTTCATGATTATAAGTGTTTTAGTGTTTACTAATATGTGAATCTGTAATGTTCAGTAAGCGAGGTGGTAGAGGCTGTCGACATAACTACCATATCCGTAACCCTGTTCTTTGCGTCAAAGTTGTATGTGAAATAATAAGATGCGTCTGCCGTCGTTATGCTTTTGACAAGGTTTGCGCTGTGCATACCATTGACCTTAAGAGAGTTGAGGCATGTAAACATATTCTCGATAGGAACGACGCTGTTCAGATCGATGCTGTAATCATTCTCATACTGCGTATACTCGATCTTCAAAGGAGAGCCGTCAAGATCGGAAATCATCACGAAGTTGCCGTTCTGATTGGTAGCCGTAAGTTCGTACTTGCCGGTACCTGTCTCGACGCTGAACTTTTCAAGATAACCGTTCAGGCCATATGTACATGTCCTTATGCCCTCGTTTGAAATGATCTTCTCCGGTTTGCCTGTATGGTCGAGGCTGAGAATATAAGACTCTCCCCCGTTCAGGATCGTCACCGACTCATCAGCATAAAGGAAGCTCAATGTCATATTGCTGCCTCCGCTATATGAAACCTTGACTTCCGTCAGCTTTGACGCCCCATCATATGCATATGTCTTGCTGCATATCGCCTTTCCGCCCTGGAGACACTCCATCCTTTTCACAACTTTGGACACCTTTGGTGCCGATTCCTTCTCGCATCCTGCAAGAACCGCAGCCACTGCGATGATATAAAAAATCTTCTTAAGCATAGTCATTCAATTTAAAACATTCACAAAGGTATAAAGAATTTCATTAATCCAAGCCCATTTTCTCCTTCATGCTGCGCAGGACGTCAAATGCCTGAAGAGGGGTGAGGTTATTGAGGTCGACTGCATCAAGGTCTTCCTTCAGGGAAGAAAGCAGAGGGTCTTCCAGCTGGAAGAAGGACAGCTGAAGAGAACCGTCGCTCTCCACGCGACCCTCACGGACATTGTGGGGCCTCACAGTCTGAGGCTTCTTCTTTGGCGCACCCTCAAGAGCGGAAAGCGTCTTCTCGGCTGAATCCAGCACCTGCTTCGGCATACCGGCCATACGGGCTACGTGAAGTCCGAAGCTGTGGGCGACTCCGCCTTCCTTGAGCTTGCGCAGGAATATGACATTCTTGCCGACCTCCTTTACCGCAATATGATAGTTCCTCACGCGTCCATAGATCTTCTCAAGATCGTTTAGTTCGTGATAATGAGTAGCAAAGAGAGTCTTTGCCCCATCACCATATTCGTGGATATACTCCACGATGGCACGAGCTATCGACATTCCATCGTATGTCGACGTGCCGCGTCCGATCTCGTCGAGAAGCACAAGCGAACGGGAGGACAGGTTATGCAGGATCATCGAGGTCTCAAGCATCTCGACCATGAAGGTGGATTCTCCGCGGGAAATATTATCCGACGCTCCGACACGTGTGAAGATCTTGTCGCAATAGCCTATTCTTGCCTCTGTTGCAGGCACAAACGACCCGACCTGCGCCATCAGGACAATAAGTGCCGTCTGTCGCAAAAGAGCAGACTTTCCGGCCATATTCGGACCTGTAAGGATTATTATCTGCTGTTTTTCATTATCAATGCATATGTCATTAGGCACGAACTCTTCGCCAGCCTGCATCATTGTCTCTATCACCGGATGGCGGCCGGCTTTAATATCAACTGCCTTTCCGTCATTCATCTGTGGACGGCAATAGTTGTTTTCGACAGCGAGGGCAGCAAATCCGGAAAGCACATCCAGACGCGCAAGGATGCGGCAATTCTTCTGAATCAGGGATATGCTTGCCTGGATCTTTGCTACAAGTTCAGCATAGATCTGAGACTCGAGTACGTATATCCTTTCCTCGGCTCCGAGAATCTTCTGTTCATACTCCTTCAGCTCCTCTGTGATATAACGCTCGGCATTGACGAGAGTCTGCTTGCGGATCCACTCCTGAGGAACGATATCCTTATGCGCATTACGTACTTCGAGATAATAACCGAAGACATTGTTGAACCCTATCTTAAGCGATGGAATGCCCGTACGCTCGATCTCACGCTTCTGCATGTCAAGCAGATATTCCTTTCCGTTACGGGCGATGTTCCTGAGTTCGTCCAGCTCGGCATTGACTCCGCCAGCGATCACATCACCCTTTCCGACAGCGGCCGCAGTCTCCGGATGCATCGTCCTGCCGAGTTCGTCAAGAAGTTCTTCGCATCCGCTCAGCGCCGTCATCATGGCATCAAGTGCCTCAACCCCTTTGCCGAGGCAAAGCTTCATTATCGGCGCGGTCTGCGACAGTCCCCTGCGCAGCTGCATCACCTCGCGCGGCATTATCTTTCCTGCCGCAGCACGCGAAATTATACGTTCAAGGTCTCCGATATCCCCGACCATTGTCTGCAGTCGGAGAAGATCATCCTGATTGTCAACGAAATGCTGGACAACAGAATAACGGTTCTCAAGCTCCTGAAGATCCATCACCGGCATCGCCAGCCAGTTGCGGAGCATTCGTGCCCCCATCGGTGAAGAGCACTTGTCCATCACCTCGACGAGTGATGTCCCCTCCTTCCCGGCAGTCGAAGCGAAGATCTCCAGATTGCGGAATGTGAAACGGTCCATCCATACGAAGGTATTCTCATCTATCCTCGAGATCGAACATATATTCGTAAGGTCGGTATGCTGCGTCTGCTCCAGATAAACAAGCAGGGCTCCAGCCGATGTGACACCTAAAGGATATGTATCAATGGCAAAGCCTTTCAAAGAGTCTACCTTGAGTTGTCTCTTGAGTTTTTCAACCGCATTGTCGTATACGAAAGCCCACTCATCGAGTGTAGAGATGTAATAGTTGTCACCATACCTTTCGCGTACCCCCTTCTCATAACCTCTCGGTACAAGAAGTTCCTTGGGAGCAAACGAACTGAGAAGCGTGCCGATATAATCCAAAGAACCCTCTGCAACCTGAAAAGAGCCGGTCGAGACATCCAGAAAGGCTACTCCGCACCTGTCCTTATGGAATGTCAGTCCTGCTATATAATTGTTCTCCTTCTGTTCGAGAAGCTGTTCGTTGAAGGCCACGCCGGGAGTTACAAGCTCGGTAATGCCTCGCTTGACGATCTTCTTGGTAAGCTTCGGATCTTCAAGCTGGTCGCATACTGCAACCTTGTATCCTGCACGTACAAGCCTCGGGAGATAGGTCTCGAGGGAATGATACGGAAATCCGGCCATAGGGATAGCACCTGGGGTGGCGCTGGAACGCTTTGTAAGCACAATTCCCAGCACCTTGCTTGCCGTAAGCGCATCGTCGCCGTATGTTTCATAGAAATCTCCGCACCTGAAAAGCAGCACAGCCTCCGGATGTTCCGCCTTGACGGCGAAAAACTGCTTCATCATAGGTGTCTCGGTCGGTTTCTTCTCTGCCATAATTATATCTGGTTATCTGGGCAAAAGTACGAAAAATAATCTATATTTGTAGTTTTGAACACTATGAAAAGGGTTTTGATCATATCATACTACTGGCCTCCTACAGGAGGGTCCGGAGTACAACGCTGGGTTAAGTTCGCCAAATACCTGCCTGAACTAGGCTGGCAGCCCGTGATATATACCCCAGAAAACCCTGAACAGCTTGCCGTAGACGAAACTCTTGCAGCAGAAGTTCCTAAGGAGGCGGAAATAATCAAGACCCGAATCACAGAGCCTTATGAACTGTACAAGAACTTCCTTAAGAAGTCCGGACACAGTAAGGAAGCTGTCGAGGTCAACCCGGTAAACGCCCAGAACAAGTCAACGCTTCAGAAGATGGCTATGTGGATACGCGGAAACCTTTTCCGTCCCGATCCGCGATGCCTCTGGATCAGGCCATCCGTAACGTATCTGAGAAAATATCTCAAGGAGCATCCCGTCGACCTGATCGTCAGTACAGGCCCTCCGCAATCAATGCACATGATAGGTCTGAAGCTCGCGCGCTTGACCGGCCTGCCGTGGATCGCAGACTTCAGAGATCCATGGACAAAGATATTCTACTTCAAACATCTGTCCATGACCAGAGCCACCGAAAGATGGCACCGGAAGATGGAGAAGAAAGTGCTGGACGAAGCTGATGCCGTCGTTGCCGTCTCCCCTCTCGTCCAGCAGGACTTCCAGGCAATGACCCAGACATCGGTAGAGCTGATCACAAACGGATATGACGAATGTGATTTTGCAGACAGCAGATGCGAAGAGGCAAAAGGCGGGGCTGACAGGGATTTCGTCATAACTCATACCGGCCTGTTCGCCGCTGACGGCAATCCGACTGTCCTTTGGGAAGTGCTTGCAGAAAAATGCATCAAGGACGAATGCTTTAAGAAGTCATTAAAAATCAAGCTTATAGGCAAGACTGACGACCAGATTATCGCATCGATCAAGGCTGCAGGCCTGCAGGACAATCTCATCGATCTGGGCTATCAGCCTCACGCCAAGGCTGTCGAGGAACAGCGGAAAGCCTCACTCCTTATACTGCCCCTGAGAAAGGAACCTGAATACAGAGCGGTACTTCCGGGCAAACTTTTCGAATATCTTGCATCATGGCGCCCTGTGCTCGGCATCGGCCAGAGCGACGGAGCCATGTCAATGATACTGAACATGACAAAGACAGGACTCGTCCTGAACTGGGAAGACAAGGCGTCAATCGCCCGCTTCATCGATCTTTGCCACGACAACCACCTGAAGGGAAAGCTGACAGTTGAAGACGCAGACATATCACAGTACTCGCGACGCGAACTTACCCGCAGGATGGCGGAACTATTTGACAGAACGATTGAAAACAAGAAAATATGATGAATAAGGAACTGACCAAGAAAATACTTATCTATGCAGGAATCATCCTGTTTTTCCTCATTGTTTCCTACGGTTTCGTGCCGCAGGTGCTCGGGGGTAAAATCGTGAACCAGAGCGATATCGCTTCATGGAAAGGTATGGCAAACGAGGCCATGACCTACAACGAAGCAAATCCAGACGATCCGACGGCATGGAGCAACGCCATGTTCGGAGGCATGCCCACAACGCTTACGATCGATGATTTCGAAGGAGACTGGACCCAGAAGATCTACAAGTTCCTGCTGACAGGCCGACGTCCTGCAACCTATCTGTTCATTGCTCTCGTCGGAGCCTTCCTGCTCATGCTTTCCATGGGTATAAACGGCATTGTGGCTGTTGCCGGAGCCATCGCGATAGCCTTCTGCTCATACAACATGCAGATAATACAGGTGGGACATAATACCAAGATGCAGGCAATCGCGTATTTCCCTTGGGTGCTTGCCGGAGTGATCTTCACCTATCGTTCGGCGATGAGATCCCTTGACTCGGCACGGAAAGGTACCGGAAAGGACAGGTGGCTGCCGAAGACCGTTCTCGGAGCGACCCTCTTTGCCTTTGCGCTCAGCATGCAGATCAAGGCAAACCATGTTCAGATCACATATTACCTTGCAATCGTCATCTTCGTTTACGCCCTCGCACTGCTCATCAGTCTATGTGTCAGCAAGGAAGGACGTGCAAAACTAGGGCGTTTCTTTGCGGCCTCCGCGCTGCTGCTTGTAATCGGATGCGTCGGCATCGCGACCAATGCAAACAAGCTCATCCCTACATATGAATATACCCCATACACCATGCGCGGAGGTTCCGAACTCTCCGGAAGCGGCGACGGACACAGCTCAAAAGGCCTCGACCTCGAATATGCCACTGCATGGTCATATGGCATAGAGGAAATGCCGAACCTCCTTATCCCTAACTTCAACGGAGGAGCCTCAGCAGGTCCTCTGGATCTGGATTCGGAGACAGGAAAGCTGCTCAAGAGGGCAGGACAACCGAAACTTCGCGAAACCTTGAAGCAGATGCCTCTTTACTGGGGACCGCAGCCGTTCACGGCAGGTCCTATGTATATGGGAGCCATCACGGTCTTCCTTTTCGTTCTCGGCCTTTTTCTTGTGAAGGGAAGGGAAAAATGGTGGATGCTCACAGCTACAGTAATCGCCGTGCTGCTGGCCTGGGGAAGCCATTTCATGTGGTTTACGAAGCTATGGTTCGATTATGCTCCGTTCTACAACAAATTCAGGACAGTATCCATGGCACTCGTAGTCCTTCAGACAACTCTCCCGTTGTTGGGCTTCTATACCCTGGACAGGATCCTGAAGGAGAAATATACGGCGAAAGAATTCAGCAAGGCCGGACTCATAGCGTACGCACTGACAGGACTCTTCTGCCTGTTGTGCTCAATCGTTCCTGGCATCGCCGGCACATTCGCATCCGCTTCGGACGCACAGTACGGAGAGATGCTGGCTGAAACTCTGGCGCTTGACAGGATGGCTCTGCTTAAGAAGGATGCATGGCGTTCGTTCTGGCTCATCACTATCGTTGCAGCCTTGCTGCTTTGGGCGTTCCGCACTCCTAAGTTTGATGCCGTCGGAAAAGAGGGCTCCTTTGTCCGCAGAGGAAGGATGAGCATCGTCGCAGTTGCAGTTGTATTCCTTGTATGGATGGACCTCGTAAGCGTCGGAAAACGCTACCTCAACAAAGATCATTTCGTCACCAAAAAGGACTTCTCCGCACAATACGAACCACGTCCTGTGGATGAAATAATACTCGAAGACCCGGATCTGGACTACCGCGTACTCGATATCAGCGTGAATACTTTCAACAGTTCCATCCCGAGCTACCACCACAAGACCATCGGAGGCTACAGCCCTGTCAAGATGCAGCGTTACCAGGATCTTATCGAGAGATATCTGACCTCGGAAATCCGTCAGGTCTACGATGTCATCGGAGAATCGGAGACTGTTTCGCAGGTATCTGAAAATCTGCCGGAGCTTAAGGCCACTTCTATGCTTAACGGCAAATACATCATTCTCGGAGGAGAGTATCCGCCAGTAGAGAACAGTCATGCATATGGCAACGCATGGTTCATATCCTCTGCCGCACCTGCCGCAACGCCTGACGAAGAGATTGCCATGCTGGCCTCCACAGACCTGCGCACGACAGCTGTAATCGGAGAGGATTTCAGCTGGGCGGCAGAGGAGATCAGCGGTAGCGATGTCCGCCGCTCACCGGACAGAGATAAAGGGGAAATGTCCTGTTCGTCGGCGGACATCGCTACCGCTGACGACGTAGAATCTGATATAATATCAGATAAAGATAGCAGAATATCGGATAAGTTTATAGCTTTAACACACTATGCTCCAAACGAATTAAGATATAGCTATAGCACTGATACAGAAGCTGCTGCAATATTCAGCGAAGTGTATTACCCTAAGGGATGGAAGGCCTGGATTGAGCCGAAGGGCGAATACGGCGAGGTCCGGGGCGGAGAATACCACCCGACTGCCGGAGCGAAGGAGATCAAGCTCTTCAGAGCAGACTGGATCCTGCGCGGAGCGATCATCCCGGAGGGCGAAGGAGAGCTGATCATGCGCTTCGAACCTGACTCGTACCAACTCGGTGAAAACATCTCGCGTGCCAGCTCGATCACCCTCATCCTCCTGCTGCTTTTCGCAGCAGGAGGCATGGTTGTCTCATCAAGCAAAAAGTCCTGATATGAAGATCGAGATGATGGCCAGAGGGCAGATGTAGCGGATAAGGAACCAGAGCACACCGAAGATCTTTACATTCTTCGATAGCGCACCTCCATTAGTGAATTCGTCGTAGATGTCAGTCTTCTTGAGTCGCCAGCCGACAAAGAGGACGGTCATCAGGCTGCCTAGAGTCATCAGTACATTTGACGAGAGGTTGTCAAAGAAGTCAAATACAGTTCGTCCGAAGAACTTCACATCCGCGAGAGGTCCGAAGGAAAGCGAGCATACCGCGCCTACAACCCAGCATACGACAAAGAGGATGACACAGGATACTACGCGCGAAAGGCCCTTTTCCTCAACAAGAAAAGCAACAGCGACTTCTAGCATTGAAATCGACGATGTGAGAGCTGCCACAAGCAGTGCCACAAAGAAGAGAATCGC
>JAGBCS010000043.1 GCA_017937885.1 Bacteroidales bacterium
AACAGATCCAGAAGTTGCATTCACAGGTGCAAAGTACATCATCTCTTCAGGTGGAGCTCCTCGTAAGGAGGGCATGACTCGTGAGGACCTTCTCAAGGGTAACTGCCAGATTGCAGCTGAATTCGGTGATAACATCAAGAAGTATTGCCCTGATGTAAACCATGTAGTTGTCATCTTCAACCCTGCAGACGTGACTGCTCTTACAGCTCTCATCCGTTCAGGCCTCAAGCCAAGCCAGCTTACTTCACTTGCAGCTCTCGACTCTACACGTCTCCAGTCAGCTATCGCAAAGGAACTCGGCGTACCACAGTACAAGGTTGAGAACGCACGTACTTATGGTGGTCACGGTGAGGCTATGGCAGTGTTCGCATCAAAGATCACAGTTGACGGCAAGCCTCTCGCAGAGTACAACATTCCTGAGGACAAGTGGGCAGAGATCAAGCACGCTACTATCCAGGGAGGTTCGAACATCATCAAGCTCCGTGGCCGTTCATCATTCCAGAGCCCGGCTTATCAGTCAGTTCTCATGATCCAGGCTGCTATGGGTGGTCCTGAGTTCCACTGGCCTGCAGGATGCTATGTAAACACTGAAAAGTATCAGAATGTTCTTATGGCTATGCCTACAGTGATCGACGCGACTGGCGTTCACTTCGGTGAGGTAGAGGGAACGGCAGAGGAGATTGCTGCTCTTGATGCATCTTACGCTCACCTCCAGGTTATGCGTGACGAGATCATTTCTCTCGGCATCATCCCGCCAGTAGCAGAGTGGAAGACCATCAACCCTAATCTCTAATCGGTATTTTTGACCGTATCAAGGGTCTGAAACAATAAAAAGTGCAAAATTTTTCAAAAAAGTTTTGCACTTTTATTTTTTCGCCGTATATTTGCAGTCCCAAATGAAAGGGAAACCATAATCGGGGTGTGGCGCAGTTGGCTAGCGCATCTGGTTTGGGACCAGAGGGTCCTGTGTTCGAGTCACAGTACCCCGACTTCAAAAAGCAGCTATCAATTGATAGTTGCTTTTTTTTGTATATCTTTGAACATAAAAATCAGGATCATGATACAGGCAAAGGGAATAGAGAAGTCGTTCGGCAGCTTGAAGGTGCTCAAGGGTATTGATTTCAGCGCGGCAAAGGCTGAGGTCCTTGCAGTAATGGGTGCCTCGGGGGCGGGAAAGTCGACTCTTCTCCAGATTCTGGGCACATTGTCTGCACCGGATGCCGGCTCTCTCGTTATAGACGGAATCGATGTTCTGAAACTGAAGTCGAGGGAGATGGCGGAATTCCGCAACCGCAAGGTCGGCTTTGTCTTCCAGTTCCATCACCTGCTCCCTGAATTTACAGCTCTGGAGAATGTAATGATACCTGCTTTCATCGCGGGAAGGTCGC
Source organism: Bacteroidales bacterium (assembly GCA_017937885.1). Classification (GTDB taxonomy): domain Bacteria; phylum Bacteroidota; class Bacteroidia; order Bacteroidales; family UBA932; genus Cryptobacteroides. Next base: position 1,389 of record JAGBCS010000043.1, read on the forward strand.
AACGTGACGCCGAAGCGGCCGCAAAAGCGCTGCTTGACGATCTCGGCTTGTCCGGACGTCTGACGCACAAGCCTTCTGAGCTTTCCGGCGGAGAGCAGCAGAGGGTGGCCATAGCAAGAGCTCTCATCAACAATCCTTCGGTGATTTTCGCCGACGAACCGTCAGGAAATCTTGACACGAAGACCAAGGAGGATATCCACAGGCTTTTCTTTGACCTGAGGGATAAATACGGTCAGACTGTAGTGATAGTCACGCATGATCCGCAGCTTGCCGCCATGTCCGACCGCACTCTGTATATGAGGGACGGAGTCTTTGTTGACGATATGCCCGGTATGCACGTAAATGACGAATAATGTCTGTCAGACGATAATGGGAGAGTTCAGATTCAAGAAGTTTACTGTGGTCAATGAGCGCAGCGCTATGAAAGTGAATACGGATGGCGTGCTGCTCGGTGCTGCCATGACGTTGAAAGAGGGGGACAAGAGACTGCTGGATGTGGGGACAGGCACCGGTACGATTGCCTTGATGGCTGCGCAGAGGCTGGCCGGACTCTCTGCCGGTTACGCCATAGATGCGATAGACATAGACGAACCTTCTGCGTGTGAGGCCGCTCAGAATTTTGCGGCATCACCTTGGCATGGCTGTCTTCATGCTCATCATATTTCTCTGAATGAGTTCGCGGAGACTTGCGGCCGATATGATGTCATCTTTTCGAATCCTCCGTATTTCGACGAATCCCTTCTGGCTCCGGAGGAGCGTCGCAGCAATGCACGCCATACGTCTACAGGGCTGTCCTACAGGGAGTTGCTGGATTTCGCGTCGGAACGTCTCACGACTGACGGGAGGATATCGATGGTGCTGCCGGCGGATCTTGAAAGGCCTCTGTGCCGCCATGCGCGCATGAACGGGCTACATCTTTTCCGTATCGTGCATATCAGGACGGTTCCCCGTAAGGCGCCGAGCCGCATCATTGCCGAATTCTCGCGCCAAAGGTGCGACTCTCCTTCAGAAGAGTTCCTTACAATACAAGATGAGGGAAAGTATACCCAAGAGTATCTTTCCCTCACCCATGATTTCTATATGTTTGCCTGACACTACTTCTTGTCTCCCGGTTTCTCGTGCAGCCTGCGGATGTGCTGTCTGCGGAACTTCTCTTCGCCGACGAACAGCTTTGCGACCTTGTCTGCAGGAAGGACGGCCTTGTACTTATCCACAGCCTCGGCCAGTATTGCATTCTGCTTGTTGATCGCATTCAGATAATCGTTAAGCAGCTTTTCTGCTTCCTTGCCGCTTTTTCCGTTTTCCAGTGCACGTTCCAGAGCTACATATGCTTCGAAGACGTTTTTCATCGCCTGGTCCTTTTCAGTCTCTACCTGATTGTAGACCGGCCAGAATACCTGGGCTTCTTCCGGAGTGATATCCAGTTCTATGGTGAGGAAGGCAATCTTCTCGCTCATCATCTTCTTTTTCCAGTCTTCCTTGCAGTTGTTGCTGGCGTTTATGTCAAGGCTTGTGCACACAAGCAGCGCAGCCGATAATATAAGTGACAAATATCTTTTCATATCTTGCTTATTTTGAATATTCTATCTCTTCTGCTGATACCCCCGTATATATAAGGTATTCAATGATGTCTTCATCCGCCAGTGAGGCGTCGGCAAGTTGTGTCTCCTCGTGGACCTGATATATCGTATTCAAAGAGAAGTTTTCTGAAAACAGGATATAGTCTTCCTGGGTGAAGTCCCGGGTATCTGTTGTGCGCTCAAGAATGAATGTTCCGGCAGAAACCAGGAAAATGAACACGGCTGCTACGGAAGCATATGGCATGATCCGGCTCCACAGGCTGACAACCTGTGTCTGCGGCTTCTTCATTTCGCGACGGAATGTGTCGAAATATCCCTCAGGTACGCTGTAAGGCATCCGCCTGAGTTCCGCAACGTCTTTCAATATGTCCTTATCTGTCTGTTTCATCGCTTATTAGATGCTTGATTGAACAAAAGGTTTATTTTCATATTTAAAATTTACAGGAGTTTCTGCATGTCCTCCTTGATTTTTATGTATGCATGGTGGTATGACGCCTTGAGGGCTCCGACCGACGTGCCGGTAATGACGGAAATGTCCTCATACTTCATTTCGTCGAAATATCTCAGACTGAACACCACCCTCTGCTTTTCTGGAAGCTTCTGGATCGACTTGTGAAGTTCTCTTTGCAGTTCGTTTCCGTTGAAATACGGATCATCGTCAATCTTCCTTTCGAGGATAGCGGCCGCGGTGTCAAGCGAAATCAGAGCCTTGAGCTTCTGCTTGCGCAGGTGGTTCAGGACTTCGTTTGTGGCGATACGGTAGAGCCAGGTGTATAGCTTCGACTCTCCTCTGAATGTCGGCAGAGCGGTCCAGATCTTGATGAAGATGTCCTGAAGGAGATCGTCGGTGTCTTCGTGGCAGCACAGGAATCTGCGGACATGCCAGTACAGACGCTCGGTATAAGCGTCCACTATGGCATTGAAGGCCTCTTCGTGCCTTCCGCCGGAATATAGTCCTATGATTTCGCTGTCTGTCATCGTTAATATGACGCCCTTTGGAGTCAGAAGTTTAAATTTGACTTCAGGATCAAACAAAAATAGGTAAAAAATTTCTTAATTGCTATCTTTGCACCGATTATAGAATGAAGATGAAGAATACTAGAAACTTTTGCATCATTGCGCATATCGACCACGGCAAGAGTACGCTCGCTGACAGGATGCTGGAGATTACCAACACCTTGACAGCCCGTGACATGGAGAATCAGGTCCTGGATTCTATGGATCTGGAGAAAGAGAAGGGCATCACTATAAAGAGCCATGCCATCCAGATGGATTACATGCATGGCGGGGAAAAGTATACCCTCAACCTGATCGATACTCCGGGACATGTCGACTTTTCGTATGAGGTGTCACGCGCCATCGCGTCATGCGAGGGAGCGATCCTTATTGTGGACGCCACTCAGGGTATCCAGGCCCAGACGATTTCAAATCTGTACCTCGCCATCGAGCACGATCTCGAGATAATCCCTGTCCTGAACAAGATAGACGTGGAGTCCGCCATGGTTGACGTAGTTACCGATCAGGTGGTCGATCTTCTCGGCTGCAAGCCTGAAGAGGTCCTGCTGGCTTCTGGAAAGACCGGTCAGGGCGTCAAGGAGGTTCTGGATGCGATCGTCGATAGGATACCTGCACCAGGCGGAGATCCGGATGCTCCTCTCCAGGCGCTTATCTTTGACTCTGTATTCAATTCCTTCCGCGGAATCATAGCATATTTCAAGGTGGTGAACGGGTCTATCAAGACCGGCGACAAGGTGAAGTTTGTCAGTACCGGAAAGGAATATGTGGCCGATGAGATCGGCGTTCTGAAGATGAAGATGCACCCGAAGGGTGAAATCCCTTGCGGAAGCGTAGGTTATATCATCTCAGGAATAAAGAGTGCTGTCGAGGTGAAGGTCGGTGACACCATCACCCATGTCTCTGTCCCTTGCAAGGAGGCTATCGCCGGCTTCGAGGAGGTGAAGCCGATGGTCTTCGCCGGTATGTATCCGGTCGAGACCGACCAGTATGAGGAGTTGCGCGCGTCGCTCGAGAAGTTCCAGCTGAATGACGCTTCTCTGGTCTTCGAGCCTGAGTCTTCTCTTGCCCTCGGCTTCGGTTTCCGATGCGGATTCCTCGGACTGCTGCATCTGGAGATCGTTCAGGAAAGACTCTTCAGGGAGTTCAACATGGATGTCATCACTACTGTGCCGAACGTATCATACAAGGTATATACGACCCAGGGGGAGGTTCTTGATGTGCATAACCCTTCCGGACTCCCGGCTGCAACGTTGATCGACAAGATTGAGGAACCATATATCAGGGCACAGGTCATATCGAGGTCGGACTATTACGGACCGATCATGAAGCTCTGTCTCGACAAGAGAGGCATACTGATAAACCAGCACTATCTGACAGCAGACCGTCTTGAACTCACATATGAGATGCCGCTTTCTGAAATCGTCTTCGATTTCTACGACAAACTCAAGTCCATTTCCAAGGGATATGCTTCGTTTGACTATCATGTGGTCGGATTCAAGGAGGCCAAGCTCGTCAAGCTTGACATTCTTCTCAACGGCGATCCGGCAGATGCGTTGTCATCACTTATCCATGCCGATCATGCCTACGACTTCGGAAGAAGAATGTGCGAGAAGCTCAAGGAGCTGATTCCGCGTCAGCAGTTCGATATTGCCATACAGGCCGCAGTCGGCGCGAAGATCATTGCGCGTGAGACTGTGAAGGCTGTCAGAAAGGATGTGACGGCGAAGTGTTACGGAGGCGACATCACCCGTAAGAGAAAACTGCTCGAGAAGCAGAAGCAGGGAAAGAAGAGGATGCGCCAGATCGGAACCGTGGAAGTTCCGCAGAGCGCCTTCATGGCAGTACTCAAGCTGGACTAGTCCTGAAGTATCCATAAATTAAAAAGGGGAACCGTCACGGCTCCCCTTTTTGTTACCTCTCTTCAGAAGAGGTCTTTCTGTCTATATCCTGAAAGGAATTGCACACATTTTTCTTAGAATTTCAGGACTGCAGAAAGAGACGAATAAGATTCTTAACCGAAGGCAAAGGTCGTCTTATTTTCTGATTCTGCAGTTGTAGCTTCTGTTGTTTTACGTGTTGTTTTAGCCATTGTACGCAGCTTTACGTGCGATTTTATTCTTCGACGTCAAGAATCGCATTGAATCTGTCGCGAAGCTCCGAAGCGTACTCCTGGTCTCCATAATGGTCTGCCAGATCCGCAAGGTAGGAGATGCAGCTGTAGCAGTTCTCGAACTCTTTCTTTGCATAGTCGTAGAACTCAAGGTAGAATTCCGTCGACACGAAGATCTCGTCGGTGAAACGTTTTGCCAGATCCAGGGCCTTATCAGGAGCTCCGGCTGCGTAATACGTCTCGATCATGTCGATGACCATGTATTCGTTTGAGAAGCCGAGGTAGATCATGTCCAGAGGATAGTTCTCTGCCGGCACGCATTCCTGGCACATGTCAAGCATTTCAACAGCGCGTGCGCTGTCGCCTATCTTGAGCATTTCCTTCGCTACGTTCACGAAGAGGTTTCTCTGCGAGAGCACACCGCAGAACGTGTAGTAGTTCTGGTAGTCTACGAAATAGTCTGTCCTCTTGAGAGCGTCCCATGTGAAGACGTTCTTCATCTTGTCGTACAGGTCTTCCGGATCGGCGAATCCGATCTCGGTGCTTTTCATCCTGTTCTTTATCGGAACGAACTTGTACGAGAAGCCCTCATACATGAGATAGTCCTTTATGCCAATGTTGATGTCGCCTCCCATGCTGAGAAGGTTGATAGGACGGTCCCACTGGTAGTTCGACAGCAGGTCAAGCATGAAGATCTCCGGCTTGGTCAGATAATCCTTATCCTTCGGTATGGAGATGAGGATCTGATCCGGGATCATGTCCGCGTACTTCTCGTCGAGGATGCCGTATTTTATGACATTTTCCTTGTTTACCGGCAAGGTGAACTTTCTCGACATGATGTAGTCCACGTTCTTTCCGCTCTGAAGCGGGAGCTTTGCCTCCGGATGCTTGAAGATGCGCATTACGTCTGAAAGCGGAAGGGCTGTGTCGCGCGTGTCATATATATATACGAACTCGTTCGTGCCATACAGATACTGCTTAGGACCTACGGTAAGATCCAGAGGGGCAGATTCATTCATAGCCCATTTCATCTGGTCGATATGCCAGTCGGTTCCCAGCAGTGATGTGTTGGCGATACGCACGTCCGTACGTACGTCCTCCACCTCCTGGGCGTACCAGAGCGGGAAGGTGTCATTGTCTCCATGCGTGACGAGAATGCCGTTCGGACCCACGGAATTGAGGTAGTTCCGGGCCATTTCTACAGCCGTGTATCTGTTGCTGCGGTCGTGGTCATCCCAGTTCTCTGCCGCCATAAGGGCAGGGACGCCGAGCATCAGCACGGTCACGAGCGAAGCAGCTGCTGTCTCGGTGCGGCGCTCCTTCATGGCTTCCTGTATCCAGGTGAAGGCAGCTGCCACGGCAAGACCGATCCAGATTGAGAACGAGTAGAATGATCCGGCGTACGCGTAGTCTCGCTCACGCACCTGATAAGGCGGCTGATTGAGGTAGATGACGATTGCGATACCAGTCATGAAGAACATGAGGAAAGTCACCCAGCAGCCTCGCTTGTCGCGGGCGAACTGGAAGAAAAGTCCGATGAGTCCGAGCAGCAGAGGCAGCATGTAATAGTGGTTCTTGCCCTTGTTGTTCTTAAGGTAATCAGGGGCTCCGGACTGATCCCCAAGCCTCAGTGAATCGATGAAGCCGATGCCGCTTTCCCAGTTGCCGGCGAAGATGTCGCCTGGGCTCGGGCTGTGGACGTCATTCTGTCGGCCTGCGAAATTCCACATGAAATAACGCCAGTACATCCAGTTCATCTGATAATCGAAGAAGAATGCCAGATTCTGGAAGAAGGTAGGCTTCTTGTATTCGGCGCCGGGGACATTCTTGCCTCCCTTGCCCATATATGACTGGTAGAATGCTATATGTCTCGGGTCGTTGCCGCTCCACATGCGTGGGAAGAGCATCTTGCCGGAAGGCTCATAGCGTATCTTTCCCGGGCCGTCTGTCTTGATGTACTTGTCTCCGAGAGGAGCCCAGTACTTGGTGTATTCCACTTCATAAGGCGCTCCGAAATACTCTCCGTATACGAGAGGATTGCTGCCGTACTGCTCGCGTCCGAGGTAACGTACCAGCGTGAAAGGATTGTCAGGCTGGTATTCGTTGGTCGGCGTCTTTGCCGAAGAACGGATTATGACTATCGAGAACAGAGAGAATCCTACCACGATGACGGTGAAGCACAGAAGGACGGTATTCGCGAACACCTGCTGTTTCTTCATTGTGCGGAACAGTCCCCAGAAGCATGCGGCAAGCAATGCGGTCATGAAGAAGACGGCTCCGCTGTTGAACGGCAGACCGAGGGTGTTCACGAAGAAGAGGTCCACATATGCCGCGAACTTCGGGAGGTATGGGATGATTCCGAACAGTATGATCGCCAGTATGATGACGGATACGGCGAATATCTTCACGTATTCCCACATGCTGTAGTGGCCGTTTTCGCGCTGCTTGTAGTAGAACATGAACACAAGCGCAGGTATGGCCAGGAGGTTCAGGAGGTGGATTCCGATGGAAAGGCCCATCAGGAAGGATATCAGCACGATCCATCTGTTCGCGTATGGAGTCTCAGCCTGCTCGTACCACTTCGTCATGGCCCAGAATACAAGAGCCGTGACAAGGGATGACATGGCATAAACCTCGCCTTCTACGGCAGAAAACCAGAATGTGTCGCTGAAAGTGTATGCGAGGGCTCCTACGGCTCCCGAACCGAAGATCGCAATGGCCTTCCCGATGGTGTAGCCGCCGTCTTCAGACGGCTTCACAAGCCTCTTGGCCAGAAAGACGATCGTCAGATACAGGAAAAGTATGGTGAGCGCAGAGCATACCGCATTCATCGCATTCACGGCAACGGCAGCATGCATGTTGTCTGTGAACATCGTGAAGAATCGTGCAAAAAGCTGGAATACGGGGTTTCCCGGGGGGTGTCCCACTTCCAGTTTGTATGATGATGCGATGAATTCGCCGCAGTCCCAGAAGGATGCGGTCGGTTCTATCGTCAACAGGTAAGTGACGGCTGAAATGAGAAATACCAGTGTTGCCGTCAGCCTGTTCCACAATGTGAATTTCTTATCGTTCATGTTTAATTGATCTTTTTCCAAACCGACAAATATACACATAATATCACTATATTTGCAAAAATTAATTCTAGGAAGATGGCAGAGAATGATTGGAAGAAAAGGCTGGGAGTGGTCTTTTCCACGAATCCGGATTTCGCATATCAGGAGGAAGCGGACTCGGAACCGGAGACACTGGAGCCTTCAAGGCAGAACCTGATCGTGTCCATTGACCGTAAGGGTCGTGGAGGAAAGCAGGTCACACTTGTGACCGGCTTTGTCGGCACTTCAGACGATCTGGCCGAGCTTGGCCGTACGCTGAAGGTGAAATGCGGTGTCGGAGGAAGTGCGAAGGACGGGGAGATCACGATCCAGGGAGATTTCCGCGACAGGGTCACAGCACTGCTCAAGGATATGGGATATAAGGCGAAGAGGGGGAACTGACATGCTGTTTGACGCGTTGGCTGTATTTTCTTTTCTGATAGTGCTGCTTCTGTTGAAGCGGCTTGTAAACATATATCCGTCTCTGATGGCCAGCCTCATAAGGTCGAAGGAACTCATCAATCTTGAGGCGAGCGTGAAGCTTGCCAGAGACAGGGACATGCTGGCGCTGGCAATGGTCATGCCGTTCTGCCTGGTCGCTTTCAGGTTCCGCCTGTATTCTCCAGGCTTTCTCGAACGGTTCACGGACAATCAGGCTCTGGGCTTCTATTTTCTCTTCTTTGCCGCTTACCTGATGCTGCGTCTCCTGTCTTCATGGCTGTTCCGTCCGCAGAAGATGCCTAAGAAGACCTATGCCGTAGGCAACCGGGCGTCCTACAGCTTCTTCATTGTGCTGACGCTTGTTCTTCTGGCCATGGGTGGCGTTCTTGAGCTTCTGAAGGTTGATGAATCCGTCGTCAGAAGCGCAATGCTTTGGGTATCAGCTATCATATATATCATTTTCCTTTTAAGAAAAACACAAATTTTTGCGACTTCTTGCTCGATTTTCACCGCTTTTTTGTACCTTTGCGCCCTCGAAATGATCCCCACTGGAATTTTGATCGTTCCGGCAATTATTTTTTAGAAAGAATGAGCGTTAAGAGAATACTGATATCCCAGCAGCAGCCGAAGACGGCTTCGCCTTATACCAGCATCGCAGAAAAGTTTGGAGTTGAGTTTGACTTCAAGCCGCTTTTTAAGATAGAACCATTGACTTCCAGAGAGTTCCGTGCTCAGAGAATTAATATCCTGGATCATACGGCGATAGTCTTTTCTGCACGTACGACAATCGATGCTTTCTTCCAGCTCTGTGAAGAGCTCCGTGTGAAGGTTCCCGAGACAATGAAATATTTCTGTACAACTGAGGCAGTCGCAAACTACCTTCAGAAGCATATCGTGTACAGAAAGAGAAAGATATTCTTCGGAGATGGTACTCCCGAGTCTATCATCGGTCTTATCGGCACCAAGCACAAGGGGGAGAATTTCCTCATCGCGACAGCCGAGTCTTCATCGAAGGATGCCGTGACCAAGATATTCGAGACACAGAAGTTCGCATTTGAGACGGCTGTGTTCGTAAAGCCGGTTTCTCAGGACATCAAGGAGGTGGACCTTCATGCATATGATGTCGTGGTGTTCTTCAATCCTGCTGATGTCAGGTCGCTTTATGAGAACCAGCCGGACTTTGTTCAGGGGGACATCAAGTTCGTTTCTTATGGCAAATCCATAGTAAAGGCGATGGAAGAAGCCGGACTTGCGATAGAGATTTCCGCTCCGACGGCCGAGGCTCCGTCTGTAGCCAAGGCTCTTGAGCTCTATTTGTCGAAATAAACCGTGGACGGACAGCTCCGTAATACTCTTCCTAAGAAAGAAAGATTGTGCGGCAAGACGGGCATATCAAAGCTTCTTGCCAAAGGCAGACACGGCAGTGTGCCGGGTCTGCGTTATCTGTGTCTGACAGGAACAGAGGCAGAAGTGAACCGCATAATGGTTTCTGTCCCGAAGAAGCTGTTCAAGCGCGCAGTGAAGAGAAACCTTCTCAAGCGTCGCATCCGCGAAAGCTGGAGAAGGCAGAAGCACCTTCTCACAGTCGACGGCGGGGTTGACCTGCTGTTTATGTATCCGACCAAGGATATCTTGACTTATCAGGAAATTTATACCGCGGTAGGCAATGTCATAGAATCCTTGAATGAGCGCTACGGCCGCAAACCGGACCCGGTGGCCGTAATTTCTCCTGAAAACACAGAAGAACACTGATCATGGCCGCCGACCGTCAGAGTTCCAAAGGATTAAAGGTGATCCTGAAGAAGATCGCCATCGCTCCGTTTGTCTTTCTGATAAGATTCTATCAGGTATGCCTGTCGCCTCTGAAAGGCGGCCCTTCATGCCGGTTCACTCCGACCTGCTCTCAATATGCCCTCGAAGCATTCCGGAAGCATGGCCCATTCAAGGGGCTGTATCTTTCGGTGCGCCGCATTCTCCGCTGTCATCCTTGGGGAGGCCACGGTTATGATCCGGTACCATAGAATATCCTGTTTTGGGCATTTTACTATGCTCCTGCGGAGCAAGCCGCCGTTGGGGCTGGTGTATTTTGTAATGCGTTGATTATAAGTGCTATACGCAAACCGCGTGCTCCCCATTGGCGGCACGCGGTTTCGGTAATATGTTGATTGATAGGCGATTGCGTGCTGCGCTGTATTTATCGGGCGAGACGGACGAAGACGCTTAGTGGAAGGTTCTTACCGTAGCTGTCACGAAGGACGAGTTCGCCGAAGTCCAGCGACTTGTATGCGTTCTTGAGACAGAAAGCCTGCTTCACGATGGTTTCTCCGAGGACTGCCGAATATCCGTTTGAATAGAGGTTGAGAACCATGAAGCTGTCCTGAGGAGCCAGGATTGCAGCCACGCACTGGAGCATCTCGTTGAGGCATTCGTCGAGTTTCCATTTCTCTCCGTCCGGTCCATGTCCGTATGCCGGTGGATCCAATATGATGCCCTGATATGTATTGCCTCTCTTTGCCTCCCTGCGTGCGAACTTCAATGCATCCTCAACGATCCATCTGATATTGTCCAGACGGCTTGTCTCCATGTTTCCGCGGGCCCATGTCACCACCTGACGCACTGAGTCCAGATGTGTCACGTCAGCTCCTGCCGCCTTTGCGGCTAGCGATGCGGCTCCTGTATATGCGAAGAGGTTCAGCACGCGTGGCTTAGGCTTGCCTTCAGCTTCCGCTTTCTCGACAAGTTCGCGTGTCTGCCTGTAGATGTACTCCCAGTTTGATGACTGCTCGGGGAAGACTCCTACATGCTTGAATGAAGTCAGACCGAGACGGAGCGAGAAGTTCAGGCCTTCCTGCGCGCCGTTGTAGCGGATGTACCACTGGTCGTCCATCTTCTTCTTGCGTTCCCATGTGCCGCTGTCCTCCTTGCCGGCCTTTCCGAATCCTGCTCCGGTCTTGAAACGGGTGTGGATCATCCTGTTCCATTCTCCGTCAGACAACGACTTGTCCCAAAGGGCCTTCGGCTCGGGACGGGCCATGATGAAAGGACCGAATCTTTCGAGTTTCTCGAAGTTGCCGGAATCAATGAGTTCGTAGTCTTTCCAGAATGCACCTGGGCTCTCAATTGTCATCATAAACAGTGGATTTTATTGCCGTACCCGCGCACGGACGGTTTTTCTGTCCGCAAAGATAGGTATTTTATTGTATTTCGCCGAAAATTGCTAAATTTGCTCCGATTTAGGAATCAACAAAACAATTATACGATTATGCAACAGTTTATCGACAACTACGATTTCACAGGCAAGAAGGCCATTGTCAGAGTTGACTTCAACGTTCCACTCAATGAGAAGATGGAGATCACTGACGACACACGTATCCGTGCTGCAATCCCAACCCTCAAGAAGGTTCTTGAGAAGGGTGGTGCAGTCATCGTTATGTCTCACCTCGGACGTCCGAAGGGAGTGACAGAGAAGTTCTCTCTCAAGCACATCCTCGGCCGCGTTGAGGAACTCCTCGGAGCACCGGTAAAGTTCGCTGACGACTGCCAGGCTGCTGACGCTCAGGTCGCTGCTCTCAAGATGGGTGAGTGCCTCGTTCTCGAGAACCTCCGTTTCTATGCAGAGGAGGAGGGCAAGCCAAGAGGCGAGTTCGCTACAGACGAGGAAAAGAAGGCTGCAAAGGCTGTCGTTAAGGAGAATCAGAAGGAGTTCGTGAAGAAGCTCGCTTCTTATGCAGACTGCTACATCAACGACGCTTTCGGTACAGCTCACCGTGCGCATGCTTCTACAGCCCTTATCGCTGACTACTTCCCTAACGACAAGATGTTCGGTTATGTGATGGAAGGCGAGATCAAGGCTATCGACCACGTACTCAAGACTCCTGAGCATCCTGTGACTGCTATCGTAGGTGGTGCAAAGGTTTCTTCAAAGATCACTATCATCGAGAAGCTCTTCGACGCAGTTGACAACATGATCATCGGCGGTGGTATGGTCTATACATTCAAGAAGGCTCAGGGCGGTCAGATCGGACGCTCACTCTGCGAGGACGATCAGATGCAGCTCGCTCTCGATACACTCAAGAAGGCTGAGGAGAAGGGTGTGAAGATTTATCTCTCAAAGGAGGTTGTCATCGCTGACGATTTCTCTAACGACGCCAATACAAAGATCTGCCTCAATTCTGAGATTCCTGACGGATGGGAGGGAATGGACGCAGCTCCAAGCACTCTCGCTATGTGGGAGGAGGTTCTCATGAACTCAAAGACAATCCTTTGGAACGGTCCTGTAGGTGTGTTTGAGATTCCAGCATTCGCAAAGGGTACAAACCGCATTGCTGAGATCCTCGCAAAGGCTACAGCTGAGAACGGCGCATTCACCCTCGTCGGTGGCGGTGACTCAGTGGCAGCTGTGACTCAGATGGGTTATGCAAACAAGGTAAGCTACGTTTCAACAGGTGGTGGAGCAATGCTCGAGTACCTCGAGGGCAAGGAGCTTCCAGGTATCGCAGCTATCCGCAAGTAATAAGCTGAACGTCATATGTTCGATTGAGGTCCGGGAAACCGGACCTCTTTTTTGTAGTTTTTTGCAGGATTCTGTGTCTAATTTGTATCTTTGTCGGGTTAAAAAGAATGATTATGTTGGAAACGTTGGTGATTAACTGGCATATGGATCCTGAGATCTTCAGCCTCGGGGCTCTGTCTATCAGGTGGTATTCGCTTCTGTTCATCTCGGGATTCATTCTCGGATGGTTCATCTTCAGGTGGTTCTTCAGAAGGGAAGGAGTTCCGGAAACCCTTCTCGATCCGCTTCTTTATACGCTTCTCATCGGAACGATAGTAGGAGCACGTCTGGGACATTGCCTGTTCTATCAGCCTGATTATTATCTGGGCAGCTGGCAGGGATTCTGGGAGATTTTCATGCCTTGGAAAGGAGGTCTTGCAAGTCATGGAGGAACGATCGCCCTGTTTATAGCAATGTGGTGGTTTGCAAGACATTACGGAAGGAAATATGATTTTGACTTTGTCTGGATACTTGATCATCTTGCGATTGCCGTATGCTTTGCGGCTACGTTCATCAGGCTCGGAAACCTCTGCAATTCGGAGATTTATGGAGATGTGACCAGTCTTCCGTGGGGCTTCATCTTCGAGCTTAGAGGAGAGACGGAACCAAAGCATCCGACTCAGCTTTACGAGGCTCTGAGCTATTTCCTGCTTGGAGTCTTCCAGATCCTGATGTACAGGTACAGGCTCGACAAGCTTTACAGAGGCTTCTTCATCGGAACGTTCTTCATCGGATGCTTCGGAATGCGCTTCCTCATCGAGTTCATCAAGGAACCTCAGGTAGGATTCGAGCAGGACATGGTACTCAATATGGGACAATGGCTCAGTATTCCGTTTGTTCTTCTCGGCATAGGCTTCCTGGTGTATAGCTATGTAAATAAGCAGCCGGCGAAAATCGTACATCCGGAGAAAAAGAAAGCTGCTCCGACCCACTATGCAAAAAGTCTGAGCAAATGATGGAAGCAGTATATAATGAGCGCATTGCCGAGGTGCTTGCTTTTCTGGAGAAGCATGGCCTTGGTTATGAGCTTCATACGCATCCGCCGCTCCCTACGATCGAGCTTGCGCTTGAATACTGGAAGGAGATAGATTCCACCCATTGCAAGAACCTCTTCTTCCGCAACCACAAGGGCAACAGACATTATCTGGTTGTCTTTGAATGCCATAAGGAGCTGGCGATACACTCGCTCGAGCACATGCTCAAGCAGGGGAAGCTCTCATTCGCTTCGCAGGAGCGCATGGAACGCTGTCTCGGGCTTCTCCCGGGGTCGGTTTCCCCGCTGGGGCTGATCCATGACCCTTATACGGAAGTTCATTCAAAGGAGCATTTCCCTAACGGGCACAGAGTGAAGCTGTTTCTGGATCAGGACCTTAAAAATGCAGAAAGGGTGAGTTTTCACCCTTGCGACAATACCGCGAGCGTCGTTCTCTCAAATGAGGATTTCATGAGATTCCTTGAAATCTGGGGCGGAGAATACGAATGGCTTGATGTAAATGCTGAAATATAGGCGTGATTTTGGCAGGAATGTCAGAATAATTCGCCAATAATGCTGCTCGTTTCTGCGGGTGGCATGCTTGGCGTGATTTTTGCGGCATTTTAGCGCTCCAATTGGAAAAAGACGAAAAGAAAAATATGAAGAACAAGAATTTAATTTCTGTGATCATTGCAGGCGTCGTGCTGGCTGCTCCGTCTGCCTTTGCGCAGTATATGACTGACGCACCGGCAGAAGTGCAGGAGGCAGAAAAGCCTGTAGTGCTTACATTGGAACAGGCGCTCGAGATTGCCTTGAGCGAAAATGTGTCGGTGAAGGTCGCCGACATGGAGATAAAGAGGACAGAATATGCGAAGAAAGGTTCGTATGCTTCCCTCTTCCCTCAGATTGATGCGTCCGGATCGTATCAGAGGACGATCAAGAAGCAGGTGATGTACATGGATTTTGACATGAGTTCCCTTGGAGGACTTGGCGGAGGTGAAGGAACAGGTGAGATCCCGGGTGAGGGCACTCCGGGTGAAGGAACGCCGGGAGAAGGCACTGAAGGCGGAATCACGATACCCGATACAGGGGCAGATGCCGGAGCATCGGACAACGGAGGCGGCCTGGAGGTCGGACGTTGGAATACATGGTCGGCAGGAGTTTCCGCATCCATGCCTCTTGTAAATGCGCAGCTTTGGAAGAGTCTGAAGCTTTCCGGACTGGATGTCGAGCTGGCAGTCGAGAAGGCTCGTTCTTCTCGTCTTGACATGGTGACCCAGGTCAAGAATTCATATTACAGCATTCTTCTGGCAAAAGAGGCGTTCGAGGTCTACAAGCAGGTGTATGAGAATGCAGTGCAGAACCTTGAAGATACTCAGATGAAGTATAATGCGCAGAAGGCGTCGCAGGTAGAGCTCCTGAGTGCCAAGACATCTGTAGCAAACGCGATTCCAAACGTATACAATGCCGAGAGCTCTGTCATTCTTGCATTGTGGCAGTTCAAGGCTGTCCTTGGCGTGGATCTGGACATGAACGTTGATGTGGCGGGCTCGCTTGCTGATTATGCGGAGCACATGTTCTATGACATCCATCAGCATGACAGCATATCGCTTGACCGCAACTCGACCATGAAGCAGCTCGCGATACAGGCCGAGATGCTCGCCGAGACGATCAAGCTCCAGAAGTATGCGAATCTTCCGTCCCTTGCTGTTGCGTTCAACTTCAGCATCAATGCGATGACCAATGACTTCAATTTCAAGGAGTACCGTTGGACACCATACTCGTTCGTCGGACTCAGCCTGAACATACCGATCTTCGCAGGAGGAAAGCGCTACAATCAGATACGTCAGGCAAAGAACCAGTACGAGCAGGTCAATCTTCAGACGATCGATGCCGAGCGGCAGCTCAAGATCGCTATCCGTCAGAACCTTGCGACGATGGAGACGAACATGAAGAGCTACTATGCTGCAAATGAGGCTGTGGCGACCGCTCAGAAGGCATATGACATCGCTCAGGCGTCATATCAGGTGGGTCGCAGCAAGCTTGTCGAGCTCAATGACGCACAGCTTCAGCTTACCCAGTCACAGCTTGCCGCATCTCAGGCGATACACAGCTTCCTGACAGCAAAGACCCAGCTTGAGCAGACGCTGGGACAGGATTTCGTTGAATAATAACAAAGTAATATATGAAGACTATTTTCAGAATAATGTTCATTGCCGGAGCCGTCATCATGACTGCAGGCTGCGGCAGCACAGGCAGCAAGGTACAGCAGGAGGAAGCCGTTGTTGCAGACCTTACCCCAACGGTCTCTGTCCAGCAGGTCTCTGCCCGTGAGGTTCCTCAGACAGCTACATATACGTCGACAGTCCAGGCGTATGTGAAGAACAATATCGCCCCACAGATGGCCGGCAGGATTGAAAAGATCAATGTCGAGATCGGAGATTTCGTGACAGAAGGCGAGATCCTCGCCGAGATCGATGACGCCCAGCTTCTTCAGGCTCAGCTTCAGCTTCAGAATCAGGAAGTCGAGCTCCAGCGTCTGAAGTCGCTCTACGAGGCAGGCGGACTCTCGCAGTCGGACTACGATGCGATCGAGATGCAGTGTAAGGTGCTCAGGACACAGGTCGAGAACCTTGCAGAGAACACGGTTCTCCGCAGCCCTGTAAACGGTGTTGTCACCGCACGTAACTATGACGTCGGCGACATGTATGCGATGAGCATGCCGATTTATACCGTAGAGCAGATTGTTCCGGTCAAGCTTCTTGTGGGCATTTCCGAGTCGGATTATACGAAGGTTAAGAAAGGAGACTCCGTGGAGATAAAGGCTGATGCCCTTCCGGACCTTGTCTTCTATGGAACGATAGACAAGATCTATCCGACCATCGATCCTGCGACACGTACCTTTACCGTCGAGGTGGTGGTGAAGAATCCGTACAAGACCCTCCGTCCGGGAATGTTCGCCCGCGTTACCGTGAACTTCGGTTCAAACAACAATGTCGTGATTCCGGATGTGGCTGTCGTCAAGCAGCAGGGTTCCGGCGAAAGGTTCGTCTATATTCTCAATGACGACGGAACCGTGACATATCAGAAGGTTACTCTTGGCCGTCGCATGGGTGCCGAATATGAGGTGCTCGAGGGTGTCAGGAATGGAGCGAAGGTCGTGACAGGCGGTCAGATCCGCCTCAAGGATGGCATCAAGGTTAATGTAAACGAATAACGCAATATGAGCATATATAGAAAAGCGGTCAACAACCCGGTTACCACGGCGCTGATATTCATTGCCTTGGCGATCTTCGGTGTGTTCTCGCTGATTAACATATCATTGGACAGGTTCCCTAAGTTCGATGCGAATGTGATCATGGTCATGTCTTCGTATCCGGGAGCCAGCGCGGAGGATATCGAGACCAACCTGACCAAGGTGCTCGAGAACTCCCTTAACGGTGTGAGCGACCTCAAGGACATCAGCTCGACTTCCAAGGAGAACATCTCCCTTATCTCCCTTGAATTTGTTGAGGGCGTGGATATTGACGTCGCTACAAACGATGTCCGAGACAAGCTGGACATGGTGAATTCCATCCTTCCGGACGGAGCCTCGCTTCCTGTCATCTTCAAGTTCAGTGCGGACGATATGCCTATCATGATCATGGCAGCTACCGCAGACGAAAGCCTTTACGGTCTCGAGAAGATCCTGGACGACAAGGTGGCGACCCCTCTTGCCCGCGTGTCAGGCGTCGGAACAGTCTCGGTTTCAGGAGCTCCTCAGCGTGAGATACAGGTCTACTGTGACCCTAACAAGCTTGAGGCATACAATCTTACGGTAGCCGGAATCTCCAGCATCCTCGCTTCCGAAAACAGGAACGTGCCGTCGGGAACGATCGATATCGGATCGAATTCCTATGCCCTCCGTGTCGAGAAGGAGTTCTCTTCAGCTGAGGAGATGATGAACGTCGTCGTCGGTCATTCGAACGGAAGGACGATCTATCTCCGTGACGTGGCGCGCGTGGTTGACGGTGTCGAGGAAAGATATCAGGAAGCCTACATCAACGGCACTCAGGGTGCCCAGATCATCATTCAGAAGCAGGCGGATGCCAATCCTGTGAATGTCATCAAGGGTATCAAGAAGGAGATGAAGAAGATTGAAAAGAATCTCCCTTCCGATATCGAGATCAGGACTGTCGTAGACAGCTCGGATAATGTGCTGAACACCCTCAACTCCTTGAAGGAGACGATCATAGTGACCTTCCTGATTGTGATGCTGGTGGTATACCTCTTCCTCGGAAGATGGCGCGCGACCTTCATCATCGTGCTTGCGATTCCTATATCGCTTCTGGCTTCACTGATGTATCTGTGGGCGACGGGCAACACATTGAACATCGTTTCGATGTCCGCCCTTTCGATCGCTATCGGTATGGTCGTCGATGACGCCATCGTGGTGCTCGAGAACATCTCGACCCATCTGGAAAGGGGAGCCAAGCCTAAGGAGGCCGCAGTGCATGCGACTCAGGAGGTGGGTATCTCTGTCATCGCATCGACCTTGACGATGCTTGCCGTGTTCCTCCCTCTTACCATGATCAAGGGAATGGCAGGACTCATGTTCAAGCAGCTTGGCTGGATTACCAGCATCATCATGATAGTGTCGACTGTCGGAGCGCTTACGCTTATCCCGATGCTCTGTTCACAGTTCCTCCGTTTCAAGCCTAAGCATGGAAAGCTCCATGACCTTATATTCGGTAATTTCAGCCGTTTTATCGATTGGATTTCAAGAGGCTACGGACATGTGATAAAATGGTGCGTCGGACATAGGACTGTTGTCGTGCTGGCCTCGGTGGCGGTCTTTGCCGCTTCAGTCATCCTTATGGGCCCGAAGATCAAGACGGAATTCTTCCCTAAGTCGGATGACGGACGTCTGAGCGTTCAGCTTGAGCTTCCGGCCGGAACAGGTCAGGATGTGACCAGGTCGATAGCGCACGAACTCTATGCAAAGTTTGCTGCTGCCATCCCTGAGCTTGTCAATGTGTCGTACTCTCTCGGACAGGCTGACTCTGACAACGCGTTCGCTTCAATGCAGAGCAACGGTACCCATGTCATGTCGTACAACATCAATGTCGGCAGTATGGAAGACCGCGAGCGCACCACTTCGCAGATTGCTGACGTCATCCGCGGAATCCTGAAGGATTATCCGGAATTCAAGAAGGTCAATGTGTCGGAAGGAGGCGGAGGAATGGGTGGCGCTTCCATCGTTGCCGTGGAGATCTACGGCTATGACTTTGAGGTTACGGACCGCATAGCAAGGGAGATCCAACAGAAGATGCTTGCGAGCGGAACCTGCTCGCAGGTACTCCTCAGTCGCGACGAGTATATCCCTGAGTATCAGGTTGATTTCGATCGTGAAAAGCTGGCTGTCAACGGATTGAACAGTACGACGGCATCAGCGTTCCTCAGTGCTGCAATGAACGGATCGACCCAGACCTTCTACCGTGAGGACGGTGATGAGTATGACATCCGTGTCCGTTATGCTCCGGAGTTCAGGACGGGTATTGAAGATATTGAGAACATCATGGTTTACAACAATATGGGAAAGGGTGTCAGAATCAAGGACCTCGGTACGGTCATCGAGACGCTGACTCCTCCTTCGATCCAGCGTAAGAACCGTGAGCGTCTGATAACTGTGAACGGTATCGTCGCAGATGGAGTGGTACTTTCGGATGCGGTTGCTGCAACTGAAAAGTGCATTGCTGAAACGGAGATTCCTGGCGAGCTTTCTGTCGAGATCGGAGGTTCGTTCGAGGACCAGCAGGAGACCTTCGGCGACCTCTTCATGCTGCTGGCGATGATCATCATCCTCGTATATATCGTGATGGCTTCTCAGTTCGAATCGTTCATGAGCCCGTTCGTGATCATGTTCTCGATTCCGTTCGCATTCGTCGGAGTCTTCATGGGTCTCACCTTCACAGGCACCCCTCTCGGCGTGATGGGTCTTATCGGTATCCTCATCCTCATGGGTATCGTTGTGAAGAACGGTATCGTGCTCATCGACTACACGATCCTCATGCGCGAAAGAGGTATCGGCATCGCCGAGTCAACGGTGATAGCCGCGAAGTCCCGTCTCCGCCCTATCCTCATGACTACATTGACCACTGTCCTCGGTATGATTCCTATGGCTGTCGGTCGGGGAGAAGGCTCGGAGATGTGGCGTTCGCTCGGTATGGTTGTGGCCTGGGGTCTTACGGTTTCGACTCTCGTGACCCTTGTGATCATTCCGACGGTCTACGCATCAATGGCATCATGGCAGGAACGTCGTGCAGCAAGGAAAGCTGCAAAGAAACTCGCAAAAGCATAGCATCATGAAAGGAATATTTATAGCATACGACCAGGCGTACAATATGGAAATCGCCGATGTCCTCGAGGAACTCGGCTGCAGAGGCTTTACAATGTGGCAGGATATAGCCGGACGCGGCGGTGTCGACGGAGAACCTCATCTGGGTAGCCATGCATGGCCTACAATGAACAATGCCATCCTTACATTCGTACAGGATGAAAAGGTTGACGGTATTCTTGCTCGTCTGAAAGAAATGGACGAGGAGACTCCTGATCTGGGAATCAGGGCCTTTGCTTGGGAAATCGAGAAGTCTTATTGACAGATAATTAAGAATAATGTTGTATTCGACCCGCGAATTTTTTATATTTGCGGGTCGAATGTTTATTTAAATTAAATATTTATGAAAAAACTTATTGCTTTATTTGCGGTTGTTCTCGTGACAGCAGCAGCAGCAACGACAGCGGATGCTGGTCGTTTCGGTATCAAAGGTGGCGTTAACGTGACCAGTCTTGACTTCCAGACAGGAAGCACTCCTGGCGCTCTCGGATATCAGGCCGGAATCACATGGCAGATGGACCTTCCTCTCGGATTTACAATCCAGCCGGACATCCTTTACCACGTGAAGGCTACAAAGCTTGATCAGGTGGAGTCTCAGCTCGGTTTCGGATACGTTGAAGTTCCGATCAACCTTCAGTGGGGCCTGAGATTTGCAGACAGGAACATCAGAGTCTTTGCACAGGCTTCTCCTTTCGTAGGTTATGCAGTAACTCAGACAGGTGATTCTGACTCAGTTCTCGGCGACCTTTCAAAGTATGAGGACCTCCTCGGCCAGGCTGGTATCAACAAGAGCGATATCGACAAGTGGGCAGGTGTCAACAGATTCTCTTACGGTGCAGGTCTTGGCGTGGGTATCCAGCTTTGGGCGCTCCAGCTGACAGCACAGTACAATTGGAATTTCGGAAGCCTCATGAACCTTGAGGACGCTAGCTGGGATGACTTCAACGAGTCAAACTTCGGTGGCTATACAGTCTCTCTCGCTATCATGTTCGGCGGAAAGAAGAAATAGAGTTAAATTTCATACTATGGCAAACGTAATTACAGACGCGAACTTCGCGGAGACCCTTAACACTGACAAACCTGTTCTCGTTGACTTCTGGGCGACCTGGTGCGGCCCATGCAAGGCTATCGCTCCTATCGTTGATGAAATCGCGACGGAATATGAAGGAAAGGCTGTAGTCGGCAAGTGCAATGTCGACGAGTGTGATGATGTTCCTATGAACTACGGCATCAGAAGTATCCCTACTCTTCTGTTCTTCAAGAACGGTGAGCTTGTCGACAGACATGTAGGTGTGATTTCAAAGGCAGATCTTGCAGCGAAGCTTGATTCACTTATGTAAAGATTTAACGTTATGAAAAGATTTTTAATCGCAACAGTCCTTCTTCTTGCAGGACTTACAGCAGCTAATGCACAGAAGGGTTTCGGTGTAAGGGCAGGTATGAACTTCACCACAACAAATGTAAAGGAGATCAACGTGGGTTCAGCGGCCAGCTATCAGCTTGGTGTTGCTTATAACCTCGACCTTCCTTTCGGTCTTTCTATCCAGCCTGCTCTTCAGTACAACGTGAAGGGTGCAAACCTCGGCGTCGATACAGGTATCCTCGATAAGGAACTCACAACTGAGAAACTTTCTGTAGGTTACCTCGAGCTCATGGCTTCAGTTCAGTGGGGCCTCGACCTCATCGCTATCCGTCCTTTCCTCGACGTGAGCCCGTTCGTGGGTTATGCCATCAACGGAAAGTTCGGTGACGTGAAAGACCTCTGGGGTGAGGGTGGAATCAACAGACTTGAGTATGGTATCGGTATCGGTGCCGGTCTCGATATCTGGAAGTTCCAGGCTATCTGCAGGTATACTTGGAATCTTGGAAACCTCATGAATACAGTAGATGCAGTTGAGGACGGTTTCAACATGATCGAGAAGTACAAGACTCTCAAGAATGCCAATTTCGGCGGTGTTACCGTATCGCTTGCATACTTCTTCTAAAATATAGAGATGAAGGCTAAGATAGCAGTTTTCTGCTCGGCAAGTTACGAAATAGATCCAATGTACAACAAAGTCGCCCGAGAGTTTGTCCGGGCGGCTTCGTTGCGTGGATACGGTATCGTGTCCGGAGGCACTGTGAAGGGAACGATGGGGGAGATCTCCGATGAACTTAAGGCCTGCGGGGGCTATCATCTGGGTGTGATCCCGAAGTTCATGAAGCAGTATGTCTATCCGGATCTGTCCGAAGTCATATGGACCGAGACGATGGCTGAGCGCAAGACTCTTCTGCGAAAGGATACATGTGCGGTTGTCGCGCTTCCTGGCGGCATCGGCACGCTTGATGAGGTGATCGAGACATTTGCCCTTCTGCACCTGAAGCAGTATGACGGCAAGATCTTCGTACTGAATCATGAAGGCTTCTATGAGCCGCTGCGCCAGCTGCTTGAGCACTATGCCACGACAAGGATGCTCAGTCGCGAAACCATGGCAAGAATGGTGTTCGCAGAAACTCCGGAAGAGATTCTGGATATGTTGGATTGTTAAATAATCATATGGATATCAAGTCTTTAATAGAATTCCTCGGTGCCGACTGGCATGCTGTGAAAGAACGTATCCGCGCTTCATTGAAGAGCGATATCGAGCTTCTCAATTCCACGAATGATTCGATCCTGTCACATTCGGGCAAGCAGATGAGGCCGATGCTGTCTCTCCTGATGGCCAGGGCATGCAACGACGGCGTGGCAAACGATGTCACAGTAGCCTATGCAGCCGCTTCTGATCTTCTTCACAATGCGACTCTTCTTCATGACGACGTCGCGGACGGAAGCCTCAAGCGCAGGGGCGAACCGACCATAATGTCGCTTATGGGGCCATCGGTTTCCGTGCTGGTAGGCGATTATTGGCTCGTCAAGGCGATGGAACTCATCCTTACGGTAGCGGACGGCGGCTCCAGGGTCATGAAGATCTTCTCAAAGACGTTGAGCGATCTTGCTGAAGGTGAGATGCTTCAGCTTCAGAAAGCCCAGAACGGTGATACTACAGAGGAAGACTACCTGAGGATTATCTACAATAAGACAGCTTCTCTTTTCGAGGCGGCATGTGTTTCGGCCGCCCTGTCTGTAGGAGCGGATGAGGTGCAGGTCCAGGCCGCCAAGGCTTATGCCGTGGCCCTTGGGCTCGCCTTTCAGATCCAGGATGACATTCTTGACTATTCGGGAACAGATGCTGTCGGCAAACCGCTCGGAGCTGATGTGCTTGAACAGAAGATCACAATGCCGCTGCTCGGTGCTTTGGCTTCAGTACCTGAGGAAGAAGCTCTCAGAGTGAGAAAGATGGTCAAGGATATTGCGGGACATCCTGAGTACAGGGATGTGATACTGACTTTCGTGAGAGAGAACGCCGGTATAGACTATGCGGTAAGCCAGCTTGACCGATATGTGTCGGAAGCTGTGGCTGCGCTTGATGTCCTGCCGGACTCTGAGGCTAAGAAATATCTTGTCGATCTGGCGTACTATACGGCCAAAAGAGCAATGTGATGAGATTTGCGGATATCATAGGCAACAGGTCTGTCGCGGATGCGATGGCTTCAATGGCGGACAGCGGCAGGGTGCCGCACGCCATGCTCCTTTATGAAAATGAAGGATGCGGAGCTCTCGCTCTTGCCTTGGCTTTCGTGCAGTACCTCAACTGTTCGGCTCCTGTCGGAGGAGACTCCTGCGGGGAATGCCCGTCGTGCCGTCAGATGTCCAGACTTATTCATCCGGATGTCCATTTCGTGTTCCCGGTCAACAAGGGACCGAAGACTTCCGACGAAAAGCCTACTTCCGAGTCATACATAAAGTACTGGCGCGAACTGGCTATAGCCGATCCTTATTTTGTGGAGGCCGACTTGCAGAAGGCCATAGGCATTGAAAGCAAGAACGGACTCATTGCTGTGGCGGAGGCCAGGAATATCATCAGCAAGCTGTCGCTGACAGCCGTTGCTGACGGATATAAGGCAGTCATCTTCTACCTGCCTGAGAAAATGAACCAGGAGACGGCCAACCGTCTTCTGAAGATGGTCGAGGAACCCCCTGTGAACACCATCTTCCTCTTCATTACCCATGCTCCCGAAAAGGTGCTCCAGACAATCTTTTCACGTTGTCAGAGCATCAGGGTCCTGCCGTTGAGCAGGGAGGAACGTGAGCGTGTCGAGGTTCAGAAGCCGACTGCGGATAATGAAGAGCGGGATCTGTTCATGGATCTTTTCTCGGACCTTATGAGAGCGGTGACAAGCCGCGATCTTACTTCGGCTCTTGAGTGCGGCGATGCAATGGCTGCATTGGAGTCGCGCGAAAAGCAGAAGGCATTCTGCGCTTTCGCAAGCGAATGCATAAGAAAAATATTCATGATCCAACAGAAACTCCCGCAGCTCGCGGATGTCGCTCCGGAAGAAGAGGAATTCTATCAGGAGATGGCCTCCAAGTGTGTCAAGGGCTTCTGTACCAGATCGATTACCAATATAGAGAAGGTCGTTGCGATGATCGACAGGAATGTCAGTTCAAAGATTCTCTTCTGCGACCTTGTCAACCGTATGTTTGTAAATATATGACAGAATCAAAGAAATATGACTGTTCCCGCGGCTGCGTTGTGGAGCGCGCAGAATCCGGCGAGGTGGACTGCACCTATCGTCAGGGATGCTGCAAGTTGGAGGTATATGACTGGCTTGCCGGAGTAAGTCAGGAACAATACAAGGAGTTCTTCGAGGTACGTTTCAAGAATACGCGCAAGGGAATTTACCGCAATGGTTCGGGACAGAGCCTCAAGACAGGCGATCTCGTGATTGTCGAGGCCGCCAACGGGCATGACCTCGGCATCGTGACCCTTGAGGGCCCGATTGTGGCGCGTCAGATGAAGTGCAAGAGGATAGATCCAGAGACCTTCGAGTTCAAGAGAATATATCGTAAGGCCAAGCTTTTCGATATCGAAAGGTGGCAGGAAGCGATTGCCAGGGAGCATGAGACAATGATCCGTTCGCGTCAGATCGCTGCTGAACTCGGACTCGAAATGAAGATCGGAGACGTCGAGTTCCAGGGTGACGGAACGAAAGCCATATTCTATTATATCGCAGACGGGCGTGTGGACTTCCGTCAGCTCATCAAGGTCTTTGCTGAGGAATTCCGTATCAGGATCGAGATGAAGCAGATCGGAGCACGTCAGGAGGCGGGACTCATAGGAGGACTTGGTGTCTGCGGTCGAGAGCTGTGCTGTTCCAATTATATTTCCAGCTTCCAGTCGATCACGACTTCTGCGGCACGCTGTCAGGATCTGTCTCTGAATCCACAGAAACTCGCCGGTCAGTGCGGAAAGCTCAAATGCTGTCTGAACTATGAGACAGCCGCTTATATGGATGCCCAGTCAAGGATCCCTAAGGTTCACAATCCTCTTGAGTTCGAGGACGGACTTGCATATCTGATGAAGACGGACATTCTCCGCGAGATCATGTATTTCTCATATGATCCTCAGTCACTTGCAAACCTTTATCCTCTTTATGCGGAGGATGTATGGGACATTATCCATATGAACCGAAACGGCGAGAAGCCGGCTTCGCTCAAGAGCGATGATGCTCCGGCTGCTCCTGAATTCGTGACAGCGGTCGGCGATGACAGCATAAGCCGATTCGATGAAGCACGCAAGCGCAAGAAGAAAAAGAAGTCACGCGGCTCGAATGGCGGAGGACAGAAGAAGGCTGCGGAACCTGCAGCAGTGCAGGAGGCGGCAGTTGCACAGAAGCCTCAGCAGAGCGAGCAGAAGCGCGAACACAAAGGAGGCAAAGGTCACAGAAACGGAAACCGCAACCGCCGCAGTAGCGGTGGAAACAATCAGAAGCCAGCAGCAGAGTAGTCATGGGAAAGGATAAGCTTCGTAAGTTCAGGGAGAACGAGACGTTCAGATGTCTCATCCAGCCGGCCACTGCAGAGGTGCTTGGCTCTGATCATCCGTTGAAGGGAAACTGGGGACGTGATTTCTTCGGGAATGACAATCCGATAGTGCTTGAACTCGGATGCGGCAAGGGTGATTATACCGTCGATCTGGCTGAAAGGAATCCGGCTTTCAACTATATCGGTGTGGATATCAAGGGCGCTCGTCTGTGGAAAGGGGCCAAGTATGCGGAGGAGCATGGCTTGAAGAATGTCGGTTTTCTGCGTACGCGCATCGAGTTCATAGAATCGATTTTTGCAGCCGGCGAAGTGTCTGAGATATGGATTACGTTTGCTGATCCACAGATAGGAAGGGAGAAGAAGCGCCTGACGGCTCCATTGTTCATGAACCGTTACCGTAATTTCCTTAAGAACGGTGGTATCGTACATCTGAAGACTGACAGCCGTTATCTTCATGAATATTCCCGTGCCATGGCCGAGCAGAACGGGCTGAAGATTCTGGCGAGTGCTACGGATATATATGGGGCGGATCGTGAGCGTCTGTACGAAAGCGGACTTTCTTCGCTTTGCGGACGCGATGCCGTGGACGCTCTTTTCGAAGTCCAGACCTTCTATGAAGCCCAGTATCTTGCCCAGGGTTTTGAGATAACCTATCTTTCCTTCCTTGCCGACCACTCCGGAGACTATATTTCTCCTGAATGGGATGAAGACCGCTGGAAGGACGAAGGCCACCATTTCGTCATCCCTTCAGGTCTCCCCGTAGCGTCTAAATTCTATCCTCTCGAGCAATAAGGCAACCGGTCCAGTGGATGCGGATGCCTTTACGTTCCATGCCGCGAAACCATGTCATCTGGCGCTTTGCGAACTGATGGATCGCCGTGGCAAGCTGGGTACGCATTTCGTCGTATGAGAGTTCACCTATTATATATAAGGTAACGAATTTGTATTCCAGACCGTAATAAATGAGGTCCTCTGCCGGAATCGGCTTGTGTTCCGGCGCCAATGCAGGGTGGGTACCGTCTGTGAGGCATCGGATTTCCTCAACCATTCCTTCCTCAAGACGTGCATCGAGACGTCTGTCTATACGGGCGTTGCGTTCTTCTCGTGATACAAGAGTACCTATATAATAGGTGTTCTTCGGAAGGAAACATGTGCGCTGTACCGGATGCTCTGCTTCATATATTGCTATTTCGAGGGCACGGATCAGACGTTTGCGTGTGTCGTAGTCGGTCGTGTTGTGGAGCGGCTTCAGCTCGGAAAGGCGCTTGATCAGATCTTCGTCTGTTTCCTTTTCAAGTTCTTCACGAAGTTGAGGGTCAGGCGGAACTTCCGGGAGGGAGTAGCCGCAGGTGGCCGCTTCGATGTATAGTCCGGAGCCTCCGCAGAGAATCGGTATACCGCCTCTGTCGACGATATCCTTATAGGCTTTTTCAAAGTCGCGCTGATATTCGAATATGTTATATTTCTCGCCGGCATCCACTATGTCCATGAGATGGTATGGAATCTCTTCATATTCGGAGAGATCCTTTCCGGTGCCGATGTCCATGCCCCTGTATACCTGACGTGAGTCTGCAGAGATTATCTCAGCCGACCGGAGTTCAGGACTGCTTTCTGCAAGCAGGGTATTGATCCGGCGGGCGAGCTGGACGGCATAGCGCGTCTTGCCGCTGGCTGTAGGGCCAAGGACGCATATCAGGTCTATTTCTCCGGCGAGGTATTTGTCAAGGATTTCCTTGACGTTGATTTCTTCTGCCGGCGGAAGTTCTGCCATCGGGGGAATCGGGGTGAAGGGTTTCTTTGCCATAGTTATGCAAAGATAGCATTTTATGATGCATTTGAGAAAAAAGCATTAACTTTGCCGTCTCCCGCCACGTCCGGATTACATTATTTTAATAAGACACGTGCCGCGGGATTAATAATGGAGATTTTGAGTTATGCCGAAAGCAAAGAGCAGTGTAGAGATAAAGAACAGGAGGGCTTCGTTCGACTATGAGTTCATCGAGACCTTCCAGGCGGGAATCGTGCTTACCGGCACAGAGATAAAGTCGATCAGGGCGGGAAAGGCATCCTTGGTGGATGCATTCTGCTATTTCAGTGGTAATGAGCTGTATGTGAAGAATATGCACGTTGCCGAATATTGGTGGGGAAGCTGGGGAAAGCATGATCCGCGTCGTGACCGCAAGCTCCTGCTTACCAGAAAGGAACTTAATAAGCTGCAGAGGGCGGTAAAGGAGAAGGGCCTCACGATAGTTGGAGTGAAGCTCTACATAGCCGAAAACGGATATGCCAAGATTCTCATTGCGCTCGCACGTGGTAAAAAGGAGTATGACAAGCGAGCCTCCATCAAGGAGAAGGATCTGCGTCGCGAAATGGAACGGATGTAAATCGTGGAATGTAAGATGCTGTATATCAGCGATATATAAAAACTGCGTGCTGCCAAAAGGGAGCACGCAGATTTTGTAAGTGATTGAACTGTAGTCTATAAGGGGTTACAGTCCGAAAGCTTCCTTGATCATATCAACGGAGTCAAGGAGTTCCCAACCGAAGAACTGGACATACTCCTGAGTCTTGACGCCGTTCCTTATCATGGTCACGCATTCCTTGTATGGGGTGCGGCCTACATGGCCGTATGAGGCTGTCGGCTCATAGATTGGCTTCTTGAGACCGAACTTCTCGATGATCTTTGCCGGACGAAGGTCGAACAGCTCGTCGATCTTGTTCGCAATCTCCGCATCGCTGAGGCCGTTGGCTGCTGTACCGTAGGTGTTTACGAAGATGCTGAGCGGACGTGCGACGCCTATGGCGTATGATACCTGTACAAGCATTTCACGCGCAACACCTGCGGCTACCATGTTCTTTGCAATGTAACGGGCTGCGTACGCTGCTGACCTGTCGACCTTTGAAGGGTCCTTGCCGGAGAAGGCTCCGCCGCCGTGTGCACCCTTGCCGCCATAGGTGTCGACGATGATCTTGCGGCCTGTGAGGCCTGTGTCGCCGTGAGGACCACCGATCACGAACTTTCCGGTAGGATTTACGTGAAGGATATAGTCTCCCTTGAAGAGAGCTGCAGTCTCGGGGGCGAGAGTCTCGATGAGCATCGGCAGGAGAATGGTCTGCACGTCCTCACGGATCTTTGCCTGCATCGCTTCGTCGACGCGCTTCTGACCGTACTGCGCACAGCCGTCCGCATAGCTCATGTTGCCGAGGCATGCCGGGGTGAATTCGTCATGCTGGGTGGAGATGACGATGGTATGTACACGTACAGGCTCGTTTGTGTCGCCGTCATATTCGATTGTGAACTGTGACTTTGAGTCCGGACGAAGGTAAGGCATGAGTTCCGGCTGCTGCTTGCGGATCTTTGACAGCATCAGGAGGGCCTGGTGTGCAAGTGCAAGCGGAAGCGGCATGTATTCTTCAGTGTCACGGCATGCATAGCCGAACATCATTCCCTGGTCGCCGGCTCCCTGTGCGTCGGCATCTTCTCCGACGACACCGCGGTTGATGTCGGCACTCTGCTCGTGAAGAGCGGAAAGGACTCCGCATGAGTTGCCGTCAAACATATATTCGGCCTTGTTGTAGCCGATCTTGTTGATCACTCTTCGTGCTGTAGTCTGGATGTCGACATATGCGTCTTCCGAGCGCACTTCGCCGCCGACAACCACAAGGCCTGTGCTGCAGAATGTCTCGCATGCTACCTTGGCCTCAGGATCCTGACGCAGGAACTCGTCAAGAATCGCGTCGGAAATCTGGTCCGATACTTTATCAGGGTGTCCTTCCGACACTGATTCTGATGTGAATAAGTAATTCATTGTTATATATACTTTTAAAATTGTTTCTATCCTTGTCTTCTATGTTACTGCCCTTGTTTCCGGTGCTTCTGCTCTTGTTTCCCGGTCCGGAGCTGCCGGAAACAGGGAAGAAGGGGGAATGTTTCCGGCAGCTCCGGACCGGGAATCAGGGGAAATGTTTCCGGAATTCCGGACCGGGAAACAAAAAAATAAGCCCCACAAGAATGCGGAGCCGTCACAAAAACACAAAACATTGATATGAAAGCGGTCACCATGGCTAGATGACCTGTAGTCAACATTTTAGCATTTTTTAACGTGGTTGCAAGCAGCCAAATCTCTCCACATTTGTTCTTTCGGGCGGCAAAGATAGTCAAATTTCCTGACATGCAAATACTTTATGATACAAATCGTTAAATTATTGTTTCAAATCTCTAAAATTGGCGGTAAAATTTTCTAACATCAGCAAAATGTAGTATCTTCGCGGCATAAAAACCTATTATAAAATAACTAAACCGTTATGAAACAATCAATTAAGTGTTTTGTCGCTGCTTTTGCAGCGATGCTTGTAGCTGTTTCTGCGTTTGCGCAGATCACTACTTCATCACTTGGTGGACGCGTTGTTGACGCAATCGGTCAGCCGGTTGTGGGTGCGGCTGTGGTCGCTAC
>JAGBCS010000044.1 GCA_017937885.1 Bacteroidales bacterium
AAAAATCCAGCAGACCCGCATATTCTGAAACCATGGCCGCCCGTGGCCTTGTGAACGGGAGGGGCCCGCTCCGAAGGAGTGGGAGGGATTTAGTTTCAGAATATGCGGGTCTGCTGGATTTTTTGCACCTACTCCTCTGCGTAGAGCCGGATGATGTTCAGGATGACCTTGCTGGCTTTCTCCATGCTTTCGAGAGGGAGGTACTCCATCTTTCCGTGGAAATTGTGGCCTCCGGCGAAGATGTTCGGACATGGAAGTCCCATGAACGACAGGTTCGCTCCGTCTGTACCTCCGCGGATCGGCTGCACCTTCGGTGTGATGCCTTCCATCTCGATGGCCTTCATCGCCTTCTCTACGATGTGGTAGTGCGGCTCGACCTCCTTGCGCATGTTGTAGTACTGGTGCTTGATCTCGCAGATTGCCGTGCCTTCGCCGTACTTTCTGTTGATGAAGTCGACGCATGCGAGCATGTATGCCTTCTTCTGCTCGTAGAGGTCCATGTCGTGGTCGCGAATGATGTATGAGAAGGTTGCGGTCTCGACCTCTCCCTTGAAACTGATAAGGTGGTAGAAGCCTTCGTAGCCTTCGGTGTATTCAGGCTTCTGCTCGACAGGAAGAAGGCTGTTAAGCTCCATTCCGATAAGGATGGCGTTCTTCATCTTGCCCTTCGCTGTGCCCGGGTGCACGTTGCATCCCTGGATGCGGATTGTCGCGCCTGCAGCGTTGAAGTTCTCATATTCGAGCTCGCCGATCTGGCCGCCGTCCATCGTATATGCGTATTTCGCGCCGAATCTTGCCACATCGAACTTCGCGACGCCACGGCCGATCTCCTCGTCCGGGGTAAAGCCGATCCTGATGTCGCCATGCTTGAATTCGGGATGCTCCACGATGTACTGCACTGCGTTCATTATCTCTGCGATGCCGGCCTTGTCGTCTGCTCCGAGAAGCGTCGTTCCGTCTGTCGTGATGATGGTCTGGCCCTTATAGGCGCTCATTTCCGGGAAGTCGCCCGGCTTCAGGCTGAGGCCCGGTACGCCCTTGAGAGGTATCTCGCCTCCGTCGTAGTTCTCGATGATCTGTGGCTTGACGTCAGCTCCTGAAGCGTCCGGAGCTGTATCTACATGCGCGATGAAGCCGACTGCCGGCACGTCCTTGCCGCAGTTTGACGGGATGCTGGCCGTCACATAGCCCCATTCGTCAAGAGTGGCTTCAACTCCCATCGCCTGCAGCTCGTCGCGAAGCATCTTGAGGAGGTTGAATTCCTTCGCTGCGCTCGGCTGCGAATCGGATTCCGGGTCTGACTGTGTGTCGACTGACACATATCTCAGAAATCTGTCTAAAATCTTTTCCATATGTCTTGTTTATTGTTTGTCATTACGGGCGGTGTCACATCAGCAGCAGGCTGAATCCCATGATGGCCATGCCGCCGACCACTCCTGCTATGGCTATGTGGTGCTTTCCGTATTTTTCCGCTGTCGGAAGCAGCTCGTCCAGCGATATGTATATCATGATGCCGGCGACTGCCGCCAGAATGAGCGGGAAGACGGGGCTGTCTCCCGTCAGCTCTATTCCGAACAGCGCTGTGACGCCGAGGCAGAGCAGGGCGCCGAGAACCTCGCTGAGGCCGGATACGGTCGCATAGAGGAGCGCCTTCCCTTTGCTCTTGGTTGCATAATATATAGGTATGGCGACTGCGATGCCTTCGGGGATGTTATGGATGGCGATGGCGAAGGTGATTCCGGTTCCCATCTGAGGGTCGTTCAGCGCTCCGATGAATGTGGCTATACCCTCCGGAAAGTTGTGGATGGCTATGGCCAGGGCTGACATCAGGCCGAGTCGCTTCAGCGCGGCTTCATTGCCTGCATGTTCCAGCATCCCCACAGCCGGAGTCTTTGATCCGAGAGAAAGGCCCGAAGCTTCATGCGGGTTCTCGTATTCAGGGATGGCGAAGTCGATCAGGGTTATGATTCCCATTCCTACAAAGAAGGCAATCAGCACCCATGCTTCCCCATGTCTTACCGAGCCGGTCGCCATTATTTCCGCCTGAGCCTCGGGGAACAGTTCGGCCAGCGAGATGAAGATCATCACGCCGGCGCTGAGTCCCAATGCCCCTGCAAGAAAGTTGCTGCTGAGCTTCTTCTTGAAGAGGACGAGCGCGCCGCCGATGCCGGTCGCCGCTCCGGCGATCAACGTCAATATCAATGCGCCCAATACACCGTTCATAATTGTATCACGACTCTGTTCATAATTGCATCCCTAGTTATCTTTCTTTGCCTTCAATGCCGCATATATCATGTAGACGATGATGGCGGCATAAGGGATGATCGCTATCGGCTCGGTCCATGCGGACGGCTTGATGTATACGTCGACATTCGCGAAGCGGAGAATAGCGCTTACAACGCCCATAAGAGCGCCGCCGGCGATGAAGCCAGAAGCAATGAGCGTGCCTTTTTCCGTACGTGCCTCATTGAGGGCCTTGTCCTTGCTGCGGCTGCCTACGAACCATGAGATCGCTCCACCGATGAGCATAGGCATATTGAGGTCGATAGGGATGAACATTCCGAGGGCAAACGGAAGGGCCGGAACCTTGAAGAATGTAAGGACGAGGGCGATGACCGCGCCGATGCCGTAAAGCAGCCAAGGTGCGCTTCCACCGTTCATCATCGGTTCGATCACGGCAGCCATTGCGTTGGCCTGAGGTGCAACGAGTGCGCCTTCGCCGGTGAATCCGTATGTCTTGTTGAGCACGAGCATCACGCCTCCGACAGTCGCTGCTGCCACGAGGGTTCCGAGGAATTTCCATGTCTCCTGCTTCTTCGGTGTCGTTCCGATCCAATAGCCGATCTTAAGGTCGGTGATGAATGCGCCTGCGACAGAAAGGGCAGTGCATACCACGCCTCCGATGATCAATGCCGCCGTCATTCCGGCTGTACCGTTGAGGCCCACCGCTACCATTATAAGCGAAGCGAGAATGAGGGTCATGAGGGTCATGCCGCTGACAGGGTTCGAGCCCACGATGGCGATCGCGTTTGCAGCGACGGTCGTGAAGAGGAAGGCTATGATGCCGACGATCAGAAGGCCTACTACCGCATGCCAGATGTTGTCGACGACGCCGAACATGAAGAATGCGAATACGGCCAGGAGGGTGATCGCTATTCCGATCACGATGATCTTCATTGAGATATCCCTCTGAGTCCTGATGACCTCGGCCTCAGCATCTGACTTCTTTCTCTTGAATTCGTTCGACGCAAGTCCTACGGCAGACTTGATCACTCCGAAAGACTTCACTATGCCCACGATGCCGGCTGTCGCGATGCCTCCGATGCCGATATGGCGTGCGTAGTCCTTGAATATCTGGTCCGGAGACATCTCACCGATAGTCAATGTTACCCCTGTGTTCATGAGGTCGATGACCTGGCCGCCCCAGATGAGGTTCATCAGCGGAATGATCACAAGCCATACGAGGAAGCTTCCGCAGCAGATGATGAATGCGTACTTGAGTCCGACGATGTATCCGAGTCCGAGGACTGCTGCTCCGGTATTGACCTTCAGCAGTACCTTAGCCTTGTCGGCGATCGCCGCTCCCCAAGGGAGGATCTTGGTTGTAAGTGTCTCGCCCCAGAGTCCGAAGGTGGAAACGATGAAATCATAGAGACCTCCGATGAGTCCGCTGACAAGGAGGGTCTTGGCTCCCTTTCCGCCGCTTTCTCCGCTGACCAGCACCTGAGTCGTGGCTGTGGCTTCAGGGAACGGATACTTTCCATGCTGCTCCTTCACGAAATATTTCCTGAACGGAATCAGGAAGAGGATGCCGAGGATACCTCCGAGCAGTGATGAGAAGAATACCTTTGTGAAGTTCACCGTAAGCTCAGGGTATTTGTCCTGAAGGATGAACAGGGCCGGCAGAGTGAAGATCGCTCCGGCTACGATCGCTCCGGAGCAGGAGCCTATCGACTGGATCATCACGTTTTCTCCCAGGGCGTTCTTCCTTCCGAGGGCGCTCGATAGTCCGACCGCAATGATCGCGATCGGGATCGCCGCCTCGAAGACCTGTCCCACCTTGAGTCCCAGATAAGCTGCAGCTGCCGAGAAGATGATTGTCATGACCAGACCGATGGTGACGGACCATGGGGTCACCTCCGGATAGTTCTTCTTCGGCGACAGCAGAGGCTGGTACTCCTCGCCCGGCTTAAGCTCCCTGTGAGCGTTTTCCGGCAACTGTGTCTTTTTCTGTTCCATATATGCACGATTGTTTTTGTGTCCTTCTATAAATATATAAGTATTGATTTCTTCTGATCTTGATTGTTCCTTCGCTTTCCAAACAGTCGGGCTCATTTCTGCCGACTTCTCTCTTTTCATGCAGGGGTGGCCCGGTACATAGATAGAGCGGATTACAAAAATAGTTATAATATGTGAGAAAAGCACATTAATTTTTCCGTGTTGTGTAATCCACTGATATCCAGCAACTTCGTTGTTTTACCTGCCTGCCGGAGGATGCAGGCAAAACGCTCAATCGCTTGATTTACAGAGTTTTAGCGATCACGATGCATGCTTATTTTTCTGAGAAACAGGATGTTATGTGGCCGAGCAAAGAAAAAGTTGAAATTTTTTGAAAAAATTTTGCAGAAAAATTTGCAGGTTAAGAAAAAAG
>JAGBCS010000045.1 GCA_017937885.1 Bacteroidales bacterium
CTTGAAGAGGCGGAAAGCCGCGGGTATGATACCGGAAAACTGATCTGGGTCGACCAGTCGATGAACCTTTAATAAAAGACGGTCGGATCAAAGTAAAGATAACAGTGTTACAGAGTAGTTGTAGAGAAACAAAAGAGAGATGTCCTGATGGGCATCTCTCTTTTTAAGTGCGGTATCTTTCTATGAAAGTTTGTGGATCGCCAGACCGCTGCGGAGCTTAGGCTCGAACCATGTGGTCTTAGGAGGCATTATGTTGCCGGAATCAGCAATGTCGACGAGCTGCTGCATCGATACCGGGTAGAGAGCGAAAGCAACCTTCATCTCACCGTTGTCAACTCTGCGCGAAAGCTCGCCAAGTCCGCGGATTCCGCCGACGAAATCGATCCTCTTGTCTGTGCGGAGGTCCTTGATGCCGAGAATCTTGTCAAGCACAAGGTTTGACAGGATAGTCACGTCAAGAACTCCGATAGGATCATTGTCGTCATAACGGCCTTCCTTTGCAATGAGCGAGTACCACTTTCCTTCAAGGTACATCGAGAACTCATGGAGCTTGCCCGGCTTGTAGATCTCTGAGCCTTCCTCCTTCACCTCGAAATCCTCGGCAAGAGCTGCTACGAGCTGCTCAGGAGTGAGTCCGTTGAGATCCTTTACGACGCGGTTGTAATCGATGATCTTGAGCTGGCTGTCAGGGAATGCCACGGTCATGAACCAGTTGTATTCCTCTTCGCCTGTGTGGTTCGGATTCTGCGCCTTCTTCTCAGCTCCAACTAGAGCTGCAGCTGCAGTACGGTGATGGCCGTCTGCAACGTAGAATGCAGGAATCTCTGCGAATATCTCAGTGATGCGGTCGATGTCCGACTGCTCGTCGATCACCCAGAAATGGTGGCCGAAACCGTCAGCTGCGACGAAGTCATATTCAGGCTCGCCGACGATGTATCTGTTCACGATGGCATCGATCTCCTCGTTGTCAGGGTATGAGAAGAACACCGGCTCGATGTTGGCATCCTGGATGCGTACATGGATCATGCGGTCCTCTTCCTTGTCCTTACGGGTAAGCTCGTGCTTCTTGATCTTGCCTTCTGCATAGTCGTCGGTATGGGCACATACTACGAGTCCGTACTGTGTGCGGCCTTCCATTGTCTGTGCATAGACATAGTAGTAAGGCTTCTCGTCCTGGACAAGCCATCCCTTTTCCTGCCATGCCCGGAAGTTGTCGACAGCCTTGTCGTATGCAGGCTGACTGTGCTCGTCAATGATCGGGTCGAAGTCAATCTCCGGCTTGGTGATATGCAGGAGCGACTTCTCGGCGGCTTCAGCCTTTGCCTCAACTGAATTGAGAACATCGTAAGGTCTTGCAGCTACTTCCTCTACATACTGCTTCGGCGGACGTACCGCCGCGAAAGGTTTAACGCGTACCATAGACTATTTGTTGACCTGGAATTTAGTGCAGCCTGTAGCGAAGTAGTTCACGATCTGGCTTGCTGCAGCGAGGCCTGCATTGATGTTTGCCTCCGCTGTTTCAGCACCCTGCTTCTTAGGAGTGGCGAAAATCTGCTTCGCATACTTCTCCTTGAGTTCTGCATATGCGACAGGAGCGATGTCTGTGGCATACTTGAGGTCAGCTCTTTCTGCGAGAGCCTTGTCAAGTCCTTCCTCGCAGATGATCTCCTTGCGGGCTGTATTGATCAGACAGCCGCCCTTAGGCATCTTTGAGAGGAGATCGTATCCGATCATACCCTTTGTCTCAGGAGTTGCTGGAATGTTCACAGATACGAAGTTACACTTGCTGTAAAGTTCTTCGATGGTAGGGACAGTATTCCATCCCTGATGCTTCTCGGCAGGCTGAGGAGCAAGGATGAGGACGTTCATTCCGAGTCCGACAGCCTTCTTTGCCACGAGCTGGCCGATGTTGCCGAAGCCCTGGATACCGATGGTCTTTCCGCTGAGCTCACATCCGGTTCCTGGCGTGAACTGGTTGCGTGACATATATATCATGAGGCCGAGAGCGAGCTCTGCAACCGCATTCGAGTTCTGACCCGGAGTATTCATCGCAACGATGCCGCGTTCAGTACATGAAGGAAGGTCGAGGTTGTCATAACCTGCACCGGCGCGTACGACGATCTTAAGCTGCTTTGCAGCCGCTACAACGTCAGCAGTAACCTTGTCTGAACGAACGATAAGTGCGTCAGCGTCAGCAACAGCAGCGAGAAGCTGCTCTTTTTCTGTATACTTCTCGAGGAGGGCAAGCTCATGTCCTGCTCCTTCAACGATCTCACGGATGCCGTTCACAGCCGCTGCTGCAAACGGTTTCTCTGTTGCTACTAAAACTTTCATTTTCAGTGATATTGAGATCCCCGGTCTGGCCGGGGATGACGTGTTTCTTCAGGAATGGATATTATTTCTTCAATGCTTCGAACTCCTTCATGCAGTCAACGAGCGCCTGTACGCTTTCAACAGGGCACGCATTGTAGATGGATGCGCGGAAACCGCCGACAGACCTGTGGCCCTTGATGCCGACCATGCCGCGCTCCTTTGCGAAGTTCATGAACTCGTCCTGGAGGTCCTCATGACCCGGAGCCATCACGAAGCATACGTTCATGATCGAACGGTCTTCCTTCGCAGCTGTTCCGACGAAGAGTGAGTTGCGGTCGATTTCGTCGTAAAGGATGGCAGCCTTCTCCTTGTTGATCTTGTAGATAGCCTCTACTCCGCCGAGTTCCTTCACCCACTTGAGGGTTTCGGTCATCACGAAGATCGGGAATACAGGAGGTGTGTTGAACATTGAACCGCCGTCAATATGTGTCTGGAGGTTCAGCATTGTAGGGATATAACGGCTTACCTTGCCGAGGAGGTCCTTCTTCACGATGAAGAATGTCACGCCGGCAGGACCTACGTTCTTCTGCGCACCACCATAGATCATTGCATATTTGCTTACGTCTACAGGTCGGCTCATGATGTCTGACGACATGTCAGCGATGAGTGGAACCGGGCAGTCGATGTCCTCATGAATCTCAGTACCGTAGATGGTGTTGTTGGTGGTGATGTGGAAGTAGTCGAGGTCTGTTGGGATCTCGTAACCCTTTGGAATATAGTTGAATGTAGTCTCGGCAGAAGAAGCTACTGCATATGCGTTGCCGAGTCCTTTTGCCTCTTTGAGAGCCTTCTTTGCCCAGACACCTGTCTCAAGGTATCCTGCCTTGTTCTCGAGGAAGTTCATCGCTACATAAAGGAATCCCATGCTTGCACCGCCGCCGAGGAAGAGCACCTCGTGAGTGTCAGGAATGTTGAGAAGCTCCTTCCAGAGAGCACGGCACTCGTCCATTACAGCGCTCCACTCCTTGCTTCTGTGTGATACGCAGATGACCGGCATACCTGTACCGGCGAAATCCTTGAGGGCGTCGATAGCTTTGTCGACTGCCTGCTGTGGCAGGGCGCATGGGCCTGCATTGAAATTGTGAACTGTTTTCATGTGTTATTATGTGATTATAATTTGTAATCAGTATCGGGGCTAAAGGTAATGATTTATTTTAGAAAATGTACTTTGTCTTTGTGATTTTTTCGCAAAAATGACATAACAGTGAAATTTCGTTATCCTTTTCGACCGTGGTGAATCGGGTCTTGATCGGCTGGTGGTTGGTGACGCATTTTGGGTTGCGGCATTTTGCTATGCCGATTACCTCATGCGGCATCTCCAGTTTCTTCTTCTCGACCACCTTGAAGTCGCGGATCACATTTACCGTAGCCTGAGGAGCGATCAGCGCAAGCTTGTTGAGCTCGTCGTCCTCGAAGAACTTGTCCGCAATCTTGATGATGCCCTTCTTTCCCTGAGCCTTGCTCGCGAGATTGATGCCTATTGTGATCTGGCTTTCGATCCCCTTGAGATTGAGGATGTCCAGAGCCTTATATACGTTTTCAGCAGGGATATGGTCCAGTACGGTGCCATTCTCCAATGCGCTTACTACTAATTCCTTATGTGTCATGACGAAGTGATTTTAGCGGTATCCTAAAAGGTATGAGATTATGGCCATGCGGACATATAGACCGTTTTCAGCCTGCTTGAAGTAATATGCATACGGAGTGTCGTCGACGTCCTGATCGATCTCGGTGACGCGAGGAAGCGGATGCAGGATCTTCATGTTGTCCTTGACGCTGTGAAGCATCGATGCGTTCAGCGTATATACGTCCTTCACCCTTTCGTATTCCATCGGATCGGTGAACCTCTCCTGCTGCACTCTGGTCATGTAGAGAATGTCGCAGTCGTTCAGATGCTCTTCCAGCGACGTCGTCTCGATGTACTCGATGCCCTTGCTGTCGAGGAAGTCCTTGTATTCCTGCGGCATCTCGAGTTCCTTAGGGGCGGTAAATATGAATTTCGGATTGAAATGGGACATAGCCTGGAGGAGGGAGTGGGTCGTGCGGCC
Organism: Bacteroidales bacterium; assembly: GCA_017937885.1. Lineage (GTDB taxonomy): Bacteria > Bacteroidota > Bacteroidia > Bacteroidales > UBA932 > Cryptobacteroides. Next base: position 4,422 of record JAGBCS010000045.1, read on the forward strand.
GTACTTGAGGTCTCCTACCATGTTGATAGTCAGACCTTCGAGGGTACCCTGGGTCTGAAGTATCGAGTACAGGTCGAGAAGCGTCTGGGAAGGATGCTGGTTGGCTCCGTCGCCGGCGTTGACAACAGGGACGGTCGCCACTTCGGATGCGTAGCGGGAACTTCCCTCGAGAGGATGGCGCATGATTATCATGTCCACGTAGTTGTTCACCATCTTGATCGTATCCTTGAGCGTCTCACCCTTGCTCTGGCTGGTGTTGGTCGCGTCCGAGAAGCCAATGACCTTTGCACCAAGGCGGTTCACAGCCGTCTCGAAACTGAGTCTGGTCCTTGTCGAAGGCTCGAAGAACAGGCTGGCTATCACCTTGCCTTCCAGGAAGTTCTGGACTCTGTTCTGCTCGAATTCCTTGGCGGTTTCCAATACATGCAGGATCTCATCCTTGGTGAAATCCCAAATCGAAATCAAACTTTTCTTTGCCATATATGTTGCTTGTTTGTCTATATCTCCTCTACCCGGCATCCTTCGACGTCGCCGATCCTTTCGAGAAAGGTGTCGACGAGCGAAAGGCGTACGCTTGTGTCCATGCTGCACTCCATGTCGAACTTCTGGTTCTTCTGGTCGAGCGCCATGTCCTTGAAGACCTTCATCACGCTGTTCATGCTCATATATCCGAAATGTACCCTGTACATCTTTGACGCAATCTTCTCGACGATCTCGGCGTTTTCGAGCGCATCCGCAGTCGAGGTCTTGTAGGCCCGTATGAGGCCGGGGATTCCCAGCTTGATGCCTCCGAAATACCGGACTACCACAACCAGGATGTCGCTCAGGCCGCATGAATCGATCTGGCCAAGTACGGGCCGGCCCGACGAACCGGAGGGCTCTCCGTCGTCGTTGGCGCGGAACCGGTCCCCCTTATATCCGAGCCTGTAGGCGTACACATGATGCCTCGCGTCGTAGTACTCCTTCTTGAGTGCTGCGACGATCTCCTTGATTTCCTCTTCTGTCTCAACGGGGTATGCATGGGCAATGAAACGGCTTCCATTGTCCTTGAAAAGACCCTTGGATGGGGCTGCAATGCTCTTGTACGAGTCTTGGATTTGAACAGTCTCCATAGCGAAAATCAAAAATAATCAAAAAATCGGTAAATCAGAAATAAAAGTTTCACATTGTATCCAGATTCATGTTTCTGTCGTTTTTTTGTGTACGCTGAAAGAAAAATTTACTACCTTTGGCATCGCTTCCGGCGCAGCTGAGAAGCCTTTTTTAACCAAGAACTATACTAACTGTCTATGATACTGAGATATAGAGTTTCTCTCCCGGGAATAAAGGGATTTGCACGTGTGTATGAGGTCAAGGAGACCGCTTCGTTGTACAGCCTGCACAAACAGATGAGGGCGGACATGGATTTCCCCCAGGATCAGGTCGTGCTGTTCAAGGCGTTCGACAAGGACGGCAATGTAGCTGCCCGCTATAGTGTCTTCACGGATTTCGGTTTCGGAACGATCGACAATGTGACGGCAGGTCAGTGCCACAAGAAGGGCGAGGACAAGTTCATATATTTTTACGACACGACAAATGTAAAGAGTGTCATTGTGACCTTTGACGGCGAAGGACAGGAGAGGAAGAATGTGCTTTATCCGCTTCTTGTCGAGACCAAGGGGCCGAATCCGATAGATTTCGAGAACGGATATGTAGCCTTCGAGGATCTTCCGGATGAGAAGAGGAAGGACCCGGATGACGATGACTTCGAAGACTTCGACGATGACGACGAAGCTGACGAGGGCGATGACGAAACAGAAGAGATCTTCGACGAGGACGACGATGAATAGAAGACTGGTGATCATTCTGGGGCCGACTGCTGTAGGCAAGACTGACTACAGTATCGAGACTGCGCTCAGATACGGATCCCCCGTCATTTCATGCGACTCCCGTCAGATATATAAGGAAATGACCATAGGTACGGCCGTACCTTCTGCTGAACAGCTGTCCGCTGTTCAGCATTATTTTATTCATTCTCATACGGTTACAGAGCTTTACACGGCAGGTAAATACGAACTGGAGGCCTTGGAACTCATCAACCGCCTGTTTGACGAAGGCCACGAAACGCTGGTCATGGCAGGAGGATCCGGCTTCTATATAGATGCTCTAGTCAACGGTCTGGATGACTTCCCGTCGGCCGATCTTCAGCTCCGTGAAGAACTGACTGCGCGGCTTGAGCAGGAAGGAGTCGAGAGTCTGAGGCAGGAACTGCGCAGGCTTGACCCCGAGAGCTATGCGACCATCGACATAGCTAACGGACAGAGGGTCGTCCGTGCCCTCGAAGTCTGCCTGATGACCGGAAGGCCGTTC
>JAGBCS010000006.1 GCA_017937885.1 Bacteroidales bacterium
GCCGAAGCATTGTAGAAACGAGGCCAGAGCACATTCCAGCCGAAGCTCATTCCCTTGAGCTCGACAGTATCGCCAGATTCATTCATCAGGGCTGTTCCCTCTACATGCAGACGCTCTACCTTCGGAGGCTGCTGAGTACATGCCAGCACCACCAACAAAGCGGAAAGCACCATCAAAAACCTTTTCACCATGATCTGTATTTTATTGATTATCAACCCATTAAATGGTTTTACCTGCAAGACAAAGCATGCAGGTAAAACCATTTAAAACACTACTACTCAGCGGATTGCGCCTCACGCTTTGCGGCAAGCTCGGTCTGGACACCGGCCATTTTCTGCTTTGTCAAAGGATAGAACCATACGACAAGGACAGCAAGACCTGCGACAGCCGCAGGAACCCAGCTCATCAGTATACGAAGGCCGTTGATTGCGGTTTCGGTCTGGATTGCACCGGCTGTCGTATCATAGCCGAAGCCTGCAAGCATCCACATCACGGCTGCACCGCCGAATGCACCGCCGAACTTCTGAGCCATCGAAGCGGACGAGAAGATGAGACCTGTAGAAGCGGTACCATCCTTGAGCTCCGAATAATCGGCAACATCAGCGTACATACTCCATACGAGCGGAGAGATGATACCCGTGAAGATTGAAATGACAACCTGGAACACGAGCATAGTCCAATAGCCGAACGGTGTAGCAGGAAGGAAGAAGAACAGGATGCTCAGTACGACAAGAGCAGCCATCGAGATCATGTATGTAGACTTCTTTCCGAGATGCTTTGACATCGGTACGGCAAGCACGACTCCGACCATGTTCGAAATCTCTCCGATAGAGAGGAAGATGCCGGCAGACACGAGGAAAGCCCACTGCGGAGCCATCTCCACGGTCTTGATTATATAGTCTGAGAAGAAATATGCAGTTGTCGTTCCGCGCACTGTGTTGAAGAGGTTGGAAGCGAGGGCGGCACCGATGAGAAGCCACCAAGGCTTGTTCTTAAGAAGCAGGCTGAGGTCTTTTCCTACAGACACGGTTGATTCGCTCTTCACGTGCTCCTTTGTCATGAGGAAGCTCAGGATAAAGAGGACAAAACAGCAGGAAGCAATGACGATCATCGCGCTCTGCCATGCTGCTGGATTTGTAGAAACAGCGTCGAGTCCGCCAGCTCCCTCAACAGCAGCGCGTCCCTTGTCGAACATGTTGCAGAGAGGCTCCCATGCGAAGAGGGCGATGAAGCTTCCGCCGTATGCGAAGAACATTCTGTATGACGAGAGCACCGACTTCTCGTCCGAATCAGCCGTCATGACGTTCAGAAGGGAGCCATAAGGTACATTGATACCGGTATATACGGTCATCATAAGGATATATGTGACATACGCCCACAAGGTCTTGCCGTTCTCCGGAGTCGTGAACAGAAGGATTCCGCACACGGCAAAAGGAAGAGCGAAGAAAAGGAGATACGGGCGGTATTTGCCCCATCTGGTCTTCGTACGGTCGGCAAGAATACCCATCATAGGATCTGAAACAGCATCCCAGATACGCGTGACAAGCATGAGCACGCCGGCGTCAGCAAGGCTGAGACCGAATACATTGGAATAGAAGAACGGAAGGAAATATGAGAACAGCTTCCAGAACATCGACGATGACATGTCGCCGAAGCCGTATCCTATTTTTTCTTTTAGTGTCATTGATCAGTGTTTTTTAGGGTTTATAGATCCCAGGTCAAGCCGGGGATGACATAGGGTCAAGCCGGGGATGACGGTCAGAGATTCCTGTCGATGAGGCGGTTGAGACGTCTGACTGTTTCGCCTGTAGTGAACTCATCCGGTTCTGTATTCATGCAGTAATCCACAAGACGGTCAACCGTCGAGGTCGCCACATGCATGCGCGTGTCGCTCGAAGCATAATAAATGAACACCTTGCCGTCTTCATCAGCGATCCATCCGTTGGAGAACAGCACATTCATCACATCTCCGATGTATTCGCCGCCTTCTGGCACCATGAAGAAACCGGCAGGCTCGGCGATCACTTCTGACGGATCCTCGAGCGAAGTCATGTACATATAAAGGACATATCGCAGACCGGAAGCACAGCCGCGCACTCCGTGAGCCAGATGCAGCCAGCCGCGGTCGGTCTTGATCGGGTGCGGACCTTCGCCGTTCTTGCACTCCTTGATGGTATGATAGAAGCGGTGGTTGATGATCTTTTCATCCGTGATGACGACCTTCTCCATGCTGTCGACAAGCGCCCAGCCGATACCACCTCCGTTACCGGCGTCGATGAAACCGTCCTGCGGACGCGTGTAGAGGGCATATTTGCCGTCTACGAACTCCGGATGAAGCACCACGTTACGCTGCTGGGAAGACGACTCCATGTCTGGCAGACGCTCCCAGTTAACGAGATCCTTGGTACGTGCGACTCCGGCTGCGGCAACTGCTGAAGAAAGGTCTCCCGGAGCTGCCTGAGGATCCTTGCGCTCCACGCAGAAGATGCCGTATATCCAACCGTCCTCATGGGCGGTCAGACGCATGTCATATACGTTTGTTGCCGGCTCTCCATACTCCGGCATTGTGATCGGACGATCCCAGAAGCGGAAATTGTCCACACCGTTCGGACTCTCGGCCACCGCAAAGAAGGACTTGCGGTCAGCTCCTTCAACGCGTACGACAAGGACATACTTCCCATTCCATTTTATCGCACCTGAATTGAAGGCTGCATGGATACCGAAACGCTCCATCAGGTAAGGATTTGTCTCTTTGTTAAGATCATATCTCCAGAAAAGCGGAGCATGATCTCCGGTAAGAATCGGATTCTTGTAGCGCTCGTAGACGCCATTGCCTTCTATCGGCTCGTTTTTCCTGCTGACCAAAGCTTCGTGTTCAGCCTTCAGCCAGTCAAGTCTTTCGTCAAAAGTCATATATAGTCATTATTTGTGGTTACAGCATGATGATTTGCGGAAGTTCGGCAAAGGTCTTGAAATCCTCTGCAGACTCCTGTCCAGGGAACGGAGCATAATAATGGGTCGGCTGATCGCATGCATTTCTCCATGTAAGGACATAGCTTACAGGATAATCCTTGATTGCAGGATACAGCACCTCCGTCCACCATTTCGGATCCTTCAGTCCTTCATGGCCGGTCTCGGTGACTGCGGCCAGCTTGCCGTGCTCCCTGGCAAAATCAACCGTTATGTCAAGAGCGTTCTTCATCTTTGACATATAATCCTCCCTGCTGCCGGAATGGTAACAGTCAAAACCGACCAAGTCAATGATGTCGTCGCCCGGATATCTTTCGGCAAATGCTTCCGGCGAAGAAAGCTCACCGGCTCCAGGAGAATAGGCCCATACGAGATTGGTCATGCCCCTCTCGATCACCATATAGTCATAAGTCATGCGCCATAAAGCCTTGTACTGCTCGGTAGTACAGAGTTTCTGGCCCCACCAGAACCAGCTTCCCGTATGCTCATGCCAAGGTCTCCAGATGACAGGAACAAGATCACCGTCTGCTGTCTTTATCGACGCCATGAAGTCTGCGGCATTCTTAAGCCAGCCCATGAAATATTCGTGCTTTTCGCCTCCTGGAAGAATTGAAGCAACGACCTGGTCTGAACTTACGTCCCATGCATCTCCGCCTGTCAGAGGGTTTCTCGGATGCCACGAAAAGGTCACGATGCCTCCCCTTTCATGATGGGCTACGGCCGAAGCGCGCATATTATCAAAATCGTTCTTGTCAAGATTGTGGGACCAACCGAGTTCGATTCCTCCAAGGTCCATTCCGAAGACGGCAGGATACTTGTCCGACACAGCCTCTACGTCCGAACGGGAAAAATCGGCAGCATCGTCCTCAAGCTTCCAGTCATGGCCATACATCAGGTCATCCTGATGACCGTACATTATCTTCTCCTGTTCCACAAGAGCGTTAAGATCCTCAATGAGGGCATCTGCTGGAGTCTGTGCTGACTCAGCACGACCTCCGCATGATGACATCGCCACAACTGCAGCAATGACGGTTATAGGTTTCAGTATTTTCTTCATTATTGCGGTTATTTATTACTTCGGAGCATTCTTGTATACATCATCAAGGGTGAAGCTGTTGGTATATGATGTGATCATTGCCTGAATGGCGGCCTTCGCTTCAGTCGAGCAGTATTCACCTGTGCCATGGTCTATGAATGCGTGTCGCTCGTTGCCTGCTCCCTTGGCCCCATTGTCCCATATGATGGCAGGCACTCCGTACGTCTTCGCGAGCTTCGCATAGTACTTCAGATAATACTGCTGGAAGGCCTGCTCGCGTGCACTGGCACGGTTCACACATCCGAACTCGCCCATATAAACAGGTATTCCCCTTGAGACATAGTGCGCGTAAAGCTTTTCGAATGTCTTCTTGAGATCAGCCTCGTTATCGCCTGGCGCCTTGTTTGAAGCAGATGCGGTATGTCCCCATTCAGAATATTTTGCGGTAAGGGTATACTCGGACGGATCATAGCAATGAACCGATACCATCATACGGCCCTCCACAGAATCCTCCGGCAGCACCAGAGCCTCTATAGCAAGATCCGTATTGGTACAATATGCCGGAATGCCGAGGATACGTTCCGCGTTTTCTCCGCCAACCGCACGTACTGCGTCAACAAAGGCCTGATTCCATTCGTTCAGGCAGGCATACTGCTTTCCTCCGTCAGTCCTGTTCGCTCCCCAGCCCCATTTTCCGTCATGGATTTCATTGAAGGCCTCGAAGATCAGGTAGTCCCCTTCTTCCTTGAACTTTTCTGCGATCTGTGTCCAGACCGCACTTACCTGGGCGACAATCTTTTTCTGTACTTCCGCATTCTTGGCTGCATTTATGATGTCAAGCCAATGCTTGCTGTCACCTCCGTCGTGATGTATGTTCACGATGGCATTAAGGCCTGCCTCTTCTGCATATCCCACGACCTCTGCGACACGGTCAAGCCATGCCTCATCTATCTTATAATCAGGAGCTTCTCCTATATGTCCCAGCCATGTGACAGGGATGCGGACCGTAGTGAAGCCGGCAGCCTTGACTTTGTTGAAGGTTGCCTGTGTCGCAACAGGATTTCCCCAGAATGTCTCGCCTGATACTCCATTGTTGTGGGCGTCGAAATGATTACCTAGATTCCATCCCATGCCCAGACGCTCCGCCATCTGCCATGCAAGATTGCCGTTGTTTTCCGGCACGACATTGCCTCCTGTCGGCGGAACATCAACGTTGCCGGATGTGCCTTTGCCCGCAGCCTGCGATACCTCAACATAGAATTTCTCGCCCCCAGCAACGACCGCGATGTTCGAGGTGCGCTCTTCTGCGACGGTGTTCTTCTGGGCCGTCACGGTCACGACTGTCTTATGATCGGTCGATTTTGCCCCTTTTTTTGTAGAAAGCCAGTCATCGCCCGGTACAAGATATACCTGCGGTGATGCGGTCACGGTGAAAGTCTGGTCTCCGCCATCTGCAGTAAACTCCAACGAATTCTTGTCTACAGAAAGCTTTACGATCTCTGCGCGCTGAGGCTCTTCCGGACCGCATGAAACAGCCAGAAGAAAGGATGCAAGGAAGTATAACATCTTTTTCATAGTTCTTATTTCAATGAAGGCATATCCTCTCTGTTAAGCACATACGGGCTTGAAACGACGCTGTTCCAATAGTCAGATGTGTTGAGCTTGAAATTATCGTTCGAAGGCGTGAGGATAATGTTTCCGTTCGAATCCGAATTGCACCAGACCATGAACCATGACCACTGGTTGCCGGCAGCCATGCACTTCGCCGGATCAGGAATGTTTCCACACTCACTGACGGTCACCAGCTTCCTACCCTTTGTCAGGTCTACCATCGCCTGGTACTGACGCGTCTTTGCATCAGTGTTGGTCTCATATATGTCCACTCCGAGGATATCTACATATTCGTCTCCCGGATACCAGTCAAGATATTGATCCTCGGCTCCCTTGGTCACGTCTACAGTCCATACCCATATAAGGTTGTCAAGTCCATACACATTCACAAGCTGGTCATAAAGAAGTCTCCACAACTTCTTGCAAGGTTCTGCTCCATGCCTGCCCCACCAGAACCATGCTCCGTCAGGACCATAGAGATCGTAGTTTCCTGCCGCTTCATGAAGAGGGCGCCAGATGACAGGGATGTTTTCATCTTCGAGAAGCTGCAGATACCCGGCAACCTCCTCTATATCCTTCATTATGAACTCATTCTGCCATGTTCCTTCCTTCACTGCCTCACGGATGTCGAACGAAGTCTGGTCGCAATAGAATGCATATCCATTGAAGTCATAATTCTCCACACCTGCCTTCCATGCCGCCTCGCTGGTCGGTACATTCCAATGCCACATATAGTTCACAAGGCCGTTTGCGGCCCACTGCTCCTTCGGAGCGGAGATGTCATTGTAGTTCTGTACCCAGCTCCAGCTGTCTGGAGTCGGTGAATACTGCAGGAACAGGAAATCGTATCCTGCCAGAGCAGGATGCTTTCCTGTATGCTCATATACCGCATCAATGAAATCGTTCTTGTGCGAATGGCTGGACTGTACGCCGGAAAGCGTCTTCTTTCCGCTCTGCTCAAGGAGGAAGTTGTATACATTCCTGGCCTCCTTGGTCGCATTCGGATTGACAAGGGCCTTTACCGGATCAAGCTTGGACGGGACATATGGCTCGATGTACTTCATCGAAAAGCTTACCTTGACCTCTTCTGCAGGGTCCTGATTCTCCCTGAATCCATGCACTGTTCCTTTCGGCAAGGTAAGAGTATAGGTCTTTCCAAGGCTGTTTTCAAGCCCGCTCAGCTCCACGGAAACATCCTTGTTGAATGCACGGATCTTATCTATTTTCGCACCTCCGTCAACGGTTATCAGATAATGGCTGTTGGCCGGACAGACGACATTCTGATCGAAGGTCAGGACCACCGTGATGGTCTCACCTGTAATGTCAGAAGTTCCGTCTGCTGGAGTGCTCGAAACAAGCTTAGGTCCCGGAGCCGGCTCCGTCACAGGCTCCTCTTTCTCCTGACATCCAGCCAGAAGAATAATAAAAGGAATTATATATAGGATTCTTTTCATAAGCGGATCTTGCTCCCAAGGAGGCGGTCAGGCCTCCCTGGGAAAATATCACTATTTAAGTGAAAATCTGAAGTTATCAATCTTAGCTCCTACTGGAAGTAACGCTCCGGAAGCCTCGATTGCAAGTCCCTGAGAGCCAGAGGACATATCAAGAGTTGCAGGAACATTAGCGTTTGAATAATCAATGGTAATGGTAGCCCATTTGTCCTTTCCTACGATTTCCTGATTAGAAATGTTTCCTACCCAGTACCAACCATCGCAGAAGACAACCTGTGCAACAATCGAGTCTGCCGCAATTGTGCTTCCTGACGGAACCCAGATGTCAAACTTGACGTTGTACAAGCTTGTGTCATCGATTACAGGTGCAAGCTGACCTGCGCTCTGATGGTTACAGTTGATAAGCCAGCCACTACCTTCGCTAGTAATTTCAACATATCCATTGTCTCCATCCATCTTTCCCTCTGCATATCCTGACCAACTATTATCCCAATATGCATTATGGTCGCCATGCTGATCAAAGTCATTGATCATGACATCCGAAACGAATATCGGATCTGCATCACCATTCTCATAAGTGAAGTAAACCTTGGTAATTGTGATGAAGTGGCCACCGAAAGCGACACCTGCCTCTGCAAAGAGTTGCAGATCTGCATCACTCAACTTAAAGCTTGCGTGAGTTGTACCAGGATTGAACTGCATAACATCGCCACCGAACGCATCAATCACGCTCTGTACTCCTGCCCAGTTCTTCATATCCATAGGCTTCACCTGATACCAAGGCTCTGACGCACTTTCATTGATAACAAACTCAAGATGCATTTCGGCGCCATACGGAATCTTTGCAAACTTATCTGCTGCTACTGTAAGGTTAGAAGACCATCCACCTAAATCGTGCTCGCCTTCAAAGAGAACAACTGTAGTCATTGCACCCTTCACATCGATTGAAGATGCACAGATCTCCTCATCACCTGTAGTCAAGACAAACTTCATATTGTAAGTTCCTGTCTCAACTGTAGAAGGAATTACAAATACCATCTCATCATCCGCTCTCTTAGTATAACCGGTAACTTTTACTTCGCCGAAGTAAATAGCCTCTACCATATTGAAGTTGGCTCCGATCATTGTTATTTCATCACCTATTCTGGCTTCAGTTGGCAATGAAGAAACAACCACGAATGAATCATATGTCACTGTTAATTCTCCTGCCGCAACTTTTACGCCGTTTTCACAAGCGAGTTCTACAGGGCCTGTAGCGGACGTTCCTACTGTTGTCACAATTATCTTACCTGATTCTGCATCGTATACGTATTCCATCTTTGCTCCCTTAAGGGTAACGGAAGTTACAAGATCCAAATCGGTACCTTTAATTGTAAAATCCTCACCCGCTACCAGAGTCGACACACTAAGACGTGTAACAACAGGCTTAACAAGCTCGATTGCCTCTGTGTCAACGGTCTTGCCGTTTGCGAGAGTAAGGGTCACAGCGCCGTCCACTGCAACCGCAGGAATAGCGAATGTGATCTTGCCGTCAGCATATGCGAACTCGAGAGCAGTACCTGCAAGAGCAGCACTTGTCACGAGATCAAGGTCCTTACCTGATACAACAGCGTTGAGACCTGCCTTGTAGCGTGTCTCAGGCGCGATTGCAAGGCCTGTCGGAACTACTGTAGTATACGCTCCGGCCTTGAACTCTTCACCAGCAAATGAAGTGAGGACAACCTCACCGTCCTGAACTGAAGCAGGAAGAGCGACGGTAACCGACTTGTGGTCGTCGGCAAGAACGAAATCTACTGATGCGCCGCCGACTGTCACTCCCTGGATCATATCAAGATATGTTCCCTCAACCTTGATTTCTGCACCAGCCTTGAGCATGCCTCTGTCGGCAGCCTTTACGGTTGGAGAGCCGATTGTGAGGACACCTTCTGACGGAACATTGTTAGGGATGAGACCGTCAGGATTGTTATTCTCGTCAACATCGCCGATGGTCACAGGACCGGTAACGGCATTCGAAGGGACGATGAACTTAAGCTCGCGACGGTTCTTCGATACGATCTGGTCGCCTGTTACATATACTCCGTTATTGAGCACGACCTGCTGTACGTTGTACAGATAGTCACCCTTTACTGTCACCTCATCACCAGGCATTGCTGATGCTGGAGAGAAAGAGTCGAGCACGAGACCCTCTGTGAATGTGATGTCAGTCTTGCTCTTGTAAGTCATGCCGGCATTATCTACAATCACGACAGGACCGGTAACAGAGACAGTCTCTGCACCATCCTTCGGTACGATGACGCGAATCTCGCTGATTCTGCCTGAAGAAACCACCTCGATTTCCGTAATTGGCTCTGAACCAGGAACCTGCACCTCGACAATCTTATCGAGATTACTACCCATGATACGGAGTTCCGCGCCGCGGACTACCGGATTAGGGGCAAAAGCACCGAATACCACTGAATCATCCTCGAACTGGTCTGTCGAGATCTCTTCGCGAGTACAAGCGACAGCTCCGATCAGGGCGCAAAGGGCAAGAAGTGCTGAAAACTTAAATATCTTTTTCATAATGTTTCCCATTTAGAATTATTTAGCAGGAACTGCACGAAGGTTGTCGATTCTGAAGATCGGAGTACATTCTGTACCTGCGAGACCACCGTTCCAAGGCCAGATCACGAATGTTGCGAAGTCCTCTGGCTTTGATAGAGGAACCTGACCGGAAGTACCGTCCGCATTGTATGTGAACTCAGAGAACGGAACTGTCACTGTGATCCACTTGTCACCTGTATCGAACGAGCCTGTTGTCTCCCAAGGACGATAGAGTCCGCGGCAGAGGTCGAGACCACCGTCGGTAGCTGATGTATGAACGAATGTGTTGTTCTGCCACTCATCGTTGGCTGCCTTGTCAGCGCTACAGAAGATGAGCTGCATTGCACCGGACATCCAAGGATTGCTTGAAGGGATGTAAAGCTCGAACTTGAGCGCCATGTTCTGGAAGTTGCTGAAGTCGATGATGTTGCAGAGAGGCACACCGGCACCTTCTGTAATACCCATTGGGTTACCGTCCCATCTACCGCACCAGAAGTCGATCTTGAAGTCCTCGTTCCAAGCTCCAGAAGCATCAAGAGGATTGGCACTCTTGAGCTCGACATAATTTCCTGAGATGCCGTTTTCAGAGCTGTATGTACCGCTGAAGTTCCATCCCTGAGGAACTACGCCGTTTGTGCTGGTTTGCTTTTGATCTACGATCGGACCATCGAAGTCTGCTATCAGACCGCCGCAGAAGTCGTAGTATGAGAATGGTGAACGGGCAAGACCTGACTCGGTAGATACCTTGATCTTACCTGGCTTTGCGTCAGCAGGAATAGTGAAAGTGACCTCTGTCATGGATACGCTCTTGAATGTAGTCACC
>JAGBCS010000046.1 GCA_017937885.1 Bacteroidales bacterium
GATCGGTATGATCTCGACACTATGAGATTCAGAATCAGAGCCAATAGTCGTATATGTGTACCCTTTGCCAGATTCCCACTCCAGTATCTCGACAGGCCCTCCGGTACGGATCGTGAACGGCTTCTCGTCAATGTTGTGGACATGCCATTCAGGCGCACCGGGATACTTCTTTTCTGCAAATGCATATGAATATTCCTTTCGCAGGGATTCCTCGACATATGGTTCGCAATAGATCTCGCTGGCCCGTCTTTCGAGGTAGTTGAATGCACGGATATCGTCGAGCCCGCCGGTATGGTCCTTATGATTGTGGGTAAGAAGGATTGCATCAAGATGAGATACGCTTTCGCGAAGCATCTGCTGCCGGAAGTCAGGACCTGCGTCGATGAGGATGCGCAGACCGTCGTATTCGACCATTGCGCTGGCCCTGAGACGCTTGTCGCGCGGGTCTGCGCTGCGGCAGACGTCGCAGTTGCAGCCGATCATAGGGACGCCCTGTGAGGTGCCAGTCCCAAGAAATGTCAGTCTTGCCTTCTTCATATGATTACGTCGACTATCTGGCCGATCAGCTCCGGATCATATGGACGTGATACACGGATATAGTTGCCCGTATAACCTTCCATCATGCCTTTCTTGTCAGTGCTTTCAAACAGTACCTTCTCTGCGACTCCCTTGTTCGCCTCCAGGAATTCCGAATGCAATTCTGCGCAGAGATCCTCGAGCATCTGCACCCTCTTTGTCTTGACGCTGTCCTGTACCTGATCTTTTCTGACGGCTGCAGGAGTACCCGCGCGGCGTGAATATGGGAAGATATGGATGAAGGCCGGCTTTACGACATTCTTGAGGAAATTATAGGTCTCCGTGAAAAGCTCGTCCGTTTCGCCGGGGAAACCGACGATGACGTCTATTCCGAAGAATACCTTCGGTCCTCCGGGAATCTCTGTCTTTTCCCTGATATACTGTATCTTATGCGCGAATGCGGCCGTGTCGTAGCGACGGCCCATCTCTCGCAGGATCGTGTCACATCCGGACTGGAGCGGGATATGGTAGTGGGGGAGGAACTTGCTTCCTGAAGTGATCCAGTCTATCATTTCCTCAGTAAGCAGATTAGGCTCGATCGAAGAAATCCTGTAACGTTCTATACCCTCCACATCATTGAGCTGGCGTATAAGGTCGAAGAAGTTTTCTCCGGTCGTACGGCCGAAATCTCCGGTATTGACTCCAGTCAGTACTATCTCCTTTATCCCTTCTGCCGCGATGGCTTCAGCCTGAGGGATTATCTGCGATATTGGTATGTTGCGGCTTTCTCCACGTGCGTAAGGTACTGTGCAGTAGGCGCATTTGTAGTCGCATCCGTCCTGAACCTTCAGGAAGGAGCGCGTCCTTTCGCCGCTCGAGTAGGCAGGGAAGAATGTGCCTAAGTCATGGTCGCAGCATCCGTAACCTTTTGACGATTCGATTATAGTAGGAACGACCATGCTCTTTTCGTTCGCTCCGAACACGCGGCTGACCCCTTCGATCTGTTCGATCTCTTCGCGTTTGAGCTGTGCATAGCATCCTGTAACGAATATCTGTGCATCAGGAGAAATCCGGTGCAGCTTCCTTATGATGTTGCGGCTTTTCTTGTCGGAATGTTCTGTAACAGAGCATGTATTGACGAGAAAGACATCAGCACCCTTGCTCCATGGCACACTTTCAAAACCTTCTGAAGAAAGCTTGCGTTCGTATGTGGAGGTCTCTGCGTAGTTAAGCTTGCAGCCTAATGTGATGTATGCTATAGTCCTGCTCATTTCGTTGAAGTAAGAGTGACACGTGACCACTGGGCAACTCCGTCTACAGGAGGGCGCTTCTTCGAAACGCGGACTGAGAATCTCAAAAGCTGCGGGAAACGGTGCTCGATGGCCTTTACGATGCGTCCTGCGACGTTTTCGAGAAGTTCCGAAGGAATTGACATCTCGTATGATACGATCTCGTAGATGTCCGCATAATTCAATGTGTCATTGAGATTGTCGCTTTCGGCAGCTGCTGAAAGATCGAGTTCGCCGCGGAAATCTACTGTGAATACATTTCCGCGTACCTTTTCCTGTTCGAGACATCCGTGGTAGGCCTTGAATTCCATGCCTTCCAGCTCTATTATACCTATATTATACATATCATGCTAAAATAAGAAATACACATGGTCTCTTGCCGATCTGGAGACCCGCCTTCTTCCATTGTGCTACCTTCATGGTCTTTATGTAAGCGTCCGGAAGGGTTATATCAGCCGCGACGCATACCTTCGTTGCTGCGGAGCATACGGACAATATGTCAGCAAACAGAGAGTCGTTCCTGTAAGGAGTCTCTATCAGTATCTGTGTCTGCTTAAGCTGTGCCGAGACCTTTTCCAGAGTCCTCAGCCTGCTGCGACGTTCTTCCGTCTTCGCAGGTATATAGCCGCAGAACGCGAATGACTGGCCGTTGAGACCGGAAGCCATCAGAGCCAGCATGAGCGATGATGGACCTACGGCCGGAACTACGGTTATTCCATGCGCATGCGCCAATGCCACCAGCTGGGCGCCAGGATCGGCTACGGCCGGAAGTCCGGCCTCCGATATAAGTGCGACGTCGTTGCCGTTGTCGAAAAGTTTCATGTATCCTTCGACAGTAGCAGCGTCTGTGTGCTCATTGAGTTCGTGGAATTCAAGTTCTCCTATCTTTCCCTTGAGTCCTGCACGTGACAGGTAGCGCCTTGCGGTGCGGACCTCCTCCACAACAAAAGTCCTGAATCCTTCCAGGGACTTCAGAACAGGTGCAGGAATGACTTCTGCAGGATCGTTATCCCCGAGAGGGGACGGTATCAGATATAATCTTCCTTTATTGTCTGTCATCTTCTTCTGTTTTTTCCTTAGCCGGAGCCGTCAGCTTTATGACGTTGCTTCCTCCCTGAAGCATGGCCTGTTCTTCTTCCATCTTGATCTCCTTCCTCTTCTCCTTGTTGAAGATATACAGGAAATTGCGGAGGAATTTTCCGAAGCTGTTGAACTCCGTCTGGTACATGATACCGCCGCCGTTTCGCTGCGAGTTGTCGAGATAGTTTGAGAACTGGTCAGCGGAATGAGAGAACAGGTTCAGACGGAATCTTCCGGAACGGTCTATCTTGACCTCTATGTCAAGGTCGCCGACCACATCATTCTGCGTACCTCCGGTATTGTACTGCTGGTTTCCGATGTTACCGTTTACCACGACTCTGTTGTTGAAGAGCTGTGTCGATACAGCCACGTCAAAGAGGTCCGTTCCCTGTTCTGTCGGCTGGTAATTCAGACCGAGGTCAAGAGGAATGTCAAGTTTCTCGAATATGTTGTTGAGCTGGTTGGCAAGAAGCTCCGTCACGTTTGAGTACAGTACTGATGTGTTGTTTACGATTCCGGACTGTTCGTCAGGCAGGAAGTCATTCGATACAAGAAGCGAGAGGAACTGCTTCTGTATCTTGTCGTCTGTACTGATGGCGCTCTGGACTCGTGATTCGATGGTCGGATCAAGATCCGGTATGTCGATGTCAAAGGCGAGACGAGGGTTGCTGAGCTTATCCGTGATGTGAATGAAGCAGTCGACATTTCGTTTGCTTGTCACTGCATTCGCATCGGAGAGAAGGTTTGCAAGCGAAGCTTTGGTCCTGTATATGGCGTTTATGTCCACCGTACTTTCCATGATGTCTCCGTTGAACCTTATCGAACTTCCGTCCTGAATCTGGAAGTCGCGGCTGATCAGTCCCATCGCAACGAACTTGTAGTTACCGCTGTTGAGCGTGTAGTCTCCGTTGATGCTGAAGCGGTCGAGGCTTGCTTCAAGGTCGATCAAGCCGCTGCCTCGTCCGGAGAGGACGTTGCCGCTTTCCTTGTCAATTTCTATAAAGGCCTCTACATCAGGCTGCGCATTCACCCTGAGCTTTACCATGAAGTCGCTGCTTGCACGCTGCTGCTTCTCAATCTTCTGGATCATGGCTTCATAAGGATCAAGCTTGACTTCGACCTTCTCCTCCTTGAACCGGAGCAGGTTGGTGACCTTGCCGGACGATCCGCTTTCAATCATCGGGATATGCAGACTGCCTGACTTCGCCGTCACGGCATCGACGTTCATCATGAGCGAACTGATCGGGCCGGTGATGGATACATTGCCGGTTCCGAAGATGTTTCCGTAAAAGTCCTCTCCCATGTTCTCAGACAGGTTGATTCCTTCTATTTCATTCACAATCAAGTGAGTGTCGAATGTGATATCGCGGAAGTGATCCCATTTGATACCGCCAGACACTTTTCCTGTACCGGTGAACCGGTCGCGGATCCTTACGTCGTCAAAATATGCACCGGTCTGGTCTATATGGAAAGTTCCATCCGCGTAGTAAGGTACATTTGTGTAGTCTACGCGCAGCAATCCGTCTTCAAGTCTTGTGCCTTCACTATGTACCGACAGGTCGGAAAGCGGTCCGTCCAAAGTTATCTTTCCGCTTATCTTTCCATCCATCTGGCTGAATACGTCAGTAAGGAAAGGCTGTGCATATCCTATCTTAAGCCTGTCAAGTTCGGCAACGGCGTTCAGAATGCTGCCTTTCGGGGTAAGGCTTCCGTACGCATTGATATTGTTTATGCCTTCAAGTTCGTTCTTGGCGGCAAGATCGAATCTCTGCATTTCTTCGTTCCATCTGCTTTCGGCGGTCAGGACTCCCAATTGCATGTCAGCAATGTAGGTCGAGTCGCATACCATGTCCACGAGGATACCCTTGCTGGCAAGAGGGGAGGTGAGCACGACTTCTCCTGTAGCCTTGCCTCGTATTCCAAGGCCGGATTCCATTACACTGTTGATGATGGAAATGTCGAATCCGTCAAGATTGAGGGTCATGGTAGCATCCTCGTCCCGCGAGATACGTCCGTTGAGCCTGATCTTTTCGTCGCCTGATTCAAGGGCGAATCCGTTCACAATGACGTCACTTCCGCTTATATCGGCCCTTGCCGGCATGATGTCCCATTTCTTTGAGTTGAATATGATGGCAGAAGGCTCGATGTTCATGCCCAAGGCGAGGACGTCTTCTGTTCTGCTCAGATCTCCGCAAAGCTTGACTTCTCCCTTGTTGACATAAGTGCCCGGATTGTCGTATGCGAAGTGTGCGTCAACATGATTGCTGTCGGCTGAAACCTCAATGGTTCCGTTTTTCATGTTGATTGTGGACATCTTGACTTCCGAACTTCTGATCTTTCCGTCGAGGAGGCCTCCGGCATTACTGAAGCCGGCCTTGATGTCCTTCATCAGATATTGTTTTCCATATGCAAGCAGATTGGATGATAAAGATGCATTAAAGTCACCTTTCCTGCTGATTGAAGCGTCCATCCTTGTGCCTTCGGATATGTACAGGCCAGGGAGTATGAATGCCAGAAGGTCCATCGAGTTGATGCTGCGGAACTTCAGGTCGTAGCTGTTTCCGCTCCATTCGAATGCAGGGTCTGCATGAAGTGCCGGAAGCTCCTGCTTGAGGGTGAGATCGCTGAAATCCTTGAAGAAAGTCAGAATCGAGGCGGTGCCGGAATAGCTTGCGTTTGCAAAACCAGACTCGAGGCTGATAGTATACTGCTTCTCGGTTGCTGTGGATTTGAGCCTGATGTTGCCTATGCGGTTTCTGCCCTGGTTGTTTTCGAGTTCGACGTTGTATATGTTTATGTTTCCCAGAAGGTTGGCTCCCTTGATATGTCTGAAGTTGGCGTTTGCAAAGAAGTTGACTCTGGATTTGCCACGTTTGTCGAGATTGATTGCATTCAGGTCTGCATATCCTACGTTGGCGCTGAAATTATATATCGCATTCTGGGTTTTCCTGGATGTGGCGAATGATCCGTTGAGGGTGAATCTGAGGTTCGGATCTGCGCAGACGATCCATCCTGTAAAGACGTCAGATGCGATGCCTCCGGTAGCCTGGATGCCGGTATAATCATATGAAAGCGCATGCAGGCGGTCGATGATCAGCGTGTCCACCTGGATGCTTGATTCCGATGCTGTCGCCCCGATGCTTGCGCTGAACGATGAAGTGTGGAGCGAAGTAGGTCCGAGAATCTCAGTTCCGATGATCTTTCCGATATCAAGGTCTTCTGTCTCAAGGCTTCCGTTGATGCCGATCGGCTTGGACAGTTTTGTCACGTCATCCAGTCTTACGTCTGCCTTAAGGTTTCCGATGCCGGAACGGACGTCCGCATTGAGAGCCAGTCTGTCTATGAGACCTTTTCCGTATGCATCAATATGGAATACGGTTCCTTTGGCGATATTGCTCAGATCGACCTCTCCGTCAGGAATCCATTCGGAAATGAAACTGCTGAGTCCCTTGCTGGTCACCTTGAATCCGTGCAGGTGGGCGTCTATGTGAGTCTTGTCAATGTAAGGAAGTCCGGAGATCGATCCGTCTGCCATTCCGGAGAATCCTCCTTCTTCTGATTCGAAACTCATATCGCTGAAAGAGAAGCTTCTGACAGGTCCTGACATCTTTCCCGATACCCTGGCCTTGAGACCGTTACCTTCCAGTTCAGGGGCGAAATATGCAATGGTCCTGAAGTCCAGCGAACTTGGCTTGATGTCGGCGTCGATCCTGACATCGTTTATGAAGTCATTGAATGCAAGAATGTTCTTGTAGCTCATCATGAACAGCGGAAGGTGTACGTCAGACCACGGATCTTCGATATGGAGATCTTCGACTATGGTACGTCCTCTTCCGACCTTCGCCTTTCCCGTCAGCTCAAGTATCATATAGCCGCATTCTTCGCGGAAGGAAGCTTCGGTCATCTGTCCGGACATGATACCTCCCTTGAACTGGAGTTCGCGTGCCTTGGCGTTTATGTCCTTTATGTTCATGTCGTTCCAGTCGATTCCGCCTTCATAGAAGGTCCTGTCTGCCTGGTAGCTCTTCATGGTGAATCCCATGTCCTTTATCTCGACCCTCCTTATGTGGAAGAGCTCCTTTTCGTTCTGGCTTTCTGTCTCCGGTTTCTTCAGGCGGAAGATTCGGGTAAGATTGTCCGTAGTCACGTCACCGTCTCCGGCATCTTCCTTGTCCTCGATGACAAGGTTCATCTGTGCCCCCGACAGATAGAGCCTGTTAAGATGCACTCCTTCTTCCCGGATCAGACCGTCCAATGTGAATCTGGCAATGATGTACTCTGCCCTGAATAGTGTGTCGATCTGCCCGTTCTTCGGATCGACCATGTCCTTTACGGGAGCTCTGTCTATGATGGCGACATTCTTGATGACGAGAGTCGTGAATGGCTTGAGATGTATCTTCTCGAAGACAATGTCTCCGTCAAGGCTTTCAGAAACCTTCTCTACAGCCTTGGCTGTGATGAATGTCTGGACTTGCGGGAGCTGGATTATCAGCGCTCCTGCAAACAGGATCGTAACGATGGCGACGATAGTCCTCCAGATTATTCTTATAGCTTTTTTGATGGCTGTCAAGGTTTTTGTTCTCCAACTTGCAAAAATAGTAAAATTATCGGATAAAATCCGTAATTTTGCAATCGCTTTTGAAGCATATAATGTGCCTTTTTGTAAAAGAAACGCTAAAGCTATGGCAGACATAATATTAGGAATTGAATCTTCTTGTGACGACACTTCAGCTGCGGTCATCTCGGACGGCTTTCTGCTGTCGAACGTCCTGGCCAGCCAGGATGTGCACAAGGCCTATGGCGGAGTCATCCCGGAACTTGCCTCCAGAGCCCATCAGGTGAACATCGTACCAGTTGTCAGCGAGGCAATTGCCCGCGCCGGCATAAAGCCGGAAGACATCACGGCCATAGCCTTCACCAGAGGTCCGGGCCTTCTTGGCTCTCTTCTGGTCGGTACGTCTTTCGCCAAGGGACTGGCGATGTCGCTGAACAAGCCGCTTGTCGAAGTGAATCATCTTCAGGGGCATATCCTTGCCAATTTCATAAAGCAGGAGGGAAGTGAGAACCGCCAGCCTGAGTTCCC
>JAGBCS010000047.1 GCA_017937885.1 Bacteroidales bacterium
GTCCTCGTCCTTGTAAAGGAACTGGTAAGGTCTTCTCTCTACGTTGATGGTCTCGATCTTTGCACCTGCTGTGAAGGTGTTCTCGAGGATACGACCGTTCTCAAGGTTTCTGAGCTTGGTCTTTACGAAAGCAGGACCCTTTCCTGGCTTTACGTGCTGGAACCATACGATCTGGCATGGCTTGCCGTTATAGTTAAGATAAAGTCCGTTCTTGAAATCAGCTGTTGTTGCCATAAAAATATAAATGTTTGATTACTATTTTTCGAAAATCGGCTGCAAAAATATAAAAATGTCCGCTTACTGCCAAATTTTTACTGATTATCAGTCGCTTTGTCTCCGAAGGTCTCCTCCCATTCAGGCACATAGCGGTTCAGCTCAAGGATGTGTTCGGCGGTCTGCTCGAGAAGCCATTTCGGCGTCGAAGTCGCTCCGCAGACGCCGACCTTGTCGTCTGCACGGAACCACTCTCTCTTGATCTCAGAAGGAGAATCTATGTGGTATGTCCTTATGTTCAGTGACTTGCAGAGGTCACACAGTACCTTTCCGTTCGAGCTGGCCTTGCCTGCGACGAAGATGATGATATCATGCTCGAGAGCAAACTTCGAAAGCCTTTCATGTCGTGTCTCGACCTGGGAGCATATCGTGTTGTGGACATTCAGAAGTCCGCGTCCCTTGAATCTCTCTACGGAAAGCTCATTGTACTTTGCCATCTCTTCCTCCAGCCTCGAGCACAGACGTCTGTACTCAGAAGGACTCTTCGTGGTCTGGCTGAACACCTCTGTCGGCACGTCGAGCCTGACAGTTCCGTTCCCGATCGCCTCGTTCATCATCATCAGGTTCTCGACCACGACGGCGGTTCCTTCGGTCTGGCCTATGAGGCCGAGTACCTCGGCATGTCCGATCTTTCCGAAGATGATGATCTGGCCCTTGCCTTCCTCCTTGTGCCTCAGATAGGCTTCCTTTATCCTCTGCTGGAGCTTCAGGACGACGGGACATGTGCAGTCGATCACCTCGAAGCCGAGCTGATGGGCCCTTTCATAAGTCTGCGGCGGCTCGCCGTGAGCCCTGATCAGCAGGACCTCCCCGTCAGCTGCCACCATCTCCTCGAAATCCTCCTTGTCGATGGTTACAAGTCCCTGCTTGAGAAGCCTTTCCAGCTCAGCGTCGTTATGTACTATGGCTCCGAGCGAATAGAGTCGCTTGCCTTCCTCCGATGAGCCTTTGCCTTCATTCAGGAATTCCTCCGCCTTGCCTATAGCCCTGATCACGCCGGCGCAGAAGCCTGAATTCTTGTCTATGTCAACTGTTATCATATCCGGATCCCGTTAGCAGCCGAAACGCTCGGCGATTATACCTTTCAGCCATTCCAGCTGATCCTGCATGGTCATATGCGAATTGTCGAGGACGATTGCATCCTCGGCCTGAGTAAGAGGGGACACCTCCCTGTGCGAGTCGATGTAGTCACGCTCCTGAAGATTGCGCAGCACATCCTCCATATCGGCCTCCATGCCCTTTGCCTTCATCTCGTCGGCGCGCCTCTGAGCTCTGATAAGCGGGTCCGCCGTCATGAATATCTTCAGCTCTGCGTCAGGGAATACGGTTGTACCGATGTCACGTCCGTCCATCACGACCCTCTTCCTGCTGCCGAACTCCCTCAGCTTGCGGTCCACGAAGTTGCGGACCTCCGCCACCGTGGCGATAGGGCTGACCTTGCCGGCCACAGCGAGAGATCGGATCTCGTTCTCGATGCACCGGTCGCCTATGAATGTGCCGCCTGCGGCAAAGTGCAGGTCAAGATTTTCCAATGCACCGCTCAGTCCGGGCACGTTAATTGTATTGTCGTCGGAGATGAATCCGTTTTCGATGGCGAAAAGAGTGACTCCGCGATATAGCGCTCCGGAGTCGAGATACAGGAAAGAGAATTCGTTTGCAATGATTTTTGCAAAGGAACTTTTTCCCGTCGAAGAATAGCCGTCGATTGCGATAATTATGTCAGGTATAAGCATCGGTACACAAGTAATTCCTAAATTCAGACAAAAGTATAAAATATTGTGTAAACTCCCAAAAATGTCGATATTTGTAGACCTCATAAAATAACCGGTATGAAAATCTTAATCATTGACGACGAAAGGTCGATCAGGAACTCCCTGAAGGAGATTCTCGCGGACGAAGGCTATGACGTGGAAGTGGCCGAGAACGGCGTGCAGGGCTGTGAGATGGTGGATAAGGAAAAATACAGCGTGATCTTCTGCGATATCAAGATGCCAGGAATGGACGGAATGGAGGTCCTTGACAAGCTCAAGGCCATGGGCGTGGATGCCGCAGTGGTCATGATTTCCGGACATGGCGACATCGATACGGCAGTCGAATGCATCAAGAAGGGTGCCTTCGACTTCATCCAGAAGCCGCTCGACCTGAACCGCATACTCATCACTATAAAGAACGCGACGGAGAAGGTGTCTCTCGTCAAGGAAACCAGGATCCTCAAGAAGAAGGTCTACGGCCAGGAGATGGTCGGAGAATCCGAGGCTCTGGTCCATATCAAGGACATGATCGACAAGGTGGCTCCTACGGATGCCAGGGTCCTGATCGTAGGCTCGAACGGCACGGGAAAGGAGCTTGTCGCCCGTAACCTGCACCAGAAGAGCCCGCGCTCGGCGGCGCCATACATCGAGGTCAACTGTGCGGCGATCCCGTCGGAACTGATCGAAAGCGAACTTTTCGGTCATGAAAAGGGAGCGTTCACGTCGGCGATCAAGCAGCACAAGGGCAAATTCGAGCAGGCCGACGGCGGAACCCTCTTCCTCGACGAGATCGGTGACATGTCCCTTGCTGCCCAGGCGAAGGTCCTCAGGGTGCTTCAGGAAAGGAAACTCTCGAGAGTGGGAAGCGACAAGGACATCATCGTGGACGTGAGGGTGCTCGCAGCGACCAACAAGAACCTGAAGGAGGAGATCGCCAACGGCAATTTCAGGGAAGACCTCTACCACCGTCTGAGCGTGATCGTCATAAACGTGCCGACGCTCGACGAGCGCAAGAGCGACATCCCGCTGCTTGTGGAGCATTTCATCGGCCAGATCTGCGACGAGACCGGCATGATCCCTCGCGCAATCGATGCGGATGCCCTGCAGATGCTTGTGGACAAGAACTGGACGGGAAACATCCGTGAGCTCCGCAATGTCGTGGAGCGCCTGCTCATCCTATCGGGCGACCGTATAACGGCCTCCGATGTAAAAGCCTATGTACTCTAGCCTATGTATAAATTCATTTCATGGAATGTAAACGGCCTCAGGGCCGTCTGCGGCAAAGGTTTTGCCGACATATTCGAGGATCTCGACGCCGACTTCTTCTGTCTTCAGGAGACGAAGATGCAGCAGGGCCAGCTCGACCTTGAGTTCCTCGGCTACCGCTCGTACTGGAACTTCGCAGACAAGAAGGGATATTCCGGGACGGCGGTCTACACGAAACATGATCCGATAAGCGTGACATACGGACTCGGCATCGACGAGCATGACCACGAAGGTCGCGTCATCACTCTCGAGATGGAGGACTTCTATCTCGTCTGCGTCTATACGCCTAATGCCCAGGACGAGCTCAAGCGTCTGGACTACAGGATGAAGTGGGATGACGACTTCAGGGCCTACCTTTGCTCTCTGGCAGCGACAGGAAAGGGCGTGGTGACCTGCGGCGACCTGAATGTGGCCCACCAGGAGATCGACCTGAAGAATCCGAAGAGCAACCGCAGGAACCCCGGCTTCACCGACGAGGAACGCGGGAAATTCACCGACCTGCTCGGCGCCGGCTTCATCGACACCTTCCGCCATTTCTACCCTGATGCGCGCGACATCTATTCATGGTGGTCGTACCGCTTTCAGGCAAGGCAGAAGAATGCGGGGTGGCGTATCGACTATTTCGTGGTGTCGGAAAATCTGCGCAGCCGGATAAGGGACGCGAAGATCCATACTGAAATCTACGGCTCCGACCATTGCCCGGTCGAGCTGACGATGGAATAGAAAAAAGGGTTGCCCCGGCGGGCAACCCTAATTCATTCGTTCTATCTTGAGATGCTGTATCCTGTACTCCTGGTCCTTGTAGTTCACGAAAATCGTGACAATGAACAGCTCGCCTCCTGCATTCAGTGTCCCGAGGGCATATTTCATGTTCGCGCGGCCGGCCTTGTGCGTGATCTCGAACGAGCGTGGCGTGTATGAACGGAAGAACGTCCTCATGATCTGCCTTGCCTGGTTGCGGCTCGAGTCGTTGGACGTCGAGAATATTGTGACTTCCAGATTGTCTGAAAACCATGCCGAAAGCTTCTCTGCGTCGCCTTTGGCGATGTATTTCGAAATCGGATTGAACACATCGTACCCTCCCTCCTGTGCGGAAGCTCCGACACAATGGAAGAAGGCGACTGCCGTAACTAGTGCGCTTGCGATGATCCTGTTCATATTCTGCATTGAAAACCGGTGCAAAGATACTGCAAATTCCGCGCCTTCCAAATCCGTAGGTCTTTATTGACAAAAATAATTATATTTGTACGATTATTGCATATTGACATGAAGATCACATTACTGACGGTAGGAAAGACGGATAAGGACTGGGTGAGGCAGGGCATGGATATCTATGTATCGCGCCTGAAGCACTACATCCC
The DNA here is from genome assembly GCA_017937885.1 of Bacteroidales bacterium. GTDB lineage: Bacteria > Bacteroidota > Bacteroidia > Bacteroidales > UBA932 > Cryptobacteroides. Next base: position 4,652 of record JAGBCS010000047.1, read on the forward strand.
TTTTTCAGTTGTGGAGATTCCGGAGCTGAAAAACGTCTCATCCTTGTCGAAGGACCAGATAAAGACACGCGAAGGAGAACTGATACTCAAGAATATACGCCCGACGGACGATCTGATCCTGCTCGATGAGAGAGGCAAGGAATACACGTCTGTGGAGCTCGCGAAGGTCATCCAGGACAAGATATCATATGCCGGGAAGGACATGGTCTATGTGATCGGAGGGGCGTACGGGTTCTCTGAAGAGGTCTACAGGAGAGCGGATTCGAAGATATCGCTTTCGAGGATGACCTTCTCGCATCAGATGGTCCGTGCGATCTTTGTGGAACAGATATACAGGGCCTTCACGATAATGAGAGGCGAACCATATCATCACGAATAGAATGTTCAACCGGGATTTCACGAAAAAGAGACTGCCCGTGCTGGTGCTTCTGCTTGCGCTGGCGCTCTTCATCCTGTCGCTGGCAGGCAACAATGCCGACAGTGACACGGACAAGGCTGCCCACAGGATCGCCCAGCGGCTTGAGGACAGGCTCGAGCGGCTCGACGGATATGCGCAGGCGGCTCTGGAAAGCGAGGATGACGCATGTCTTGAAGGACTCCCTGACGATATGGTCATATACCGGTATGTCAATGATTCGCTACAGACCTGGAGCAATCAGTTCTCGATCATCAACGACGACATCAGCACCCGAATGGTCTTCCACAGGCTGACCAGCATCAACCAGAGACTCTCGTCTCCTCTTGCGCAGGCGACGGAGCAGATATCATACATGAACCTCGGTCCCAAGTGGTATGTGGTCAGGGCTCTGGATGGGAACAACGGCGTGAAGGTCATTTCCGGCCTTGAAGTCAAGAATACCATCATCGACGACCTGAGGACGACGGAAAACGGAGTGAATCCGGCCCTTGAACTGTCCGGAATGTATTCCGTGGACCCAATGACCCATAGCGGCGGATCGCCGGTAGTAATCGATGACGTCCCGCTGTTCAAGATATTCTGTGAAGCAGGACAGTCGGCACCTTTCTTCGCCAACTCCCTCCTGAGGTGGATATCCCTCATGCTTTTCGCCTTGTCAATGATGCTCTTCCTTGCAGGGCACAGGACCATCAGGGTATATCTGGCGGTGGTCGGCATGCTTGCCATACTTACAACCGTATCATATATCTGGGAAATGCAGATGAACGGTTCGGCCGAGTTCTTCTCGCCGACCCTTTATGCTGACGGCCCTCTGTTCTTCTCGCTCGGAGCCCTCATCCTGCTCAACACATTCATCACGCTGCTGCACATCTGCAATTATCTGATGAGGGACAAGATCGCGGAGTATGTAAGGCAGAACCGCAGCAGAAGACGACGCAGCTTCATCCTGATCTGTGTCGGAGGCCTGCTGGCGGCCGGTGCGACATTCGCCTATACGCACCTGACGCTCGAGAGTCTGATACTGAACTCGAATATCAGCATGGAACTGTACAGAGGCAATGCAAGCATCCAGTACACGATTCTTGTGTACCTTTCATACACGGGTCTGCTCTTCTGCCCGATCCTGCTTGTGCAGGCTCTGGGACCGATGGCCCGCGAAGTGGCAGGCGTGAGATACAATCTGTTCAAGACCAGGAACATCGCGATATTCGCCTTCCTCTGTGCCATATACTTCACGGCGACCTCCTCCCTGCTGGGATTCCGGAAGGAGCAGGACCGTGTGACCGTATGGGCCAACCGCCTTGCGGTAGAGAGGGATCTCGGCCTCGAGATACAGCTCCGCTCTGTTGAAGAAGCCATTTCTTCGGACCAGCTGATCGCTACGCTTGCCTCGCTGGACAATACCCAGGGCATGATCCAGAACAGGATTCTGGAAAACTATCTGTCACGTACGAGACAGACCTACAACATGAGCGTCTCGCTCATTTCCGACAAGAATACCGACGGAGTGCTCTTCTTCAACGAGATCATGCATACGGGTATGCCGATCGCTAAGGGATCCCGCTTCCTCTTCGTGACGGACAGCAACGGCAGAAGCCGGTACACCGGCACCTTCCTCTTCTATTCGCAGGACAAGGGCCTGGTAAGGATGCTGCTCGACATCGAGCCTAACTCCAACAGGGAGGACAGAGGATACTACAGCATCCTCGGCCAGTTCTCGAATCCCGGCAACATCAATATCCCGATGTTGTACACCTATGCCAAGTATCGCTCCGACAGGCTGATGTCATATAAGGGAAACTACCCTTACCCTACCGTTTACTCCCATGTGGACAAGTCCGGACTCGCGGATGACGGCGAGGATGTCCGGAGGACGAACGGATACGTTCATTTCCTGCACCTTGTAGGAGAGGACGAACTCGTCATAGTGTCACGCCCGCAGAGGGGAGTGATGGTATACTTCACATCTCTGTCCTATCTCTGGCTCGCGCTGTTTGCCCTACTGTCCTTCTGTGCCAGAAACGAAGACAAGCGCAAGGGATTCAAGAGCAACTACTTCAGGACGAGGATCAATACGATCCTGTTCATATCTTCATTCATGATCCTGACCAGCATGACCGTGATCAGCGTCCTCTTCGTTTACAAGAGGAACGAGGTCAACATGTTCAATCTTATGTCTTCCAAGATCACGACCGTGCAGGCGCTGATCGAGAACAGGGTCCGTACAGCGGATTCATGGCAGGACCTCACCGGACAGGAGTTCGCTGCCGCTCTCGAGAATATCGGAAACACGACCAAGTCCGACATCACCCTGTATACCCCGGCCGGCAAGGTCTTCCGCTCGACGACTCCGGAAGTGTTCGAAAGGATGATCATCGGAAGCCGTCTCGACCAGGAAGCCTTCCACAACATACGTCATCTCAACCAGCGCTACTATATCCAGAGGGAAAACATCGACGGCTACAGCTACTGGTCGATGTCTGCGCCGATCTTCAATGATGACGGTGACCTGATAGCTATCATAAGCACGCCGTATACCGACAGGAACTACGACTTCAGAAGAGAGGCATTCTTCCATGCCGCCCTGATAGTCAACCTCTTCATACTTCTGCTGATAGCGTCTCTCCTGTTCAGCACAAGGGAAGTGAATGCGATGTTCTCTCCTCTTGTCGAGATGGGACGCAAGATGAATGTGGCCGACGTCCACAATCTGGAATACATCATCTATAAGCGTGAGGACGAGATTTCGTCGCTCGTGGATGCGTACAACCGAATGGTCCATGACCTTTCAGACTCGACGCGGCAGCTCGCCCAGGCCGAGCGCGACAAGGCCTGGAGCCAGATGGCACGTCAGGTGGCCCATGAGATCAAGAACCCGCTGACCCCTATCAAGCTGCAGATACAGAGGCTGATAAGGATGAAGCAGAACGGAAATCCGGCATGGGAGGAAAGGTTTGACGAAGTCTCTGCCGTGGTGCTTGAGCATATCGATATCCTGACCGAAACCGCAAATGAATTCTCGACCTTCGCCAAGCTCTACAGCGAGGAGCCGGTGCTGATCGACCTCGACAAGACCATACAGGACCAGATACTCATCTTCGACAACAGGGAGAATGTCAAGATTTCATATATCGGAATGGAAAACGCTCTCGTGATGGCTCCTAAGCCTCAGCTGATACGTGTGTTTGTCAATCTGATCACCAATGCGGTCCAGGCTGTTGAGATGCATCAGAAGGACATGGAGGAGAGGGGAGAGAAGCCGGTTGACGGCCGGGTGCTTATATGCCTGAGAAACAGTCTGAAGGACGGGTATTACGATGTGGTGGTAGACGATAACGGATCCGGAGTCAGCGACGAGAATCTCAGCAAGCTCTTTACTCCTAACTTCACTACCAAGAGTTCCGGCTCCGGCCTTGGTCTGGCCATCTGCCGGAGCATCATAGAAAAATGCGAGGGCGAAATAAGCTATCAGCGCTCATTCGCCCTCGGAGGTGCCTCATTTACCGTCACCCTTCCTAAATATCAGTAGACAGTATTATTCCAGAGTCCATTCGGCTCCGTCCTTGGTATCCTTGATCTGGATGCCGAGAGCCTTCAGGTCGTCGCGGATGCGGTCGCTGGCAGCCCAGTCCTTCGCAGCCTTCGCAGCCTTGCGCTGCTCGAGTACCATCTGCATCAGACCGTCGATCGTCTTTGCGGCCTTTCCGCCGTCTCCGTCCTCGTCGCGAAGTCCGAGCACGCCTGAGACGATATTGTCGAACAGATCCACAAGAGCCTGATAGTCAGACTTGTCAAGAGCCATCTTCTTGTCCTTGGCGGTATTGATGATGCGTACGGCGTCGAAGATATGCGAGAGGGCGATCGGAGTGTTGAGGTCGTCGCAGAGAGCCTCGTATACATTCTCGACGAGCTCGCGGACCTCTGCGTTCGATGCTGTGACAGCGTCCGGTGCCACAGCCTGGACGAACTCTCCGTATGCAAGCGCAGGAGCCGGAGTGACGCCTGCTGCAGCCGCCAGGCCCTTCAGGTCCTTGGCCGCCTGCATTATCCTCTTCAGGCCCTTCTCTGCCGCCTGCAGCGCTTCATTGCTGAAGTCGAGAGTGCCGCGGTAGTGTGCCTGGAGGATGAAGAAACGCACGGTCATCGGGGTATATGCCTGCTCGAGCTTCGGATGCTTTCCGGCGAAAAGCTCCGGAAGCGTGATGAAGTTGCCGAGCGACTTGCCCATCTTCTTGCCCTCGATGGTTATCATGTTGTTGTGCATCCAGTATTTCACGCCGCTGGTGCCGCGTGACGCCGTGTTCTGTGCGATTTCGCATTCATGGTGCGGGAAGAGCAGGTCCATTCCGCCTCCGTGCACGTCGAACTCCTTGCCGAGATACTTCTCGCTCATGGCCGAGCACTCGAGATGCCAGCCCGGGAATCCGTCGCTCCATGGTGACGGCCAGCGCATTATGTGCTCCGGCGACGCCTTCTTCCAGAGGGCGAAGTCGTACGACGCACGCTTGTCCTGCTGTCCGTCGAGGTCGCGTGTGCCCTCCTTCACCTCGTCGAGGGTACGGCCTGAAAGAATGCCGTACTTGTGGTCCCTGTCATATTTGAGGACGTCGAAATATATCGAACCGTTGCTTTCGTAAGCATAGCCTGCGTCGATGATCTTCTTCACGAGGTCGATCTGCTCGATGATGTGGCCGGATGCGCGGGGCTCGATCGACGGCGGAGCCACGTTCAGCATGCGCATAGCCTCATGGTAGGCGAGGGTGCATCTCTGCACGACCTCCATAGGCTCGAGCTGCTCGAGACGTGCCTTCTTTGCGATCTTGTCCTCTCCCTCGTCCGCGTCGTGCTCCAGATGGCCCACGTCAGTGATGTTGCGCACATAGCGCACCTTGTATCCGAGGTGCTTGAGCAGTTTCACGAACACGTCGTAGGTCACTCCCGGCCTGGCGTGTCCCAGATGGGCATCTCCGTAGACGGTCGGACCGCATACGTAGAGGCCTACATGGCCTTCATTCAGAGGCTTGAATATCTCCTTCTTCCTTGAAAGCGAATTTGTTATGTATAATTCTCTCATTGCTGATGTTGTTTTCGTCCATGACAAAAATGTCCGGCATCGTTGTCAACCTGCAAATTTAACAATAATAATCGGAAAGAAAAAGTAATAAAAATTGTAGGGGGGGGGTAGATAAATTTACTATATTTGCGGACTGATTATAATCAAACTACATTTTTTACGGTGGAAAGTAGACGACGGACAATGGCCATGGAGAAGCTTCTGTGTGCCTTTTTCTGCATCTTTATGCTTTTGGCGCCAGCCCATGCTGCCGCCGAGGGAGAAGATGCCGGGGAAAAGGTGCCGGGGGGGGGTACCCGTTATTCGTTTATAGACCGTATTGCGGTCAGGACCAATGCGTTGGACTGGATGCTCACCATCCCGAATCTAGGGTTTGAGTTCGATCTGAAGAACTCGGAGTTCAACGACATGACCGTGGGCCTCTCGGCCAAGTACAATTGGAATACATGGCATTACAACAGAAACAATGGCAGCACGTACGCCCCTCCGGTAGCGTATAACCTGCTGGATGTCAGACCTGAAGTCCGCTACTGGTACAGGACCAGGAAAGGAGTCTTGAAGAAGGATGACCTCTCTGTCGAAAACCTTCTCAAGAACAGGAAGCATCCGAAGACATGGCGTGCAAACTATGTCGGACTCTACGTCAACTATGCCACCTACACCTTCAAGTTCGGAAAGAAGGGAATGCAGGGAATGGCATACGGATTAGGAGCTTCGACCGGTTACAGCCTGCCGATGTACGAATACCGGAACGGTGCCGTCGATGTGGAACTCGGTTTCTCCGTAGGTCTGCAGCTCTGCACCAGGGACATGTTCGTCCATAATCCGGACGGATATTTCTACACGCAGGTCCTTGAAGGAAGCAAGGATATGCACATGACCCCGTTCCCGGTGGTTTCCGACCTTCGCGTGGCCTTTGTCTGGAGGCACAAGTCGATCAAGGACAAGGTCAAGGAGGATACCGAGAAGAACAGGGTTGTCAGGGCGTTCAACACTATCCAGAGCGACTACAATTACAACGACTACACCAAGGCGATGTATGACGAAAGTCTGGTCAATGTGCATGGAAGCCGCAAGGCGGCGGGAATCATGGCGAACGACACCCTCTACCGGAAGGGCTACATGGAACAGCTTGACCAGCAGGAGGCTA
>JAGBCS010000048.1 GCA_017937885.1 Bacteroidales bacterium
ACATAAGGGTATGTAAGGTAATAGTTGCCGTTGTACTCGAATGCAAACGGTCCTTCAGCCTGACGGCTCGGTAGGCCCTTGAGGCAATTGACGCCGACCATTTCAAACTCGCGTGGCCCCCACTTGACGACCTCCTTCGGATTGTCGTCGGCGAGTTCCTTCATGTTGTCCTTGAGCTTGGCGCAGCGTCCGTTCCCCCAGAATATGTAAGCATTGCCGTCTGACGCCAGAAGCACGCACGGATCGATGCCGTGGATACCCTTTATCGGCTCAGGCTCACACACGAACGGTCCCTCAGGCTTATCTGCTACAGCCACGCCGACAGCAAAGCCGCCGCCTTCGGCGCGGGCATCAGGGAAATAGAAATAATATTTTCCGTCCTTCTCGACACAGTCCGGAGCCCACATAGAGTATGCATCCTTCTTTCCCCACGGCACATCCTCCTGCCTGACTATCACACCATGATCGGTCCATGTCCTCAGATCATCGGTAGAAAACACATGATAATCCTCCATGCTGAACCATGCAGATCCGTCAAAATGAGTGATCACGCTAGGGATGTCATGAGAAGGATACAGATACAGCCTTCCGTTGAAGACACGTGCGGTAGGATCCGCGGTAAACTGGTTGCTGATGATAGGATTGGTTCCTGTAATCATCACGTTTTCAGGAAGATTGTCCTCATCCTGAGGCTGCGCACATGCAGCCAGACCGCATACTGCAGCCAATATGAGCAGTCTTTTCATCATTTGAAGAATTTCTGTAAGGTTTCAGCAAGATAGGTTCGCGCATTCATCCACGTATGCCCGCCTTCGGTTATCATCTTCTCGTATGAAATGCCGTTGGCATCAAAATATTCAAGATGACGCACTACATCATTGTACAGGAAGTCTGAAGAGCCGACGCCGAGCCACATGAGCTTGAGACTGGTGATGTCACTCTTGAGCGTCGGGAAGTAATGGTCCATGACCTGAGGAGTCAGATACGCACTATAGGAAGCAAGCCATCCGAACTTGTCGAAATTCGAATACGCTGTAAAGAGAGACTGTCCGCCTCCGCGTGAGAAGCCCGCTATCGCGCGGTTCGCCGCCCCAGTCTTCGTACGGAAGTTCTTCTCAACGTATGGCATTATGCATTCTGTCATCTCACGTTCGAACACGCCGTACATCTCGGCAGCAGCCATCGTCCATGGCCTTGGCGTACCCATCATCATATTGCCGTACGGCATCACCACGATCATCGGAACCGCCTTCCCCTGAGCGATGAGGTTGTCAAGGATGACATTGACCTTTCCGACCTTGAACCATGTTTCCTCCGTATCGGTCGTGCCGCTCACGAGATAGAACACCGGATACTTCCTGTTTCCCTTGTCATAGTCTGCAGGAGTATATACAAGCACAGGACGGTCCATTCCGAGAACGTCTGACTTGTACGTGCAATGATGTACCTTTCCATGAGGGACATCATTTACAGTGTAGAGAGCCTCAGGATCAGGCATTTCCAGAAGGCTGGCCTTGAAGTTTTCGTTCGGGAAGATATCCGTGTTGTGCGGATCCTGCACAGGGACGCCGTCAACGACGAAGTTGTAAGGGTAGATATCGGCCTTAGGCGGTCTGACGGTAGCGCTCCATATTCCTACGGAATTGCGTACCATCGGCATAGGTCCGTTCATGAACTGGCCCACAAGCTCCACCTTCTCTGCCTCGATCTCCGGAGCGTTATAATTGAACGTCACGCGGCCGTCCGGATGTACGATACGCGAATTGAAGTCAGTGCTGTACATTGCCTCCGGAACCGGAGGATTGCATCCGAGAAGCTGAAGCATGACGCGGGCATACCTGCGGCCGAGCTCACGATAGCCGGCAGCATCGAAATGCAGCAGGTCGAACGCGTTTGTACAACCGCTCGAGCTGATTACATGTGCCTGCGGTATCACCTGCGGCACTCTGGCTATGACTTCGTTATGATATGCGCACACTCCGCCTCTGTCGCTGTTGACGACCTCTCCGACAAGAAGAGGGACGACCTCTCCCTGAAGATTCAGATCGCGGATCAGGTTGTCATACACCGTCTTTAGCTGATATGGCCAACGCGGATCTCCTGTATTAGATTCGCCCTGATGCACAAGGATACCTTTGATAACTCCGTCCTTCTGCGCCAGACGTGCCACTTCGACAAGTCTTGCGTATGGGTCGTTGTCATATGCCGCGAGCATGCCCTTCATCCAGAAAGGAGCCCTCTTCTCGACATAATTCGCGATGCTGTCCGGCAGGAAAGTCTCGATATGGCAGCCGCCGATAGCGACATTGATCACTCCCACCTTCACGTTCTCAGGAAGGTTCTCGACGAGAGTACGGCCGAAATAGTCGGCAGGGGTAAGGCCTGTACCGGGACGGCACAACGGAGGAACCGCAGTATACCACTCCCCTTTCACACGGCCCATCTCCTTGTTGTCGACGGCCGCCATCATCCTGAAGCGGTCGCTCACCCCCTCACGGTCCTGCTGCTCGATACGGGCGTTCCCTTCCATGTTCGACTGTCCGAAGCACAGATAGATATGGAAGTCAGGGTCCTGTGCATTCAGCATCAAAGCACTGAATGTCAACGTCAAAGCAAATAACAGTCTTTTCATATCTTTACCAGTTTATCCATTTTTCAGTATCGACATCCTCGAACATCGGAGCCTTAGTGACATGCGTATCTACATCCTTTCCGAGAAGGAAACGGTCTACAAAGGCCTCAAGTTCAGGCATCTGCTCAGCAGGAAGCATGCAATGCATGTGACCGTCCTGGAATGAGTATCCCATACGGTCTTCGATGCCGAAGGCCTCCCATACCTTGCGTGCAGCGACGCATGAAACATAGCCGGATTCGTCTGCAAGCCATTCATAATCAGGATTTCCGAAGACCAGAAGGGCACGCGGGGCAACCAGGGCGCATAGCGCATGGTGGTCCATAGGCAGACGGGCGGTATTCTCCCCGCTGAATGCTCTCATGCTTTCCTTGAACCATGCGAAATTCGTATTTCCGAGGGTCTCCACATGGCCGAGAGTCTCGGACACACGCCAGGCGGCAGCACCTCCGCCGCCGGGTTCCTGAGCGATGGTCAGCGCGATCCTCTCGTCCATCGCACCCGACCACAGAGCCATCTTTCCCGCAAACGAGCATCCGGAAATAGCAAGATGCTTCAGGTCGATGCGGCTTTCCTCCCCGACGATCTCCAAAGCGTCGATAAGGCGGCTGACGCCCCATGGCCATGCGGCATAGTTGCCCATCTCGAGCTGATCCGGATAAAGTCTGTTGAGCGGCTCTGATCCCCTTTTCTGCGTATGGGACATCACCTCCCAGAACGGGAAGCTTATCACTGCGATATTCCTCTCCTCGAATACCTTCGGAGGCAGACTGCCGGCACCCATCCCTATACCGATGATCGCAGGAAACGGTCCGTCGCCTTCAGGATATCTTATCAGAGAATGTATCGTAAGTGTCTCCCCTCCGACCGTGATGTCGGCTATCAGGGTATCGCCGGCCATCCGCGCCGAGATGCATTCGCGAGGAGTCTGAGGCTTATAGCCCACCTCGTAATGCTGGAACTGCTCGAGCAGTTCGGCACGACGGCGCTCCCACTGCGAGAAACGGCGGACCCTTCCTTTTCCGTCCGCAAACGCAAGAGGATCCGGCAGAGTCTCTATCACAGGAAGTTCTTCCAGCGAAGGAAGCTGCGGCGCGGCAAATGATTCAGAGGTATTTTCCTTGTCATAGACAAGAGGGATATCTCCGGCCGACTCGCAAGAGACCGCGAGTACGAAAGCTGCGGAGATGGCAAAAAAAAGTTTCGGAGTATTCATGGCATAATATTACTTCTGCAATATTATACATAATACTCCGAAAAGACTTGCAGATTCCAATCAAAAGATTGTAATAAGTAATCAATTACAGTGTCTGTTCCTTTGCTGGGGCATCGAGACGAAGGTCGGGATGTCTCCTCGATGAGGCAAAAAGCATCAGCGCTACGATGATCGCTACTACTCCAAGAAGGATGAACACATACTCTGCCTGAATAGCCGCGGATACCTCCTGCGCATGGTTGCCGGCCTGGGTGATTTCCTTCGTGAAGATCCTTCCGACATAGATCGGCACCGCCCACATTCCGAGGTTCTGCACCCAGTAGATCAGCGAATATGCCGTACCGAGATTCTTTTCCGGAATGATCTTAGGCACTGACGGCCACATCGCCGACGGCACAAGCGAATATCCTATGCCCAGAAGTGCAATGGCGATGTAGGCATACGCAGGGACGCCCTGAGGGGCGAATGTGATGATCAGATGGGAGACAAGCACGAGGGCCGATCCCACGATCATCCACGTCGTAGCCTTTCCCACCTTGTCGACCAGAGCGCCGAAAAGAGGCGTGAAAAGTATGGTGAAGAACGGGATCATCGCAAGCAGTACGGTAGCGATATCCAGATTCACACCGAAAAGCGGCAGCAGTATCGACACGCCGAACTTCTTGAAACGGATGACGCAGCAATAGAAGGTCACGCAAAGAAGGGCGATCATAAGGAAGCGCGGATTGCTCAGCACCTTCCATATGTCGGAAAAGCGGAACTTGTCCTCCTCTGCTGTCTCGACCTTGTCGGTTTCTCCGGTCTGCCTGTCAAATTTTGCATCCATGGCCACAAATACAGCCCACAATATTGCTCCGACAGCAAGCACAGCCAGGCCTATCAAGGCAGGACGGTTGGTTTCCGCCAGAGTGTACATTTCTCCCAAAGCCTTCTGTTTCACGATCATAGGCGCGACCAGAATCGCCGTCGCAGTACCGAATCGCGCTATGGCCAGCTGAAGTCCCATGGCAAGGGCCATGTTCCTGCCCTTGAACCACTTCGCGATCGAACGCGTCACCGACACGCCGGCGATCTCACTTCCAAGGCCGAAGAGCATGCACCCTACATACGCCACATTAAGCGACGTCTGCGGCTCGAATCCCGCCGAGATCGCAAAGGTCACAAGGCCTGCGCCGAGAACCATCATTCCCACGAAGATGGAGCCTACCAGGCGTACGCCGAACTTGTCCAGAAGCGCTCCGCAGATGATCAGTCCTCCCCATATGCACAGGAACGAATAACCGCTTGCGTAGAAGCCGTAATCCGCCATATCCCAGCCAAGCTCGAGATATTCGGGAGTCTTGAACAGTTCGGACAGAGACGAGAACATGTCGTCAAAGAAGTATGACGCGAACATAGGAACAACAAGGCATGCCAGCGCCAGCCAGCATGCCCACGAGTTGTCCCTGAGAGTCTTTTTCAGGGTTGACATTATTTCTTGATGTTAGGAAGTTCGAGTCCGTATCCCTTTTTCCTGTCCTCCACCTTGAGGAGAAGGGACATGAAGAAGGCCACGATTCCGAATGATGCGAAGATGATCATCGGAACTGTATATCCTCCTGTAGCCTTGAGTGCGTTTCCGATGATGAGCGGAACGAAGCAGAGACCCACGTTCTGGATCCAGAAGATGAGCGAGTATGCGCTTCCGAGGATCACAGGATCGATGATCTTAGGCACTGACGGCCAGAGAGCTGCAGGCACAAGCGAGAACGACACTCCGAGAACGACGATCAGAAGAAGGGCGAACCACTTCTGCGGGAAGAGAGGAAGAAGGAATGCGAAGCTGAGGTGGCATGCGATCATGATGATCGCGCCGAGCATGAGCATTGTCGCTCCCTTTCCCTTGTTGTCAAGGAATGCTCCTAGGAACGGAGTGAGCACCATGGCAAGGATAGGGAACCATCTGAAGAGGTCGGCAGCTTCTGTCGTACCGATATTGAGCGTCGACTCAAGGAAGTTGGTCGCATATCTCTGGAACGGGAAGATCGCAGAATAATAGAGGACGCAGAGGAGAGCAACGATCCAGAACATCTTGCTCCTGAAGATCTTCTTGAGGTCGCTCACCTTGAACTCCTCTTCTGAATCACCGCCTGCAACTATGCCCTTCTGGCTGTCGAGCTTGGCATCCATCACCGAGAACACGATGAAGTTGATGAGTCCGATGAGAAGGAGAATCACACAGAACAGGATAGGAGCCTCGATGTTTCCGAACTTGTCGGCGAGACGTGGCGAAGCCGAAAGGACAGCGAACACGCCGAGACGAGCGATAGCCATCTCAAGACCCATCGCCAGAGCCATCTCCTTGCCCTCGAACCACTTGGCGATCGCCTTCGATACAGTGATACCGGCCATCTCGCAGCCGCATCCGAAGATCATGAAGCCGAGTGATGCCATCTTCGCACTGCCCGGAAGGGCTGTCCACCATGAGCCGAGCCACTCGCAGAATGCGGTAGCCTGGAACCAGTCCGTGATGCCGACATACTTGATGGCCGCACCGGCTACCATGAGTGATGTCGAGAGGATTCCTGTGAAACGTACGCCCATCTTGTCAAGGATGATACCTGCAAGGATGAGGAAGCCGCATACATTGAGGATGTATTCCGAAGCGGCATATGTTCCGAAGACCGAGCTGTCCCATCCTCTTGACGACTCCACGAGAGACTGAAGAGGTGACATCACGTCCACGAACATGTACGCGAAGAACATTGCAAGCGCGATGAGGATCAGCGCGCACCACCTTGCGACAAAGCTGTCGTTAAGGTACTTCTTGATAGTTTCTGCCATAAGATATCTTGTTTTATTGTTTTTTACGATCGCACCTGCGAAGATAATCGTTTTTGCCCGAATAGGCAAAACAGATTTCGGATTGTCGGAATAAAATGGTATCTTTGTACGAATTATAGCATGTGAAATGGGAGTGAACGCAAAGAAGTATGACCTTCTCGACAAGGTACAGACACCTGGCGACATAAAGGACTTCAGCATGGAGCAGCTCAAGCAGCTGTGTGCCGAAATCCGTGAATATATGATCGAATGCTGTTCCGTGAATCCGGGACATCTCGGTTCAAGCCTCGGAGCAGTCGAACTCATGGTGGGCCTCCACTACGTCTACGACGCGCCAAAGGACAAGCTTGTCTTCGACGTAGGCCATCAGGCATATGCCCACAAGATCATCACCGGCCGTCGCGAAGCCTTCAGGAAGAACAGGATGAAGGATGGCATCAGCGGCTTCCCTAAACGTTCCGAAAGCGAATACGACGCATTCGGCGCAGGACACTCGTCCACCTCGATCTCGGCTGCCCTAGGTTTCGCAGAAGCAGCCAAGCAGCAGGGACTTACCGACAAGTCTGTAGCCCTGATCGGCGACGGTTCGCTGACAGGAGGACTTGCATTGGAAGGAATGAACAACGCCGGCGCAAGCAAGTCGGACATCCTGGTGATTCTCAATGACAACAACAAGTCCATCGACGACAATGTCGGAGGACTTCACGAATACCTCCTCAGGATAACTACAAACCCGAAATACAATCAGGCGAAGAAATGCGTATGGGACCGTCTCGGCGACAACTGGTTCAGGAACATGATCCAGAAGTTCGTCATTACGACCAAGTCGCACATCGTCAGCAGAAGCGGAGGTCACCTGTTCCAGGCAATGGGATTCCGCTACTTCGGCCCGATCGACGGAAACGACATCACCCAGGTAGTGACCACACTGCGCAAGCTCAAGGAGATCAAAGGTCCGCTGCTGCTTCATGTGATGACGAAGAAGGGCAAGGGTTATGCTCCGGCAGAAGCAGAACAGACCACATGGCATGCGCCAGGCATCTTCGATCCGGAGACAGGAATGCGCCCGAAGAACGACAAGGGAGTAAGCCGCTACCAGGACGTGTTCGGCGAAGTGCTTCTTGAACTTGCCCGGATGAACGACAAGGTCGTGGGAGTAACGCCTGCCATGGCGTCCGGATGCGGAATGAACACCCTCGCCAAGGCCATGCCAGAAAGATTCTATGATGTCGGCATCGAAGAAGAGCATGCAGTGACCTTCTCGGCAGGACTTGCCGCCGGCGGCATGAAGCCGTTCTGCAACATATACTCTTCATTCTCGCAGAGGGCCTACGACCAGATCATGCACGACGTGGCCCTTCAGGGACTTCCGGTCGTGCTGTGCCTGGACCGCGGAGGACTTGTCGGAGAAGACGGCGCGACCCACCACGGATGCTACGACATGGCAGTATACCGGACGATTCCGGGAGCCGTGATAGCAGCACCGAGAAACGAAGTCGAACTGAAAGACCTGATGTACACGGCGATGAACGCATCCGAAGGTCCTTTCATCATCAGATACCCAAGAGGATACGGAGAGGGAGTCGACTGGCAGGCCCATGAATTCCGCACCCTCGTTCCCGGCAAGGGAGAGCTTCTTTCCGAAGGAAGCGGCATAGCTGTCATAGCTGCCGGACCGTCTGCAAACAGAGCGGCCGAAGCAGCTGCGGCCATAAAGGAAGAGACAGGATGGAGTCCCGCTATATATAATATAAGGTATATAAAGCCTGTCGACGAGGATATCCTGAAGGAAGTTGCAGAGAATTTCGAGAGAGTCATCACAATAGAAGACGGATGTACGACAGGAGGCCTGTACGGAGCAGTATCGGAATTCATGGCCGGACAGCCTGCGCCGCTTGCCGTCAAAGGCATCGGAATCCCTGACAGGTACATCAGCCAGGGGACACAGGAAGAACTGAGACAGGAATGCGGACTCACTACTGATGAAATCATCAGGGAGATAAAGGCTCAAAGAGAAAAAATATTCAAAAAAGACGAAAAAGTTTTGGAGAATAAAAAATAATGTCTACCTTTGCAATCCCTTAAGGAAACAAACATTCCAAAGGGGCAAAAAACAACATTGCCGATGTAGCTCAGTTGGCCAGAGCACGTGATTTGTAATCTCGGGGTCGTGGGTTCGATTCCCTCCATCGGCTCAAAAGTTCTTAAAGAATTTTGGGAGAATACCAGAGTGGCCAAATGGGGCAGACTGTAAATCTGCTGGTTTATACCTTCGGTGGTTCGAATCCATCTTCTCCCACCAAAAGCCCGATAAAATACCGATCGGGCTTTTCTTTTGAAAAAGATTTTTTCAGAAGGGAATTGCGGAAGTAGCTCAGTCGGTAGAGCATCAGCCTTCCAAGCTGAGGGTCGCGGGTTCGAACCTCGTCTTCCGCTCAAACTACGCCAGTGTAGCTCAGGGGTAGAGCGCTTCCTTG
>JAGBCS010000001.1 GCA_017937885.1 Bacteroidales bacterium
AAATGCGGTGCGGGCGGTAGCGGCTGCCCACAAAACGTCCAGTCGCAAACTGGAAGATGCAGCATACAAGGGAGATCAGCGCTATCATAAGAAGCAGCCCGACCTGCATATCGCTCCGGACAATGGATTTGGTCGTAACAGCGATGGCAAGGGTCAGGGCCACAGCCCAAAGATAGAAAGCAAGGTCAGGATATTCAAGGAGACGTTTATGGACTTCTGGAGCCAGATACCTGACCAGCCAGGCGGCAAGGCAAGGCAGGATAAGGAGCGGGAATATCTTCGCCACTATGACGCTGAATGCTGTCCAGAAATCCATCCCATGCATAGGCTGGATCAGAGGGACTATCAGAGGGACAAGAACAGCCGTCAGCAGATTGATCAGCACCGTATAGGTCGTGATTCCGGCGACATCGCCGCCAAGCTTGCGGGTCACTACGGCGGCTGCGGTAGCGGTCGGACATATCAGGCAGAGCATGGCGCTTTCGATAAGCACTATCTTCCCGTGACCTTCGTCCGGAAGGACCTGAAGAAGCCAGTAAGCAAGAAATCCGAGACCGGTAAAAAGTCCGCCCTGTATCAGCAGAAGCCACCAATGCCATCGATGCAGTTTGAGATCACGAGGCTCGATCCTGCAGAAAGTCAGGAAGAGCATGGCAAAGATCAGCATCGGCTGAACAGCACTCACGGAAGCCTCCAGAAACGGCCCGGCCACATGTACAGGTTCCGGCATGAAATGATATAAAAGATAAATGGATGCTCCCGTCACCATTGCGATGGGAAGCATCCAATCTTTTATCGTATCTGCCAGTTTCATTATCCCTCGTAGATCTCAGTCGGATACTTGCGATTGAAGCAGGCAAGGCAGAGATCGCTGCGGCGGCCGGCCTTGAGCATGCCTTCATGTGACAGGAATGCGAGCGAATCTGCCTCGATAAGCTTGCATACGGCATCTACATCATTGCTGTTGCTGATCAGTTCGGCCGGAGTATGCACATCGACTCCATAATAACATGTATACTTCAGCGGCGCACTTGCGATACGCACATGCACTTCAGCAGCACCGGCCTCACGAAGCATCTTCACGATCTTGAGAGATGTCGTTCCACGTACGATGGAATCATCCACCAGAACCACCCTCTTGCCCTTGACTATGCTCTTCACAGGCGAAAGCTTCATCTTCACGCCTTTCTCGCGCATAGCCTGAGTCGGCAGAATGAATGTTCTTCCGATATACTTGTTCTTGATAAGTCCCATCTCATACGGCATTCCGCTTGCCTCCGCATAACCCTGGGCGGCACTGAGGCTCGAATCCGGCACACCGATCACGATATCCGCATCGCATGGAGCTTCATGGAAAAGGATCTTGCCTGACTCCTTGCGGTAGTTGTGCACATTGCATCCCTCGATATCGCTGTCCGGACGCGCGAAATAGACATATTCCATCGCACACATCGCATGACGCTCAGGCTCCGCATAGAACTGGCTGCGGATGCCATGATGGTCAAGGGTCACGATTTCTCCCGGCTCGACATCACGGATATATTCCGCACCCAGAACATCGAAAGCACACGTCTCGCTCGCAACCACATAACCGTCACCCAGACGTCCGATCGCGAGCGGATGGAAGCCATACTTGTCTCGGCATGCATAAATACGGTTCTTCGTCATGATCACGAATGCGAAGGCTCCGACAATGGCGTTAAGCGCCTCTTTGATCGCTATGATACGCGGCATTTCCTTGTCTATGCCCTGCTTCTTGATCAGATGGGCGAGAACTTCCGCATCTGAGGAAGACTGGAAAAGACTGCCCTTGTCCTCCAGCTCATTACGGAGCTGACGGTAATTCACGATCTGGCCGTTGTTGGCCATGGCAAAGTCCCCGGAATTATGATGAAAGAGGAAAGGCTGGATATTCTCAGTGCCCTTGCAGCCTGCATTGCTGTAACGCACATGTCCGATGGCAATGTGTCCCTGGAGCTTTGTCATCTTCTGCTCGTTGAACACCTCAGTCACGAGACCGTCACCTTTCACTCTGTGGAAGACACCGTCATCATCGACGGTCACGATACCACATCCCTGCTGTCCCCTATGCTGAAGCGCATGCAGGCCGTAATATGCCAGATTCGCCGCATCAGGAACACCAGATATGCCGAGCACACCACACTCATGGTGCAACTTGTCATCCCTATAAAAATTACTACACTTACACATATACGTCAATAATCACTTACATCATCATGTGAAGATGGTGGAAAAACCGTGGCAGCCCATGGCCCTCGTGAATGGGAGGGGCCCGCTCCGAAGGAGTGGGAGGGATTTAGTTTTTCCACCCTCTTCACATGATATGTCATTATGTATTACTCTCCTCTGAAATATGCTACTGCATTGTCGAAGAGCGGCTGCTCGAGGCCCTCGTCCATGATGTTCTTGAACAGATTGCCCTCAAAGCGCTCTGTATGTCCCATCTTACCGAGGATCTGACCGTTACGGCTCACGATACCCTCGATAGCATAGTATGAGCCGTTCGGGTTGTAAGGCGACTCCATCGTCACCTCCTCATCGATCGGATCCACATACTGGAACGCCACCTGGCCGTTCGCAAACAACTCGCGCGCAAGATCCTCGTTCACGACGAACTTACCCTCACCATGGCTGACAGCGATCGTGTGCAGGTCACCGACAGCAAAGCCCTTGAGCCAAGGAGAATTTGTCGTAGCCACGCGGGTAGTCACCATCTGCGAGATATGGCGGTTGATGTCGTTGCGGAAGAGTGTAGGGCTGTCCTTGGTCACCTGACCCAGACGGCCGTATGGAAGGAGTCCCGACTTCACGAGAGCCTGGAATCCGTTGCATATGCCGAGGATAAGTCCTCCGCGGTCTATGAGGGCATGGATAGCCTCTGCGATATCCTTGTTGTTCAGCACATTCGCAATGAATTTACCGCTACCGTCCGGTTCATCTCCTGCAGAGAAACCGCCGCAAAGCATAAGAATATGACACTCGTCGATATTCTTCTTCATCTCGGCGATAGAACGGAATATATCGTCCTGCGTAAGGTTGCAGAAGACGCTCATGCGCACCTCTGCTCCGGCGTTTCGCCATGCCTTCGCCGAATCATAGTCGCAGTTTGTTCCCGGGAATACCGGCAGATAAGCGATCGGCTTCTCCACA
The DNA here is from genome assembly GCA_017937885.1 of Bacteroidales bacterium. Classification (GTDB taxonomy): domain Bacteria; phylum Bacteroidota; class Bacteroidia; order Bacteroidales; family UBA932; genus Cryptobacteroides. Next base: position 3,172 of record JAGBCS010000001.1, read on the forward strand.
GGCTCACCCTTGTACTTAAGATCAGCCTTCTTCGCCTTGAACGGCTTGACTCCATCCAGACCGGCAGGAGCCAGCTTCTTGTTATACGCCTCAGCCGTATCAGGATATACCTGCGCGAAGCGTGCTCCGTTTGCCGCGATAAGCTCGAAGATATCGAACTTCTTGCCATTGATCACGAGCTCGCTCTCCTCGCCGTCAGTTACCTCACCGATAAGGATCGCGTTCGGATAGTCAAGATCCTCCTCTGACTCGACAAGGATCGAACCGTAGCCATAGTTGAAGAGTTCCTTCTCATCGTATGTGATCTTCGCGTCGAGACCGTTACCGAACGACATCTTGCAGATCGCCTCGGCGAGACCTCCGAAACCAAGTGCATAACCCGAAACGATGTTCTCAGCCTGCACCTGCTCATGTACATACGCCCAGTTCGCCTTGAGCTGCTTCACGTCAGGCATATGGTTGGCAAGCGGAGTATGTCTGATCAGATAAAGTCTGTTGCCCTCATATTTGAGCTCAGGAGAAATCACCTGTTCCGCATCGACTGTCGTGATACCGAATGCCATGAGCATAGGAGGGACATTGATGCTCTCGAATGTACCGCTCATCGAGTCCTTTCCTCCGATTGAAGGAAGGCCGAACTCCACCTGCATCTTCAGCGCACCGAGCAGAGCCGAAAGCGGCTTGCCCCAAGACTTGCGGTCAGTCATGCGCTCGAAATACTCCTGATATGAGAAACGCATCTTTTCATATGAAGCACCGGCAGCGACAACCTTCGCACAAGCCTCTACTACCGCGTATGCTGCGCCATGATATGGACTCCAGCTTGCAATGAAAGGATTGTATCCGAAGGCCATAATGGAAGCCGTATCGGTATATCCGTCAGTAGGAAGCTTCTGGACAGACACCTGAGTCTCTGTCGTCTGGAGCATACCTCCGAAAGGCATGAGGACAGTCGAACGGCCGATCGTCGAGTCGAACATCTCGATAAGGCCCTTCTGTGACGTCACGTTTGGATCCTGCAGGTTATTGAAGATCTTGTCCTTCAATGTGTCGCCCTCGACTGTGCGCTCGAACGGATTCTTCTGCTCTACGGCACCGACCGTAGCCTTTGCATAGTGCTTCGCTCCAGCACTGTCGATGAACTCACGCGAAAGGTCCACAACAAGCTTGTCGCCGTTGAACATGCGCATGCGGCCGCGGTCGGTCACGTCTGCGACATGGGTCACCTCGACATTCTCGCTTGCACAGTACGCCATCATCTGCTCCTTGTCCTTCGCCTCGATGACCACAGACATACGCTCCTGAGACTCACTGATCGCAAGCTCCGTCGAATTCAGTCCGTTGTACTTTACAGGCACCCTGTCGAGATATATGTCAAGACCGTCGGTAAGCTCGCCGATCGCCACGCTGACGCCGCCGGCACCGAAGTCATTCGATTTCTTGATGAGTCTTGTCACCTCCGGACGACGGAAAAGCCTCTGGAGCTTTCTTTCCTCCGGAGCATTTCCCTTCTGAACCTCACTTCCGCAGGTCTCGAGAGACTCCTCAGTATGTTCCTTTGACGAACCTGTAGCACCGCCGACTCCGTCACGTCCGGTACGGCCTCCGAGAAGGAGTACCACATCTCCAGGCGCCGGACTCTCACGGCGTACGCTGTCAGCCTTCACTGCGCCGACAACGGCACCGACCTCGAGCCTCTTCGCCACATATCCTTCATGGTATACCTCGCGCACATGCGTTGTCGCCAGACCTATCTGGTTTCCGTAGCTTGAATATCCATGAGCCGCCTTACGAGAGATGATGCTCTGCGGGAGCTTTCCCGGAATAGTATCAGATACAGGCTGATAGATATCTCCGGCACCGGTCACACGCATCGCCTGATATACATATGCTCGTCCGGACAGAGGGTCACGGATAGCACCGCCGAGACATGTTGCTGCGCCGCCGAAAGGCTCGATCTCAGTAGGATGGTTATGGGTCTCGTTCTTGAACTGGAGAAGCCATTTCTCTGTTGTCATCTCCCCCTCGTCATCAACGATGTCGACGTCAACAAAGATGCTGCATGCGTTGTTCTCCTCGCTCACCTCCATATCGTCGAGAAGGCCCTTTGACTTGAGATAACGCGCACCCACAGTAGCCATATCCATAAGATTCAGACCCTTATGTTCACGTCCAAGTTCCTTGCGGATCTTCATGTAAAGATTCAGGGTGCCGTCGATTTCCTCCTTCATGAACGACTCCTCGACATCGATGTCCTCGAGTTCTGTCGTGAAGGTCGTATGACGGCAATGGTCACTCCAATATGTATCGAGGATACGGAGCTCAGTCTCAAAAGGATCACGTCCCTCCGCCTTGAAATACTTCACCACTTCGCGCAGGTCATCCGCGTTCATCGCAAGTCCCATCTTCTTGCAGTAAGGAGCAAGTTCCTCCTCGGCAAGTGCTGTAAGCCCCTCAAGTACAGGAACCGGAGCCACTTCCGGCTGTTCAAGGACAGAAAGCTTCGCAAGATCCTTCTCACGAGACTCCACAGCATTGATATAATACTTCTTTATCTTCTCCACCGTCTCATCCGAAGTGTCACCCGGGAGGATGATAAGCTTCGAACTCTTGATGCTCACCTGAGCAGACGGATCTATAAGACGCACGCAGTCCACAGCCGAAGCTGCGCGCTGGTCAAACTGCCCCGGAAGGTACTCCACGGCAATATATCTTGTTCCGGCCAGGTCACATTCGTCAGTGACGCTGTCCGTAACGATCTCTCCGAACACGCTGTAGCGGCTCTGCTCGAGAAGTTCCTTCGAGAATCCGAAGAGGTCGTATACATTAAGCAGACGCAGCGTCCCGAGACTAAGCTGAAGGTTTTCGTTCAACTCGCTCAGAAGGCTGCGTGCCTCCACCTGAAATTCAGGGTACTTTTCTACGTAGATGCGGTAGTTGCTCATATCTTTATATTGTTGCTTCAAGAACTTTCTGTGTCTGTTCCTTTCTGAACTGGTCAAGCTTTGCGCTCAGGGATGCGTCATTCAACGCGAGGATCTGCGCTGCGAAGAGTCCGGCGTTCTTCGCCCCATTGATCGCCATGGTCGCCACAGGGATGCCTGCAGGCATCTGAACGATGGAAAGAAGAGAGTCCATGCCGCCGAGGGCCTTTGTCTGGATCGGAACACCGATCACAGGTACTGTCGTCATTCCGGCCACGACACCAGCCACATGAGCTGCTCCGCCCGCACCGGCGATGATGACGCCTATTCCGTTGTCCTTTGCTGATTTTGCGAACTCACACATGAGATCAGGAGTCCTGTGGGCACTGATGACCTTCTTTACGACCTCAACCCCGAATCCTTCGAGGACATTGATCGCCTGCGACATGATCTCAAGGTCGCTGGTCGAGCCCATGATGATAGCTACTTTCATATCTTTACGAAATTAAGTTACAAAGATAGTCAAAGTTTTGTTATTTTGGAATTTCCTGCATCATCTTAAAGACATCATCATCACCAAAAGAACAATAACCCCAAGTGCTGAAAGCATGAAGAACTTTACTGGAGCGGATTTCAGTAATACAGATTTCACGAACAGACGTATACGTCGGCTCAACTCAGAGGGAGAATAATCCATTCTCATATAATCTGATTCATTAAATGCTTGGCATCTGATTAAAGTACATACACTCCAAGCACTTCCTTCAGAGCTGTTTCGTTCACATCCGAATCAAGTACTGCGTCGTCGACAAGACTGCCGTCGGTCTGGAAGCATTTCCTCAAATGCGACACCACCGTCTCATAGACCGTGACATCCAGCCCATCCATCTTCTCGGACTGCATCCTGGGAACATCGTTTTCATATATGATGCAAAGGTATCGCGCTCTCAGATACCAGGTGATAGCCTTGTCTTCAGGCATGTCCTCCAAGGCCTTTGCCGTTCTTTCCCCGACAGATTCACGATACATGTCCATCACGACCTTGTTCTGAAGCGAAGAGTTCGAAAGACGGACGATGGCGGCTGCATCAAAAGGAGCCTCCCCTTCCATGCAATGAGCCACATCGCTCAGGTAACGGTAGCTTTCAGGGAGGATGGTCACAAGAGAATCAGCCAAGGCATAATCCTTATCCAGGATATGCATCATCGCCTGATTCGCCACCATTTCCTGTCTGTTCCTTATCAGATGGCGTCCGGTCACCGGATCATCCGTATCTATATCGCACACCTGAAGAGACCGGTCGGCAAAAGGGGAAAGAATAGAAGTGTCCGGAATTTCATTACGGATGTATAGGGCCGCAAGTTCATTGGCAGGATAGTCCCATGGGCGTCCTTCGAGGATCTGCGACTCTTCGATAGCTCTCCGCAGATGCCACTCGAGGACCTCGTCGTCCTCAGCGGAAGCGAACCGCTCGAGATACTCCTTCTGAGAAAAGCGGCGCGCCGTCAGGAAATCATAACGATATTCCACGCTCTGCAGCTTCTCCAGAAGCGGCGCCACCACCTCGGAATAGCCGTCCGACTTGAGGACATCAGCGGTCTGGGCATCAACGTCATCCCCATGTCTCTTTACTGCACGACGTATCCTTGAAGACACATCCGGATATTCGGAAGCCAGCATGTCAGCGACTGCGGACCATCGTACGACCTCTGATGTACGGGTCACCCTGACCTCGGAGTCAAGTTTGCCGGCAAAGAAGGTCCTGTGCTCTTCCATAGCCGCCTGAACCAGACTGTCGGCAAGCGCCATGTTCTCGACATATGTCCTGAGAGGAGGCACTACGGCCTTGATATGCAGCACGGTAAGTTCGTAGATTGAATCACGGAGGACTTCAGGAATATTCCCGTCATACTCGCCGCGAAGCGTCAGCTTGCGTCTCACAGCTCGTCCGGAAGGTTCAACAGATTCTTCCGGCTCGAAGACATACGGTTCGAATACATGCTGCAGGAACTTCAACGGACGTCCGACGCGGTTCGTCATCATGTACAGAGTATCGAGATGCCTCACCTTACCTGCCTCGTCCAGATCGATGAAATAGCCGACCTTGAAGCAATGGTCCTTCCACTTCTCAGCATTGAGATCATCCTTGATGCGTACACTCGAAGTAGTATCTGTCAGAGGACGGAAACGCTCTGCAATACGGTAAATAGAATCAGCCGCGTCGCTCTTGGAACGGAGTTTCCTCATCTTTCGGTGATAAGTCTTTCCGTCGCGCACGACTGGCATGCTGCTCGAAAGTACCTCACCGGTCTCAAGGTCCACGATGCGTCTCTCCACCGTCAGGCGGGAATCGCTGCGGCTTGTGCTGGAATATGGAAGGTAATAATTGAAATCGAGATCAAGCTTGAGTCCTGAAGTGATCCGTCCTGCAGAATAGCCGTCGAGAGATGAAAGATCGAATTCAAGAGGCTTGATCTCTATCTTCCGTTCCTCCTCCTTCTTGCCAAGGCTGACGCTGCTCCTGCGCAGCACCTTTTTTATGACGATCTCCTTTTTGTCGCGGAAGAAGAACATCAGGGCGCCATCGCTCAACGCAGGAATAAGGTAACGTCCCGAGGCGTCTGTAACGGTCTCAAGGATATCACCCTTCCTGTTGAACGTCTTTGTATTCCATGTCTGGGACAATGTCGCCTTACCCTTGAGAGCATCTTCAAAAGAGTCAAAGGAATAGACCACGACATCCTTCACAGGCATTGTCGAGCATGTGTCTATGACATAGCCGACTACCGGACGGTACATCCTGTCCGGTGTCAGATTCTGCGCGGACAGAGTGCCCGCAATCAGAATCAAGGCAAGAAAAAGAGCGGATATTCTGCCTGACATCCTACTTTGTAAGCTTCGTCAGGAGCTTGCGGAGTGACTTTTCATCGACCACTTCGCCGTCCACGAGGTCTCCATCGTTGATGATGTAGACTGCAGGAAGAGCAGGGATGTTGTAAAGCATCACATATGGAGAAGAAGCTCCGCGACTGTCACACACATTGATCCATGGGAGTTTCTGCTCCTTCACTACCTTTGCCCATGAAGCCTTGTCGACATCAAGGGAAACCTGGTAGATCTCGAAGCCCTTCTTATGGTAGTCCTCATAAAGAGACTTGAGCACGTCAAGATTGAACATCTTCATATTCGCATCCGATGCACTCCAGAAATAGATCATGACCACCTTCGAGTCGACCTCGCTGAGCTTGATCTTCTGCGCATTGACATCAGGAAGCTCGATGTCAGGATAACCGACCGCTTCGGCATTGCTGATGCGTGACTCGAACTCGAGATAACCGAAACGCCTCTCGGCTTCCTTTCTGAGAGCCTTCACATACCTTGATTCAGGATAAACAGCCTCGAGCGACTCGGCAGCGCTCTTGAAATGAAGGGCATCCGTGGTCTGTGCGAATACCGGAAGGTTCACGCCGAAATTCTGGAAAAGGACAGGCACCACTGTAAGCGAACCGCCGTTCTCCATAACATACTTCACGCTGTTCCTGTAATACTGCACATACTCCTGTCCCATCTGGCGTCGGAGCTCGGCAGCATCCTTCTCGGAAGCAGACTCGATCTTTCCGGCAATGGCACCGAGTCTTGCAAGCGCAGCCGCATGGTCTTTCTCGATCTGAGCAAGCTTCGCCGACTCCTCGGATCCTTCTACCGCATAGTTGCCAAGAGTGTCAGCCTCTACGGTCACCTTGTCACCGGCCTCAAGAAGCAGAGATGCTACCTTTGTATCCTTGTAGAATACATATATGAACTCAGGCTGACCTTTTTCGATCTCCACTTTGTATGAGAATTTTCCGGACGCATCCGTCTTGACGGTATCAAGCACTTCATATCTGTTAACATCGAGAAGCTTCACGATGACCTCCGATGACGGTGCTGAAGAGAGAGTACCGCTGACTGACGCCTTGTTGCCGCATGCTGCCGCCATGAGGGCTGCCGCAGCAAGAATGATTATCTTACTGAATCTTGACATATTCGTTGTAGATTGAGGAAGCTATCTCAGCGAATTCCTCCTGAGAAAGTTCGAGTTTCTTTTTTCTGAAATCCATGTCCGCCTCAGTTGTAAGGGGAACGAGGTGGATGTGGGTATGAGGGACCTCCATGCCGAGAACGGCTACGCCGACCCTCTGGCATGGGACTGCCGCCTTTATCGCCTGAGCGACCTTCTTTGCAAAGGCGCAGAGGCCGATATAGGTCTCATCCTCGAGATTGAAGATATAGTCGTCCTCTACATTCTTAGGGATGACAAGAGTGTGTCCCTTTGCCATAGGCGCTATATCCAGGAACGCATAATATTCCTCACTCTCCGCTACCTTGTAGGAAGGGATCTCGCCATGGGCTATCTTGGTGAATATCGTTGACATGATTAAAGTGTGATGTCGAGAATTTCAAACTTGATGATGCCTGCAGGAACCTTTGCCTCGACAACCTCACCGACTCCGTGTCCCATCAGAGCCTGTCCGATAGGAGTCTTGGCAGCAAGCTTTCCAGCCATAAAGTCAGCCTCATTCTCACTGACAAGGGTAAAATTCATTATCTGGTTGGTATTGAGGTTCTTCACCTTCACCTTGTTGAGCATCTGGACCTTATCTGTACCGATCTGTGACTCGTCGATCACACGGGCATTTGCAACAAGATTCTGAAGCTTTGCAATGTTCAGCTCAAGAAGACCCTGAGCCTCTCTTGCAGCCTCATATTCGGCATTCTCCGAAAGGTCACCCTTATCTCTCGCCTCTGCGATAGCCGCAGAAATCACAGGACGCTGCGCGATAGCCTCGGCAAGTTCCTTCTTAAGCTTATCCAGACCCTCCTGGGTCATATACTGTAGTGCCATAACTATTTGATTGTTTTATAAATATTATTCGTTATACTTCGGTTTCATTATCTCGGAATATATCACGAGCTTCTTCGGGTCTATCTTCTCCCCCTTCTTCGAGACTTCCTCCTCTATGAGCATAGCCTTGCGGGGAGCTACCGTCCTCTTGACCTCCTCTTTTGCCGGAGCTGGCACAAATGGCTCAGCCATCACAGGCGTCGGAGCCGGCTGCGGAGCGACAGGCTCAACGAAAGTGATCTGTCCGTCGTCATCGTACTCCACCTCAGGTTCCTCATCGTCATCAGAACCAAATGCCTTTGCAAGCTCGCGGACCTTCCCGGCCTGATCGACCTTCCCGGCCTGCTCAAGTTTCTTTCCTATCAGCTTCATGATGACAGGAAGGAGAATGAATAGAAGACCTATGATCGTTTCCATATTCCGTTATATTAATGAGAGACATGCGTCTCTGTCTTTTTCAAGCTGTATCTTCAGTTCTTCGAGGGATCCGAACCTGATCTCATCCCTTATCTTCTTCAGGAAGGTGACTTCAATGTCAAGTCCGTATATGTCCTCGTCAAAGCCGAAGATATTTGTCTCGATCGTACGGGCATTGCCTGCAGCCACAGTAGGTCTATGGCCAATGTTGCACATGCCGTAGAATGTGCGTCCGTCAGTTTCTGCCTGTACAAAGTATACTCCATCGCCGGGTACAAGCTTCAAAGGTTCATATAGCTGCATGTTGGCTGTAGGAAATCCCATCGTACGTCCGATCCTGTTCCCTGCGACCACAACTCCCTGAAGTGAGTAGCTGTATCCAAGCATGGCGTTTGCGCCCTCAATGTCTCCCGCCTCAAGCCGCTGTCGGATCTTTGTGGAGCTCACGGCATATCCCTCCACAGAAGGCACCATTTCCGTCCTTATGACCTCCAGTCCGAGATCTTCGGCAGTCCTGGCCACCTCATCCGTTCCTTTGGCGTCGCATCCTATCCTGTTGTCATATCCCAGCAGGACAGCCTTGACCCCATATTTTTCCATGAGCATACTCAGGTATTCCCTTGTCGTCATGGCGCTGAAGTCCTTCGTGAAACGGAGCACTTCAACATGATCCACTCCCAGGCCATGAAGCAGCTGCTTCTTCTCCTGAAGCGTGGTCAGAAGACGCAGGGTACGCGCCTCCTTTTGCAGCACATTACGGGGATGTGGCCAGAATGTGATGACCATGCTTTCATCCCCGCGTACTGCTGCAGCCTCTGTGAGCTGCTGTATTACAAGACGGTGTCCGACGTGGACACCGTCGAAGAATCCGGTTGCTACAACCATCTTACAAGTTCGAAGTCCTGACGGTGAGGGAGGTCCGCATTCTTGGCGTAGATACGTCCTGCCACCTGGTAGATACCTGAACGGTCAGGGTTGATTGACGCCGCATACTTGGCAACTCCGTCAACTGACTCTACTGGAACAAAGTCGTACTTCTCCTGGATGTGGAGCCTGCCCTTCTTGTCGAAGGTTGCGAAGAGGAGCTCAACGCCTACCTCCTCAGCCTTGAGGTCACCGATGTTGAGGACAATCTCACCCTTGAACTCGGTTCCGATCGCGAAGTTGCCGCTGTTGCTGTCAGGCATTGACACAGACACAACCTCAACGTTCTTCCACTCACGACGAAGCTTCTTCTTCCATGCAGCGATCTCGCGAGCCTTAGCGAAGTCGTCGGCAACCACGCTGTCAACACGCTGCGCCTGAGGTACATAGTACTGTTCGATGTAGTCTGTAAGCATGCGGTTTGTAGTGAAGTTGCAAGCCACCTGAGCCACGCAGTTCTTGATATACTCGATCCAGTCTGCAGAACGTCCTGTAGAAAGGCTCTTGTTGTAGAATGTAGGAGCGATCTCGTTCTCGATGATGTTGTAGATTGTCGCAGCATCGAGCTCGTCCTGATAGTTCTGGTCGTCGTAAGTACGCTCCATAGGGAGTGCCCAGCCGGCACCCTGCTTGTAGCCTTCAACCCACCATCCGTCGAGGACAGAGAAGTGCATTACACCGTTCATCGCAGCCTTCTCGCCTGATGTACCTGAAGCCTCGAGAGGACGTGTAGGGTTGTTCATCCATACGTCGACACCCTGTACGAGGTACTTGGCAACTGTGATGTCATAGTTAGGAACGAAGACGATCTTTCCGATGAAGCGTGGCTGCTTTGAGATGTCCACAATCATCTTGATAAGGTCCTGACCAGCCTTGTCTGCAGGGTGAGCCTTTCCTGCGAAGAGGAACTGTACCGGCTGCTTAGGATCGTTCACGATCTCTGCAAGTCTGTCGAGGTCACGGAAAAGGAGGTGTGCTCTCTTATATGTAGCGAAACGACGTGCGAATCCGATTGTGAGTACATCGTCACGGAGATTCTCCTTGATGGTAACCACCTGCTTTGGAGAATAGTGGCTTGCAGCTGCAGGGTCAGAGAGTCTTCTCTTAACCTCCTCGATGAGCTTCTTGCGGAGTGACGTACGGATGTTCCATACCTCCTCGTCAGAAACCTTGTAGATACCGTCGAAGCAAGACTTGTCATAGTGGTGTGTCTTGAACTCCTCGCCGAATACCCTGGCATGTACCTCCTTCCACTCAGGGGCTGCCCATGTCGGATAGTGCACACCGTTTGTCACGTAGCTTACGTGGAGCTCCTCAGGGAGATAGCCTGGCCACATGTGACCGAGGATGTCCTTGCTGACCTCACCATGGAGCCATGAAACGCCGTTCACGCCCTGTGAGATGTTTGCTGCGAGGATAGACATCGAGAACTTCTCGTTCACGTCTGCACCGTTGTTCTTTCCGAGGCCCATCATTGTCTCCCAGTCGATCTTGAGACGCTGAGGATAGTGGCCGATGTACTTGCGGAGAAGGCCTTCGTCGAATGCGTCGTGGCCTGCAGGTACAGGAGTATGTGTTGTAAAGAGTGATGATGCCCTTACGACTTCAAGAGCCTCCTGGAACTCAAGGTTCTGCTCTGCGATGAGCTCGCGGAGACGCTCGAGACCGATGAATGCTGCATGACCCTCGTTGCAGTGGTAAACCTGCGGGTTGATGCCGAGGGTGCGGAGAGCGCGGATACCGCCGACTCCGAGGAGGAGCTCCTGCTTGAGACGGTTCTCCCAGTCACCGCCATAGAGGTTGTAGGTGATAGACCTGTCTTCAGGAAGATTCTCAGGAATGTCTGTATCAAGGAGATAGAGCTCTGTACGACCCACATCCACTCTCCAGAGACGTGCATTGAGGTTACGTCCAGGGAAAGCGACGCTGATGGTAATCCAGTTTCCGTTCTCGTCACGTACAGGGGTAGCAGGAATCTTGTTGAAGTCCTGTGCCACGTCCTCTGCCACCTGCTCTCCGTGTGCAGTAAGCTTCTGGTTGAAGTAACCGAAACGGTAGAGAAGACCTACAGCGACGAGGTTTGTATTCATGTCTGATGTCTCCTTGATATAGTCACCGGCAAGGATACCGAGACCGCCTGAATAGATCTTGAGGGATGTGTCAAGACCATACTCCATACAGAAGTATGCTACCGATGGAGTAGTGCGCTCGGCCTTGAGTGCCATATAAGTATTGAACTCGTCCATCACGATCTTGAGATCCGCGAGGAACTTGGTGTCCTTCTCGAGCTTCTGGTATCTCTTGAGGCTTACCTTGTCAAGCATTGCGATAGGATTCTGGCCTGATGCCTCCCATGCCTGTGGGTCAATAGATGCAAAGAGGTTCTTTGCCGATTCATTCCAGCACCACCAAAGGTTCTTGGAAAGTATTTCGAGGTCCTTGAGACTCTCTGGAAGATGGCGTGACACGATCACGCTGTTCCATGTTGGCTGATTTACTTCAAATTTTCTGTATTCCATAGATTTTTCACTCTTGGTCGCAGGGAAGGATCCCATGACCGCAATTAATTTATCTAAAGCTTTTGAATATGCTTCCTTATAATATATGATATTGTTTTCCCAAAGGGCGATTTCAGACACTTCCTTCGCATTCTGCATGTACTTGCGTCTTACATCCTTGCGGAGACCTGCGATCTCCCTGATGCGCTCGGTCACGCCATCAACCACCTCGAAGTAATTCGAGTCGCTGCGGTCGAGTACTGTGATGCCCTGATGCTTCTTGCCATAATATGTACGCACCCAAAGGCCGAATCCCGCGAGGGTCGTCGTAAGGGTAGGGACCCTGAACGCAAGACTCTCGAGCGGAGTGTAGCCCCATGGCTCGTAGTATGACGGGAAGAGCGTGAGGTCGAGTCCTGAAAGAAGCTCATAATAGCTCTTGTTGAAGATGCCGTCGTTTCCGTTCAGGTATGAAGGGATGAAATACACCTTTACCTTGTCACCGATGGCATTGTTGAGTCCCAGAGCATTAAGACGTCCCATAACGGCGTCATACTCAGGATTCATGAGATAGTGCGAAGTCCTTGTAACATAATTCGATCCGTTGCCGGCAAGTTTTGCAGAAAGCTGCTTGTCAGGACCATTGTGGCCTGAAGGAATCATTATGAATGCATGTACAGGCTTTCCCTTGTAATCCGAGCGGTTGAGCTTGTCAAGAGCGTCGATAAATACGTCGATACCCTTGTTCTTCCACTCATAACGTCCGCCTATACCCACAAGGACAGCATTCTCCGGCACATGCTCTCCGCTCATGGCAGAAGCAACCTCGACGAGCTTGGCACGCGAAGCCTCGCGCTGAGCCTCATAATCCTCGTCTGTAGCCGGGGTAAAGCTTGGTTCAAATCCGTTAGGGGTCACTACATCTACCGGTCTGCCGAGGAACTGGCGGCACTCCTGCGCCGTGATGTCGCTGACTGTAGTGAAGATGTCGCTGTTCTGCGCAGCCTTCTTCTCGAGAGAGTGTCTTGCAACGACGTTGAAACGTTTTGCCATCTCGTCAGCGTTGTAGTTCATCAGACCGTCATAAAGAGGAAGGTGGTTTCCTGCTATGCACCTTCCGATCACTGTCGCGTGGGTCGTGAAGACCGTCGCAACCGGAACATTTGCAGACTTCAGGTAAAGAAGTCCGGTTCCTGTCATCCACTCGTGGAACTGAGCCACGACCTTATCGGATGAGTCAAGATTGTACCTGTAGAAGCTCTCGATGACTCTTCCGGCTGCATAGCCGAAGAGAGCCGACTCGCGATAGTCCCAGTTTCCTGTCAGCGAATCCACCTGGAATTTCTTCCAGAACTCGGTAAGTATTTCGTTCTGACGGGTAAGGAACTGCTTGAAATCCACGAGGATAGCAGTAGGTCTTCCCGGGACGTTCCACCTGCCGACACGGACCCTGAGGCCCTCTGCGGCAGCCTGGAGTCTCCACGACCTGTACAATGCAGGATCCTCGAGGAAATCCGGATTGCTGTCCGTATCCATCCATACATCAGGTCCCACCATGATATGGTGCCTGTTGTACTCACTCTTGAGATAAAGGGACTTGGTGGCGACCACCGTGTAGATGCCGCCTACCTTATTACACACTTCCCAACTAACTTCAAACAGATAATCTGGCTTGATAAGTTCTGTTTTCATCTATTGACAAATTATTTATTTACCCCGGCCAGAGCTGTCATCAGCTCCGTCCGGGGATATAATGTTTCGGGTTTCAGCCCACTGACTTTCGTCAGCCGTTATTTCTTGGCAACCTTCTTTGCTGCAGGCTTCTTTGCTGCCGGCTTCTTTGCCTTCAGCTCAGCCTTAGGAGCGGCCTTTCTGACCGTCTTCTTTGCAGGTGCCTTTACTTTTGCGGGTGCAAAGTTAACATCTGAAACGGAAATTGCATCATCAACTCGCAAAATAAAATCACTTAAAACGTTCATATAATTGATAAACGCCTCATATGGAGTATCATACGGGTTGAAATATTTATGAACAGCTCCGTCAGAGAAGAACTTCGTACACATATAATAGAAGTGGTCGCTCTCCTGAAGATGACCGAAATCAGACCAGAGCGCCTCGTCATCGAGGAGGGCAAGCTTCTCTGCCTGATCATTGAGCTTGTTGAACGCGTCGTTCTGGAGCTCGTTTCCGAGCCATGCTGTCACGTCACGCTCCTCGTCTGCCCATGAAATCGGATCCGGAACGTCAAGCTCGCCTACCGGACGATGCTTCTTAGCTGCCTGTGATGGAGTTACGAACTCGAACTCGCCGTCGCCGATAACCACCTCAGGAAGGAACTTCATGAAATCGAAGATTCCGCTGGCAGCCTTCTGGTGCTCACCGAATGTCTCGTAGTCCATGAAGAGGTTCACGATCTCATCGTTCTGAGCCGCAGCCTTGATCCATGAGAGGTACTTCTCGCCTGTAAGCGGCCAGTCAGACCAGCCTCTGTCAGAGAAGCGGAATGCGATATCGTCGCTGAGGCTTGAATTCTTGAGAAGGAGCTTGAGGCTAGGAGCCTGAGCGCAGCTGTACACGAAGTTAGGGCTCTTCCAACCCATGACGTGTCTTGCACCTTCTGTAAGCATGGTCTTGAATCCCATGTCGTAAACCATCTCTCCGATTGCATCTGAGTAGATGAGCTCAGTGTTGCGGAACGCCTTTGGAGTCACTCCGAAATAATGCTCGATAGCCGCCTTATGCTTGAGCACCTGGTTCTTGAACTCGATAGGTGATGCAAGCGATGCGAGAGAGTGGTAGTAAGTCTCTGAAAGGAACTCGACATTTCCTGTCTGGGCGAGCTTGCGGAAGCTCTCGATCACTTCAGGAGCATATCTGTCGAACTGCTCGAGAACCGATCCCGAGATAGAGAAGGCAACCTTGAATGCCCCCTTGTTGGCCTCGATGAGCTCGAGAAGAAGGGCGTTCATAGGAAGATAGCACTTCTGCGCTACCCTGCGGAGGATTGTCCTGTTTGCGAAATCGTCGTAGTAATGCGAATCCTTTCCGATGTCAAAGAATCTGTATAATCTCAATCTGTTTGGCTGATGAACCTGAAAATACAGACATATACTCTTTTTCATAATATGGTTTATTTTTAGTTTTTGTCAATTACTTCCTGATAAATACCCTTGATCTTTGCGGCAACATCGTTCCACTTGATGCTGTTCACCTCGTCGTATCCGCAACGCGCAGCGAGCTGCGAGATGGCAGGATACTGAAGAAGGCCGTAGATCGCGTCAGACATTGCGTCCACATCCCAGAAGTCCACCTTGAGGGCGTACTTGAGGATCTCGGCACAACCTGACTGCTTCGAGATGATAGAAGGCACGTTGGTCTGCATGGCCTCGAGAGGCGAGATTCCGAACGGCTCTGAAATCGAAGGCATCACATATACGTCCGAAAGGGCGAACATCTTGTGAACCTCCTTTCCACGAAGGAAGCCAGTGAAATGGAACTTGTCTGAAATGCCCAGACGCGCGACGTGGCGGATACACCTGTTCAGCATATCACCGCTGCCGGCCATCACGAAACGCACGTTGTTGCATCTCTTGAGGACCTTTGCCGCAGCCTCGATGAAGTACTCAGGGCCCTTCTGATAGGTAACGCGGCCGAGGAAGGTAACCACCTTCTCCTTCACGTTCCTCTCGACCTCGATCTTCTCTCTTCCGCTGAAGTCAACGGCATTGTGGACAGCCACAACCTTATCAGGATCGATTCCGTAACGGTTGATGCAGATGTTTCTTGTAAGCTCACTCACAGCCATCACCTTGTCTGCAGCCATCATACCCTTTGTCTCGAGGTCAACCACGCGTGTATCCACCTGGTCGTCGCTCGCACGGTCGTATGATGTCGCATGCATGTGCACCACGAGAGGCTTTCCGGTCAGCTGTTTTGCAGCAATACCTGCAAGATATGTGAGCCAGTCATGAGCATGGATCACATCGAACTGGTCCTTGTACTGGAGAGCGATGGTCGCACCTACCATTGCGTAGCGTGCCACCTCCTCCATCAGGTTGGCTCCATACTTTCCGGAGAACTTGTATTTCTGTCCGTACTGCACACGGAAGCCCTTGATCTGCCTCTTGCGCTCCTCCTCGACGATCTTCGTAAAGTCCTGAGGGTCAACATAAGGAACCATATTTGTACCGATGTGCACGAACTGAACCTTTCCGAGGAACTCGTCCACTGTCGCACTTACAGTGTCGATAGCGACGTCGCTTGCGTTGATGATCTTGACTGCGCTCTCGTCCTCGTCTCCTGATGCCGACGGCATCACGAAAAGAACGTCAACGTCGTTGTAGGCAAGACCCTTGGTCATACCGTAGCAAGCAGTACCGAGACCTCCTGCAATATGTGGAGGGAACTCCCATCCGAACATAAGAACTCTCATTACTTATCCTCCTCTTACTTATACTGGTTCATTATATATTCAATACGCAGGAGAGCTGCCGTACTCATTGCAGACGAGATAGCTCCGTGCGGCTCGTGTGGAGGGTCTCCGTCATAAAGCTCGGAGAATGCACCTACACCATGCTTGCTGATGTCCTCATAGAAGCCCTCGACAAGGTACTTTGCCCTTCCGTAGAAGGTCTCGCCCATCATCCTGAAGCACAGGTCGATATATGGAGCGAGAAGCGCAGGGAAGGCACAGCCCTGGTGGTATGCGAGGTCACGGTCAATCTGCGAACCCTCGTATACGCCCCTGTAAGCCTCATTTCTAGGAGAGAGAGACCTGAGTCCTCTCTTTGTAACAAGCTCGTCATTGATTGTCATCACAACTTCTGAAACGACCTCGTCATCCACTGGACAATATTCGAGGTAGATTGGGAAGAGGATGTTCGGTCTTACCGCCTGGCTTACAGGCTCATTGCCCACGTAGTCCACGAGGTAGCCCCACTCCTCCCTCCAGAAGGTAGGCTGGAAGTTCTGCTTCACGAGGTCACGTACAGGAGCCCAGCGCTCTACGAACTCGCTCTTCCTAGGTCCGTACTTGTTCTCCATATCGATAGCGAAGCAGAGCGCATTGTACCAGAATGCATTTGTCTCGATCTGATATCCTGCTCTTTCGGTCACAGGACGGCCATATACATATGCGTTCATCCATGAGAGGGCGACACCGTCCATCTGAGCCCAGAGAAGGCCGTTAGGATGCATCGCAATCTCCTTTCTGCGGCCTGGAGCATAGCTTTCGATGATGCCCTTGAGAGTCTCGCCATACTTCTTCCAGATAGCCTTCTCCTTGCCGCTGAAGCGGATGTACTGCTGGATTGTCTCTGTAAGTCTGAGCGGAGCCTCGCACTGGGTAGTCCTGTGGAAGAGGCGCTCCTGCTCGTCAGCGATCAGGGTGTCGAGGATCTTCTCGAACTCGTTGCAGTCGCCGTTTGCGTAAAGCGTAAGACCAGGAAGCGACACGATCGTCTCTCTGAGAAGACCTGTCTCGAGCCATGAGAAACCTGCGTTGATCTGCGCCCTGTCGCCGTTATGCACCTTGAAAAGGCTTGCATTGTGCTCGAGGAGATCGTGGTATGTCTCGATCTCAGGAAGCTTCCTGAAGCAGTCGGTGAACTTCCTCTTGAGGCCTCTAGGATTCACTTCGTTCACTGAAGCCGAGAATACGACAGACTCGCCAGGCTTGAGCTCGAGAGTGAATGATCCCGGTACCAGAAGGTCCTCCCTGCAGTCGAAACCGCGACGGTACTCGTCCGAATATGTCACTCCGCTGTACCAGTATGGCTGATGCTTGTAGGCAGCCTTTGCCGAAAGCTGGAGATTAAGGTCCGGGAAGCCGTTGTAAAGACGGAAAGACACACCGCCGTCCACTTCGTCAAATCCCGTATATGCCTCAGGATTCTGACTTGTCAGGCTATGCACGCTTCTGAATGCGAGGAAAGGCTTCAGCACGAGGGAAACCTTTGAAGGCGCATTGAGGAGCTCATACTTGATCAGCACCTGATCGTTGTCAGGCACCATCATGATCGTCTTGGTAAAGAGGATACCTCCAACCTTGTATGTCACCACAGGAACAGGGTCCGCATCGAAATCGACGATGTACTTGTGTCCTCTTGGCTCATAGGTATCTCCATAGCAATGGATTCCAAGGTTGAACTGCTTTCCTCCAAGGACCAGACTTTCATCCAGCGCAGAAAGCAACATGTACTTTCCGCCACCCAGCTCGTCCACAGGGACGGCGAGCAGTCCGTGATAGCGTCTCGTATTGCAGGTCACGATCGACGTGTTGCAGTACGCTCCTGTCTCGTTTGCCACTACGAGCTCGCGCTTGAGCGAGTACTCGAGGTTGACAAGCTCGGACTTGTTGAATTTAAGAAAAGCCATACTATATAATATTTAAGTTTTACTAGTCAATCTTCTTCAATACAACAGCGCATCGGCTAGGGAGATACAGATACAAAGTACTGTCGTACTTGCCGTTTCCGTTCTCACTCTTGGTCGACACACTGAAATGAACCTCTCCAGTCTTTAACCTAGAGAAGCCGTCAAATTCGTTTTCATCCGTATTGAGTACGGCCTCGTATTTTCCTGCCGGTGCGGCAAAGCCGTAGTCGGCAAAAGAAGCCGTGGGGTTGAAATTGAGCGCAAAGATACAATTTTTTCTTTTGAAAATCAGTATCTTTTTCTCTTCATCCTGCACAAAAAGTTCCGGTTTCTCGTCAAGGATGGCTTCCTGACGTGCCAGATGCACCATCGCCTTGTCGAAATTGCGCAGATATCTGTATCTCAGGTAATCCGGTTCAGCGAGAGACCACTGTCGTCTCGCATGCTTGTACGACCAGCCGTTTCCTTCGCGCGGGAAGTCGATCCACTCCGGATGTCCGAACTCGTTGCCCATGAATGTAAGGTAGCCGTTTCCGCAGGTAGCCATAGTCACAAGACGGATCATCTTGTGCAGAGCCATTCCCCTGTCCACGATATCCGACTGGGAATCCTTGTTCATCGAGAAGTACATCTCCTTGTCCATCAGGCGGAAAGCGATAGTCTTGTCGCCTACCATCGCCTGATCGTGGCATTCGGCATAGCTGATGGTCTTCTCGTCCTCGCGCTTGTTGGTGAGCTGCCACCACATCTCTCCCATGCTCCACTGGTCGTCCGAAAGTTCCTTGATCCACTTGATCCAGTTGTCGGCCACACCCATGCTCATGCGGAAGTCGAAGCCGACACCTCCCATTTCGAGCGGTGCCGCAAGTCCTGCCATTCCGCTGACATCCTCCGCGATCGTGAACGCATCCGGATTCATCTCGCGGATCAGCACGTTTGCCAGCGCCAGATATGTCACCGCGTTCTCGTCTACGCCCTGATTGAAATAATTGTCGTATCCGACGAAATCCTTCTCCAGACCGTGATCCCAGTAAAGCATGCTGGTCACTCCGTCGAAGCGGAAGCCGTCGATATGATATTCCTCCATCCAGTACTTGCAGTTTGACAGGAGGAAATACTTCGTCTCATCCTTTCCGTAATCGAAGCAGCGCGAGCCCCATGCCGGATGACGTCCCTGCCATCCTGTGTAGAAGTAAAGATCCTCCTTTCCGTCGAAGTTTCCGAGTCCTTCCGCCTCATTGTCAACGGAATGCGAATGAACTATATCCATCACGACAGCGATGCCGAGGGCATGCGCATCGTCCACGAGTGCCTTGAATTCCTCCGGCGTACCGAAACGCGAGCTGAGAGCATAGAAGTTCGCCACCTGATAGCCGAACGATCCGTAATACGGATGCTCCTGAAGAGCCATGATCTGGAGAGTGTCATATCCCAGATCCGCAACCTTCGGAAGAACATTCGTGCGGAACTCCTCGAATGTTCCGACCTTCTCCTCCTCTGCCGCCATGCCGATATGGCACTCATAGATCAGCGGATTGACTCTCTTGCCCGGCTTCGCACTTTTCCACTCGTAAGGCTTCACAGGGTCCCACACCTGAGCGCAGAAGGTCTTTGTCACAGGATCCTGTACACACCTTGTGACATACGCCGGAAGACGTTCCGCTCCGCCGCCCTTCCACTCGATGTAGAGCTTGTATAGGGTACCGTGGTCCAGAAACATTCCCGGAAGGACGAGTTCCCAGTTTCCTCCTCCTATAGGCTTCAGGGCATACGCCTCGGTGCGCTTCCAGTTGTTGAACTCGCCGATAAGGTAGATCTTTGTGGCGTTCGGAGCCCATTCGCGGAAGATCCAGCCGCCCTTCTCATCGCGGTGCAGGCCGTAATACATGTGGTTGTTCATGCCCTTGCTCAAGGAACCGTCCACGCTGAGACGCTCCTTCATGTCAAGGATCATCTGATGTCTCTTGTCGATCGCGTCCTTGTACGGCAGAAGCCATTTGTCAAGGTCGTAGATCATCTTCTTCTTTGCGGTTTTTGCGCACATATCTGTGTGTGTTTTTTTAGTTTTCCATTTCATCAAGCTTCGCACGGGCACCGCGCAGGTATTCGCGGCAGGCCGTCACGAGCTCTTCCGAACGCTTGATGTATCTGTCAATGTCGTCGATGCCCGTCTGAGGGTCCTCGACCTTCGCTGCGATAGCCTCAAGCTCCTCGACAGCCTTTGCATAATCGAATCTCTCTTTCATCTTCACTTCCTGCATACTTCCTTCACTTCGCAGCCGATCACTCCGTCGGCGAACATAACGGACACGCTGTCACCGGCCTTCCTTCCGGACACGCTTTTCATCACGACTCCCCTGCCGTCAAGAGCAAGTGCATAGCCACGTTCCAGGATCCGTCTCGGATCCGCTGCCGCCACCCGCGTCTGCAGCACGTTCAGGGCAGCCTCCATAGCTGCCACCTTCAGCGAGAAGGCGCCACGGACCCTGGCCCTGAGCACATCCAGACACGATTCTGCGGCAGATATCCTGCCTGCAGCCGCGAGTCTGACACGGCTCGCCCATGCCGTCAGCCTCGCATCCTCATCCTCGTACATGCCGAGAATGAAGTCAGCGAGCGCAGTCGGAGTCTTCACATATGTATTTGCCACCATGTCGGCGACATGAAAATCCTGATCATGGCCTATTGCCATCAGCACCGGCAAAGGATACTGGGCGATCACGGCGGCCATACCGTAATCGTCGAAGCATGCAAGATCCAGCTTCGAACCGCCGCCACGGAGGATAAGCACGGCATCATAGTCCTTGCCGCTTTCGAGCACCGCATCCATCGCCTCGACCACCGACTGAGGACAACCTGCACCCTGCATCAGAGCCGGGAAAAGCTCTATGTTCACCTTGAAGCCATAGGCATTCCCCTCGAGATGGCGCACGAAATCGCGGTAGCCGGCCGCATCCTCCGCCGAGATGACCGCAAGGTCATACGGCAGGACCGGCAGGGGAAGCTCCGACTGGAGGCCCATGAGTCCCTCCTTCTGCAGGCGCTCGATCGTCCGCTGTCTTTCAAGCTCCTTCAGTCCCAGAGAGAACTCAGGATCAATGTCGTTCACTATCAGAGACAACCCGTACAGCTGGCTGTAGTTCACCTGAACCTCGACAAGTATAACCATACCCTCACTGATCGGAGAGCCTGTCACCGACTCGAAATACGGCGCTATGAACCTGTAGCGCGAGCTCCAGATGATAGCCTGCGCCTTGGCCGTAAGGCCTTTTTCATCGCTTTGGGACAGTTCCAGATAACAATGGCCTCCGTTACGCGCCTTCAATGCGCTAACTTCGGCCCTTATCCAGATACGTTTCGGAAAAAGACATTCTATCCCCTCCTTGAGCTTTGACTGCAGATCAAAAAGGCTGATATATTCTTTTTCCATATGTCTTTCTTTCATCCGCAACAAATTTAGCAAAAAATCCGTCACTCACACCATTCTTTCGCAAGAAATCAAATATTTTTTTCATATATTTGCCGACTGATTTGACACCCTTTCAATTATGAAGATCACAGAAGCGCTTTTTTCGGGCAGCAGCACAAGGATTTCCGAAAAGCCGAAGCAGAAATTTCCTGAGTTCGCCTTCATCGGAAGGTCGAATGTAGGCAAATCTTCGCTGATCAACATGCTCTGCCGCAACAAGAAGCTCGCAATGACCTCCAGCAAGCCGGGCAAGACAAGGCTGGTGAACCACTTCCTCATCAACAGGCAGTGGTATCTTGTCGACCTTCCGGGATACGGCTACGCAAAGCTGTCAGCGACAGGGAAGCAGAAGCTGGAGCAGGTGATCAGAAACTACATCAACCTCTCGGAGGAGATGGTGATGCTCTTCGTACTCATCGATTCCCGCCACGACATAGGCCAGGTAGACATGGACTTCCTCTTCGAGCTCGGACAGAGCAGAATCCCTTTCGCGATCATATTCACGAAAGGAGACAAGATGGGTCCGAATGCCCTAGCGGCGCAGATCGACAGGATGAAGGCCCAGATCCTCGAGCATTGGGAAGATCTGCCGCCGACATTCATCAGTTCGGCAGAGACAGGACTCGGAAGGGAGGAGATCCTCGGATATATCGAGGAGGTCCTCGCCGGAATGGAACAGGAAAGCAAATAGTACTATAAACCATCATACACGATGCACAAAGAACACAGACTCAAGTTATTCACCTGCAAAGCGTCAAAGGACTTTGCGCTCAAGGTCGCAGATGCGCTCAACCTCAAGCTCGGCGACTCTGATGTGCTGACATTCAGCGACGGTGAGTTCCAGCCATGCTACAATGAAAGCGTACGTGGCGCTACCGTATTCATCATCCAGTCGACCTGTCCTCCGACAGACAACCTCTTCGAGCTCCTTCTCATGATCGATGCAGCAAAGAGAGCGTCCGCACACAAGGTCATCGCCGTAATGCCGTATTTCGGATGGGCAAGACAGGACCGCAAGGACAAGCCGAGAGTTTCGATCGGAGCCAAGCTCGTCGCCAACATGCTTCATGCAGCCGGCTGCGACAGAGTGATGACATGCGACCTCCATGCAGACCAGATCCAGGGATTCTTCGACTTCCCTGTAGACCATATCTACGCAAGCGCAGTGTTCCTCCCTTACCTCAAGGCTCTCAACCTGGAGAACCTCGCGATTGCCGCTCCCGATATGGGAGGCGCCAAGAGAGCCAACGCATATGCCAGATATCTTGAGTGTCCGGTGATCATCTGCCACAAGTCACGCGAAAGAGCCAACGTTGTCGGCTCGATCACAGCGATCGGAGACGTTGCAGGCAAGGACGTAGTGATCGTAGACGATATGGTGGACACAGCAGGAACATTGGCAAAAGCAGCTAACGTACTGAAGGACATGGGAGCAAGGAGCGTACGCGCATGTGCAACCCACGCCGTATTTTCAGGTCCGGCATACGACAGGATCGCCGAGTCGGCTCTTGAAGAGGTCATCGTAGCAGACACCATTCCGCTCAGTTCAGACCCTTCAAAGGACAAGAGCAAGATCACTGTCCTTACTATGGCTGACATGTTCGCAAGCATCATCAGCAAGGTATACAATTACGAAGAGATAAGTTCAAGCTTCATCAACTGATGGAAATCCTGTTTGCAGCACTCGTTCTTGTCGGACTCTGCGTGTTCGGCCTCTGTTTCAACATCATCTTCCGCAAAGACGGCAAGTTTCCTGAAACGGAGATCGAGAACAATGTCGAGATGCGCAAGAGAGGCATAAAGTGCGCCAAGGAAGAGGAGATGAAGCTTTGGGGCAAGAAGGACGCGAACGGCCAGCCGGTCTGCGACGAAGGCGGATGCGGCAGCTGTTCAAGCTCTGCAACTTGCCGATGACATTCGGTCCCGGAGAGGGACGAGCAGTCTCGCCGTGAGGCGGGGCATTAACTTAAATTATTTAATTATGAGCCTTTTAGCTATTGTAGGACGCCCAAATGTGGGAAAGTCCACTCTTTTCAACCGTCTGGTCGGAATGCGCCAGGCGATCGTAGACGAGACAGCCGGAGTGACCAGAGACAGGCACTATGGCAGATGTGAATGGTGTGGAACGGAGTTTTCCGTTGTCGACACAGGAGGATACACATCGAATTCTGATGACATTTTCGAAGAGGAGATCCGCAAGCAGGTAGTCCTCGCCATCGAGGAAGCACACGTAGTGCTCTTCATGGTGGAGGCCGGCACAGGCATCACCGACTACGACGAGGAGATCGCCGATCTGCTCCGCCGCAGCGGAAAGCCGGTAGTGCTTGCTGTGAACAAGATCGACTCAGGCGAGAAGATGTATGACGCATTCCAGTTCTACTCACTCGGACTTGGAGAAGTATACAGCATCTCAGCTGCCAACGGAGGCGGCACAGGAGACCTTCTTGACGCGATCGTCAAGCAGCTTCCTGCAGAGGACCCTGACACCGACGAACATCCGGAGCTGCCGCACTTCACGATCGTAGGAAAGCCGAACGTCGGCAAGTCATCCCTGACCAACGCCCTCCTCGGCAAGGAAAGGAACATCGTCACCCCTATCGCAGGCACGACACGAGATTCAATCGCCACCCTCTACAACAAATTCGGCCATGAGTTCATGCTGGTTGATACCGCCGGCATGCGCAAGAAGACCAAGGTGCACGAAGACCTTGAGTTCTATTCTGTGATGAGGTCGATCCGCGCCATCGAACATTCCGACGTCTGCATCCTCATGGTGGATGCCCAGACCGGCATCGAGTCGCAGGACATGGCTATATTCAACCTTATCCAGCGCAACAAGAAGGCCTGCGTGGTCGTTGTGAACAAGTGGGATACCGTCGAGAAGGACAGCAACACGATGAAGGAATACACCCAGGCGATCAAGGAACGCCTCGCGCCGTTCAACGACCTCCCTATCATCTTCACCTCGGTAATCAACAAGCAGAGGATCATGGATGTCCTCGATGCCGCAGCGCATGTGTATGAGAACTATTCGCGCAAGATCAAGACTTCCGAGCTGAACGAGGCGATGCTGCCGGAGATAGAGAACTACCCTCCGCCTGCATGGAAGGGCAAGTACATCAAGATCAAATATGTGACTCAGCTTCCGACACGCTCTCCGTCTTTCGCGTTCTTCTGCAACCTTCCTCAGTACATCAGGGAGCCTTACAGGAGATTCCTTGAGAACAAGCTCCGTTCGAAGTTCGATTTCCTCGGATGTCCGGTGCATGTTTTCCTGAGACAGAAATAACGCATTCTAACATAGAAAATCATCAAGGGGTGGCCATCGCTGGTCACCCCTTAATGAACTATAACCCTATTATTAACAACTAAACTAACCGTGATTTAGCTTTTGCAAATGGCGTGCCATAATTCACGTCGCATCTTTGAAATTTTCGGGCACATGATCAGGAGTGCCTGGCAAGCCAGGTAGCGGCGTAGGAGCAGGTGGCTGCACGACGGAGTCCGACTTCGTCGGCGAAGGCGTAGGCAGTTGCCACGAGCTCGCCTGCTATGCCACGGCCCTTGATGGGTTTCGGGACGAAGGTCTTGGTGATCACAAGAGTTCCGTCCTTGATGTCGTAATCTACATAAGCGATATGACCCTCGACGATGGTCTCAAAGCGGCGGATTTCCGCCAGATGTCTGATTGTATGTTCCATAATGATATCCTTATTGCACGAGGCTTGGGCAATCATTGTGCCTGAACTACTTCTTCAGCGACTCATAGGCATACGAACCGAGGCCGAAGAAGATCTGGGTAATGGCCTGCGAGGTGTGGGAGAGGGTCGCATAGATGATGCCGAGCTCGGTCGGCACGCCGTAGACGGCAGACAGGGCAAGGCTGATGATGAAATGGAAGGCACCGATGCCGCCCGGAACCGGCACCGCGAAGCCGAGACCTCCGACAAGCGACAGGAAAAGAGCGTCGATCAGATCAAGACTGTCCATGAACGGCGCCGCCCACATGGTGCTTGCCGCCATCAGCCAGTACATCACCCAGATAAGGGCCGTATAAGCGAAGAAAAGCCATTTCTGATCCATCTTCAGGCAGCTGGAGAATCCCTGCAGTATGCCTGTAAATATGCCCCAGACCTTCCTGCAGAAGGTATTGGACTCACGGAAACGCCATATCATCCAGAGCACGATGGCCACCGACGCCACCAGAATAGCCACGAGCCACCACACGCTGAAGTTGAACTTCTGTGCCATCGGTCCGAGGATCTCGTCCACAAAGAAACCACCGAATCTGTTGAAGCCTCCGACAACCACAACCACAAGCAGCAGAAGCATCACAAGAAGCTCCCAGCTCCTTTCGAGCACGACGGTGCCGAGGACCTTGTCGTAGGTCGCCTTGCCGTCCTTCGAACGACGGGTTATGACTCCGCAGCGTATGAATTCGCCGATACGTGGAAATATGTAGTTAGAGACGTTTCCTATATTCACGCCGTTGAAGGTCGTGATGCGGGTGATGCTGCCGTCAATCGGCAGAAGAAGCCGGCGCCAGCGCAAGCCCCTGAGCCAGAAGGCAAAGGATCCGGCCGCCATCGACAAGGCGATGAATTCCCAACGGCACGACTTCAATCCCTCTGCGAAATCAGACCATTCCACATCTCGGAACGAAAACCACAGGAGAAGGATGGCGAAGGCTGCCGATGCGCTATATTTGAGTACTTTCTTTAATGTGTCATTCATAATCGGATGCAAATTTATCCAAAAGTTTGTTAACTTTGTAGGTTCAACATCAAAAACATACATTTATGGCGTCTATCTTAGGCATCGGCAACGCTTTGACTGACATACTGGCTGTCCTTCCGGACGACACCTTCCTCAAGAAATATCATCTTCCGAAAGGAAGCATGCAGCATGTGGATATGGAGACCGGAGACAAGATATGGCAGACTCTCAAGCCGATGGGTGTGCAGCTCGTAGCCGGCGGCTCTGCGGCCAACACGATCACGGGAACAGCCATCTTCGGCATGGAGTCAGGCTTCATAGGAAAGGTCGGAGATGACGACCTTGGCCACCTGTTCAAGAGCGACCAGGCGCAGTACGGCATAAAGTCGGTGCTCCTGAAGGGCACGCATTCTTCCGGAAGAGCGATGGTGTTCATCACCGCGCCGAACGCCGAAAGGACCTTCGCGGTCTACCTCGGAGCAGCTCTCGAACTGGTACCGGAAGACCTGAAGCCAGAGTATTTTGAAGGTTACGACTACTTCCATATAGAAGGCTATCTCGTTCAGAACCAAGCGACTATCCGTCGTGCCGTCGAAATGGCAAAGGCCGCAGGATGCATCATATCCATCGACATGGCCTCATACAACGTCGTCGAGTCGAACGA